>JAFIFA010000208.1 GCA_020832225.1 Balneolaceae bacterium
CCGTCCATGCGTGGCATCTCCAGATCGAGGGTAATTACGTCGGGTTTCAGCTTCACGATCATATCGCGCGCCACGTATGGGTTCATGGCTGCCCCCACTACCTCAATATCACGCTGCTTGCCCAGCTCTTCAGTGAGAACTTTCCGTACCAGCGCAGAGTCATCTACAACGAGAACCTTTATCATCCCTCCTCCTGCTCAGAGTAGTAAATGGTAATCTCGGCTATCCCCTCGTCCAGCAATACGTCCAGCGACTCTTTGTTCATTTTGCTAAAGAGTTCGTCCGTATTTTCATCCGGTTCAGCAATTCTTGGCGGTCGAATGTAGCAGATATTCTCATTTCGGGCGAAGAGGGGTACGGTATTTCCACAGATGATGTTAGCGATTTCACAAAGAGCACCCTCTCTCAGTTCACGGTCGGTCTCATCAGAACCAAGCATATTTTCAGCAATCGCTTCAAGCAGTTCACCAGAAGGTGAGATCACCATAGCTCCATCTGCAGCGCCATCAAACCGGACTATTGATCGCATAGATCCATCTGGGCGGGAAAGTTCATCACCCTCCTCCAATTCCCACTCCTCAAGCGGAAACATGTAGCAGGTAATTTCGAATGTGTTTACCGCGATATCGTGTATTCTTTCTGCGTAGGGTGCACTCATGGCTATCGGTTGTCGAGTTTAACAATTGTCTGCTCGAGCAGCTGCTGCGTAAAAGGCTTATGAACAAAACCCATCCCCCGTCTTAAAATCGCATCGATTCGGTTTTCATCATTTTCTGTCGAAATCACCACCGCCGGAATATCTCGAAAGTCCGGATGGTCTGCAGCGTGGTCCAGCATCTCCATACCGTCCATCACAGGCATATAGATATCAACCAGCATCAGGTGAATCTCAAACTCGCCCAGCATATCGAGTCCTTCCTGGCCATTACCGGCCTCGTAAATTTCACATATCTCCAACCCGCTCTCGGTTAGCGTTCGTTTTATCACGACGCGCATCGTCGGGTCGTCTTCCACTATCAGAATATTTCTTTTCATTGATGATACCTTTTCTTAAAAAATTAATTGAACTTGCAGTACAATCCGGCGCTAATGACGAATAGTTACTAGACCTTATCGGCTCAATTCACCATCAGCTTGAGAATTTCCCGTTTCAGAATTTCAGGCGTAAATGGTTTATGAAGTACGTTGCTGCTCATAGAGGAGATCAGCTCAATACGCTTATCATTGCTTTCGGTAGTAATCGTAAGCACAGGTATATATTTGGTCTCAAGATCTGTTTTCAGAACCTCGAGCATCTCTGCCCCATCCATCACCGGCATATTGATATCCACGATGATCAGATCAACCTTATTTTCCCTGAGCAGTTCAAGCCCTTCTCGACTATTTTCTGCCTGGTAGATCTCACCAACTTCGATTTCGCTCAGATTGAGCGTGCGCATGATAATCAGACGCATTACCGAGCAATCTTCCACTATTAATATATTTTGCCTCATATCTGTCTACCCGAATCTGTTTGCCATTGTTTTTGTACCGGAGCTGCTGCTCTGTTTCATGGGTTTTTTATTGATCGTTACCAACCCATTCTCCATGCATAGTTCCATTGTTCGAGACTTGCTGCCACCAACATCCTGACTGCTTATCATATAGCCGTTTTTCCAGAGCAGTTTTCGGAGCGTCACAAAATTTCGTTTACCTATTTTAAAATAGTCTTCCTGTTCGCTCTGCTTCATACTGGCACCGCCCGCCACTGAAATAACCAGGTTTTTCTTCTCTGCACCCAACGCGTAGAGTCGGTCGAGCAGAAGAGAAACACCCGTATCCACATACATTGCGGGCCTCTTTTCCGCCTTCTCCGGGTCCGATTTCGATAGAGGCAGCATCACATGAAGAAGCCCGCCCACTTTTTCCTCCGGATCGTACATAACGATTCCAAGACAGCTCCCGAGTGCATAGGTTATGATCGTCTCTGAGAGGTCGTTGGATACCCTGAGCTCACTAACTCCTACTACTGTTTTCATTCAGCCTCCCTACTTCTTTTGATAGGCTGCAGGACTAACATTTACCAAACCGGGATTATCTCCGGTTACGCTTTCAGAGTGGCCTAAAAAGAGATACCCACCCGGCTCCAGTAGATCGTAAAATTTGGATATGATCTCTTGCTGTGTCTGCCGATTGAAATAGATCATCACATTGCGACACATAATGACGTGAAACGGACCCTTTAGAGGAAATGGCTCCGTAAGATTGAGTCGACCGTAGGTGATCATATCAAAGATCTCTTTTTTCACGGCCTGATATCCGTCACCTGTTGGGGTAAAGTATTTTCTGAGTATATAATCCGGCACACCAGCTATTTTTTCGGGTGGGTACTCTCCCGATTTTGCAACCTGAAGTACATCCCTGGAGATGTCGGTGGCCAGAATCTTAAACTGTTTTCTGGCTTTTAAAGAGAGCTCTTCCATCAGTGTGATTGCACAACTCACCGGTTCTTCACCCGAAGAGCAGCCGGCCGACCACCATTTTACCGGACGGTCTCCAAGTTCCGGCAGAACACGGTCTCTGATAAAATCGAAATGCTGGCTCTCACGAAAAAAGCTGGTCTTATTGGTGGTCAAAACATCCACGAGCGAAAGAAATTCGGCGCCGGACTCTTCACTCTGCACATAATCCAGATACTCTTCAAAACCACCCATTCTCAGTGCCCTGATTCTTTTCATTAACCGTGCGCGCACCAATGCTTGCTTCCCCTCGTGGAGGTCGATGCCGCAATAGTCATAGAGCAGGTTTTTTACGGTCTGAAATTCTGATGCACTCAGATCCATTTTGGCGAGCGGGCGATATTCGGTTACTTCCTGATTCAAATCTGTCTCCTCAATAAGTCTTCAGCTATGCAGATCGTGTTGCTCTCTCTGCAGTTTGGGTTGAATGGCGGGCAAACTGCTTCAGCTGCCCGCTTTTTTCAAAATGCTCAATTAAGCATGAGGGCATTGGTATCAAGTATCAACCCTACTTGTCCGTCGCCCAGAATGGCTCCACCGGAGATGTGCTCCATCTTCACCATCATGTTGATCGATTTACCCACAAGCTGTTGCTGCCCGATCACTTCATCCACAAGCAGTGCATAGCGCTTGTTGTTGTTTTTGATCACAAGCAGAGTGCCGTTGAGCAGATCTTCGGTCGCCCCCTCAATACTGAATAGTTTATGCAGCCTAATAACCGGCACCGATTTTCCGCGGAATGAAACCTGTTCGGAGTTCCCGAGAACGGTGTAGAGATCATCCTCTTCGGCCCGAAACGTCATGTCGATGTTGATGGTAGGTACAATAAATCTCTGCTCACCAACACGTACCAGCATTCCGTCGGTAATGGCCAGAGTAAAAGGCAGTTCGATCGAAATTTTGGTTCCCTTACCCAGCTCTGAGGTAACTTCAATCTTACCCTGCAGCTGCTCAATATTTCTGCGAACCACATCCATACCCACTCCCCGACCCGAGAGATCTGTAACCTGATCTTTCGAAGAGAAGCCGGGCAGGAAAATAAGGCGGTAAATCTCACTGTCGGTCAGTTTTTTCTCAGGGTCCACAAGCCCTTTTTCAATCGCCTTGTTGAGAATCACATCCTTGTCGATTCCCCCGCCATCATCCTCAATTTCAATTACAACCTTTCCACCCTCCTGGAAAGCGCGTAACCAGATATTGGCTGTTTCCGCCTTCTTGCTCTTTGCCCTTTTCTCAGGGTCTTCAATCCCATGGTCAAGCGCATTTCTGAGCATGTGCACAAGTGGCTCATTAATTACATCCACCATATTCCGGTCGATCTCGGTGTCTTCTCCTACTGTAGAGAACTTCACCTTCTTACCCGCTTTTCTGGCAAGATCACGAACCAACCGGTTCATCTTGTGGAAGGTGGCTTTCAACGGCACCATTCTGAGCGTCAAACTTGTATCCTGAAGCTCTCTCAAAATCTTACTGGTGTGATTGACCTTCTTAAGCAGTTCGGCATCTTTGGAAATAGCGTCATCCTGCGCTACCACCGAGTGTGCGATCACAAGTTCGCCAACCATATCGATCAGCCTGTCGAGTCTGCTCACATTAACTCGCACCGTAGACTCAGCCTCCGACTTGGAAGCCTGTGCTCCATCACCACCGGGCTGTAAAGCCTCTGCAGCTCCCTCCTCGGTCACCTCTTCAGCTACGGAAGTCTCCTTATAAATTTCATCGCGCTCTTTATCAAACTCTTCGGATGGCGTGGCGCCCTCTTCACAAATCTTATGAAGCACACGCATCAGAGCGTCATAACCCTGCGGTTTTGGCAGAGGATCACCCGGACCGGCAGTTTCAACCACAGCAAGCATCTGCTTGATGATGTCGATCGACTTCAGGTTGATGTCGGCACAGGTACGGTCGAATGGCAGATCTCCCTCGCGAACCATGCTCAAAAGTGTTTCTACAGAGTGGGTAAACTCGGAGATTGGGTCGAAGCCCATAAATGCCGACGTGCCTTTAATTGTATGGAACGCCCTGAAAATGGTATTGATCAGCTCATCGTCATTTGGCCGCTCCTCCAGATCCAGAAGTGTGCTTTCAGCTGTCTCAATCAGATCGGAGCACTCGGTTACGAACTCCCCAACCATCCCCTCTTCCACATCCTGGGGGATAATAAAATGGGTTTCAGATGAATCATTAGCCGGTTTTTCGGCACTATCTGCAGAAGCTGGTGCAGAACCTGATATCTCTTCCGGTTCCGATTGATCCCAATCATCTCCACTCCCCTCATTGATGGCATCCTCAAGGTGTCCGGAAACTTTCCCAAGCCAACCCCTGCTGCCATCGAGCGCTTTCAACGCCTTGGCAATGTGTTCAGCAACCGCCACCTCTTCGGTCTGTGCAAGATATTTAAGCAGAGAGTTAAGCTGTATAATCTGCTCCTTTTCCGGCTTCTTTTCATCGATGCTCATCAGAAGTGATGCCGCATCATCCAGACTTCCGGTTGTCTGCTTATCTTTGTTCGTTACTTTTTCAGCAACTTCTTCGCCCAGCTCCACAACCGTGTCGGCCGACTCCCCATCTCCGGTGAGGGCCTTATCCAGTTCGCTGCAGGCGCGCTCAAACTCTTCCACCTGCAGGTCCCCATCGTTAAGTACATATTCGCGAATCGAGTTCACCGCCATCATTGTGGCAGTCTTTACTCTCATGAAGTAGGCATCTTTCTCATAGAGATGACGGAGTCCCTGCCATGCCAGATCAATCAGCTTCTGGAGCTGTCCAACATTTTCGCTAAACCCCTCTATCACATCCTCAAATTTTGCCCCTGCCAACGCTACATTCTCAAGGTCGTTTGGCCATACATCGGCCAGAAGGCGAATGATCTCTTCAAGGTCGTTAAGATGTTGTTTGTTTTTGCCACTCATGATTCAGCCTTTCTTCTATAAATGAACTTTTTAATTTGATTCGCTCAGGGCCATATTAAGCCAGAACTCCCCTTTTCCACCCTGGAATTTCATCTTCTCGGTGGGAGGCTTCGACGGCATGAACAGCGTCAAATCACTTCCCCTGGTCGCTGTTGGCAGGGAGGATTGCCCCCTGAATCCCACCTTCTCAATATTGGCAGCTACATCACCGGCTAGAATATTTGAAATCTCACCAATCAGGTCGCCCATATCATCGCTTTCGAAAGGAAGCTCCATCCCGATAAAGTTTTCTGAAATACCTACCGCCGTATCTTTTGGCAGCACAAGCATCAGAGAGAGTGTATGTTTCTGATTGAATACGGCTATATTTCCAATAATACCGTTCAGCTTACCCGAATCCCCGTTAGTAGGCACGAACGCCGGCTCTTCTCCGCTAATGGATGCAAAGGTGTTGATTACAGACTCTTTCACCAGCTCTGTAATTTCTGCCGGAATCTTTTTTACTTCGTCTAATTTTTCTGGGATCATCTGTCCGCGTAGGTTTATGAGTTAAGAATACTTTTAAAGAAACTTTTCGATTCCCCTTCCTCCTCATCTGCGGAATCAGTTACCATCTGTCCATCTTCATCGATGTATCGGCCGATGGTTTTGGCCATTTTATCAGCCGTAAACGGCTTGGTTATATATTCGTTGGCACCGCCTTCATTCAGCGCCTTATCCACTTTACCCATCGACTTTTCAGCCGTCACCATAATGATGGGTATATGGTCATTACCGCCCTGGTCTCGAACTGCCCTTGAAAATTCCACACCGGTCATCTTTGGCATGTTCCAATCCACGAACATGATTTCGATATCGCCTTCGCTATTAAATTTCTCCAGCGCGTCCTCACCATCCATGGCCTCCACATAGTCGAATTCAGCCAGCATTAGCTGATCCAGTGCACGCTTCACGGCACTTCTCATAATTTTCGAGTCGTCCACTACGAGTGCTTTGATTTTTCCCATTTTAGAACTCCGAGTTGGTTATGTATGAACCTGTCATTTAACGTTTCTGTATTTGAATTGGAGACAGTACAGGCTGCCAGCCGAAAAGACGGCACTCTATATCGTATTACTATATCTGAACCTATTTGAACCGGTACCGTCTTTTCAGTTGCAATAATAAATTGACACTGAAAAGGAGATATCCGGCATCTGTCTCTTTCACACTTTATCGGAATCAAACCCCGCACTCTTAAACCAAATCACATCATTTATTATCGGAACCGGGTGAGCGGAAAAATCCTCTGTTTATCCGTAAATCATTCCACTTCCGAACAATCGACTCCTCCAGAAACCATTTTTTAACTAGATATAGAGCGCGGCCGATAATGGTCAGGAAAACGGCATCTTATTTGCTTCCAAGGGAGGCTGTAACAGAAACGAATTGCAATTTTAAGTGACTGTCCGGAACCGGTCATGTCAGCGATAACCCTCAGCTATATATGCTTAACCATTTTGTAAATCCCGCTACGATCTCTACGGGACAGCCTGTTGAGGGAGTACAGGCTATTCAAGGCTACACGCCATATAATCAGATAGCGAAACTGGTGCCCGCGTTTAAACTGCCTGAAGAGGGGGGCAAACCTGAAGATGAGGATAAGAAAACCGAGACCATCACACTGGAGGAGCTAGAGGGTCTTGAAACTGAAATGCCGGAGATATTTCAACTGGCGGTCAATGTCAGTTTCAAGGAGATGCTGGAGTACTTCTTCACACCATACGAAGAGGAGATCTTTGAATTACGATCAAAGTTCAGGGAAGATCGTGGTGTTGACAGCCTCGCGATGTTCACCCCTTCGTCATCGGTACCAGGTGATTTTCAGGAGCTGAGAGAGGAGCTATATGAAGTTCAGGTGCAGCTCTTTCAATCGCCCAGAGGATTACACTGCCACATCATTATTTAAAAATGTAAACTCTGTAGCCTGAATGGTTAAGCTTCAGACTTTAAGGGCCGTTTTCGGTAGATGATTGGTCTTACTTTCGAATCAAAAATAGGTTACTTCATTCGATCCTGAGAGCGGCATGGTCAAAGAGACTGAAGGAAGAACGCCTTCTGTTGCTTCCAGTGAAATTGTACCACCTATCTGAGATGCAATCTTGTGAGTAATATCAAGTGCCTCTCCTATACCCGCATTGCTTTTCACTCCTCTTTTGCTTTTTTCAAACAGACTGACAAACTCCTTGTTTTCAACTGCTTCACCCCTACATCCCACTTTAAGCACTGCATGGCCATCCTCTTCGGATGTTTCAATTTCAATGGTGCTGCCGGTTGTCGTAAACTGATCGGCGGCCTTCACCAGGTTATAGATAATCAGTTTTAGTTGAAAAAGATCGGCCTCAACATGTACCTGCTCCGACTGTTGATGCAGTTTCACACTATTGGCATTGAGCTCTTCAGAACTACAGGCGATTTCGGTTACCTCTCCTGCCAGCCAGTTAATGTCCAGTTCAGGCAGCAGATCATCTTCAAACTCATTTTCAATACGAAACATGTCGTGAAGCTGCTCCACAATAAAGGCGACTTCATTGAGTCCCTCTTCAATTTTCTGACTGTAGCGCTGAATGTTCTCTGGTTCAGGATTTGAGCTACCCGAATTTGCCTTTAAAAGCTCCAGATAACCTGAAGCTGCACTCAGCGGAGACATAACGTCATGCAAATAGTGTCTTACAGTCTGTTTCTGAAGATCATGTATGAAAGAGAGTTCCTTATATCTCCCTTTCAGCTCATTTATCCGCTTTGGTGCTTTGCTGCCACCACTCTTTCCAGCAACACCAATTGAAAAAATCTTATTTGCCAACCCGGTTTTCTCACTCATAATTAGTTGATTTGCAGCCTTCCTAAAGCATTTATTTTTTAGCCCAACAGCTTCTCATCAATATTTCTCCCCTTTCTAAAAAAACTCAACGGACTAACCGATTTATATCAGCAAGGTTTTGTTAAAAAACCTGTGAGACTATTTTCGGGAGTGTATTTTATTAATATTTTCTAACATTCAAAAGAGAAACTCTCATGATTCAGTGCTATTTTGAAAAATAGGAGTTTACACCTACTAGGTTATTGCGGAAACCCGTAGGCCTTTACAGGCGTAGTACTATTGAAAATTAACCTCAACACACTTTGAATCCAAAAAGAGCTGTATCGATCTCTTTGTACCAAGCTCTTTGATCTACTTCTATATTTTATATTTTCAGTAATCTTGAACAGAACCACTACAAATTCGATGTCAGACCATTCCGATCATTTACACCGTTTTTCAGCAGAGATGCTTGCACTCAGCGGACAGCTCGGGTTCCGGTCAGATGCTCAGACACCTAATAAATATCAACTCTTTGGCGCTGTTGAACAAATTACAGGGTATACTCAGGAACAAATCCGACAGAATGGAGCTACCCTTCAAACCATTATTCACCCTGATGACCTTTCACTATTTGAGAAACTAACTGCGGATGCGAAAAAGAGCGGTAAATCCGTCCAGGGAAAAATTCGAATCAACCGAAGCGATGGTTCACTCCTTCTACTCAACCTGCTACTGCATAAAATCGAAAATGGACAAATCGAAGGGCTCCTGAGATCTACAATTGAAAATGCAGATTCAAATGGGAGTGTAAAAACTGAGTGGAATGCCCCCTTTCACCTGACCCTTCAGATCAATGAAGCACCGGATGTTGAGACAGCGCTCTCATTGGTACTCGACTCATTTGCCCGTGAGACAACAGCAACCTGCGGAATGGCATGGATGAAGGAGGATCAATCGGACCGCCTGAAGCTCACCGCCACATTTTTTCCAAATAGCAGTGATTACCACATACTATCTCAGGCAATGGGGTCGGATAGTTTGCCGGTTGCCGATTCACTTACCCGGGAGGTATTCAACAAAAAAAGTACAGGATGGATCTCTCGTCTGGAAAAGAATTGTAGTGTAGATACAGATAAACTTCTTCTTGATGCCGGACTTAAATCAGCTGTAGCCATTCCGGTAACAGCCGGTGGTGATGCAGTAGCGGTGCTCTCCTTTTTCTTCGATCACGAGCGTGATGAGGATCCACACTACCTGGATCTCATCAGCTATGTAGCTTCTCAGCTTGGAACTATATTCAACAATAAACTTTCGCGAAAAGAACTACAGGAGTCTGAGAAGAGATATCGAAGCATGTTTGATGAAAGCTTGAACGGCAACTTCATCGCTGAGGGCGATGGCTCTTTCACAGATTGTAATTCAGCCTTTATAGATCTCTTTAGGTTTGATTCGAAGGAGAGTGCGCTAAAGTCCGAACTCAACAATCTCTTTTCCAACGCCACACACAGACAGTTTTTCTGGAAAGCTCTCAAATTAAAAGGACGAATCGAAAACCATGAGATGTCTGCAGTGGCTGCCAATGGTGAAACGATCTATATCATCATCAACGTGATCGCCACAATAAGAGACGGAGAGATCGTAATGCTATCCGGACAGATACAGGATATCACCGACCGTAAAACTGCAAATATGGCCCTGAAGCAGAGTGAAGAGAGACTACGGAGCCTTATTGAAACATCCAATGAGTGGATCTGGGATATGGATAAAGATTTTCGTTTTACCTATTCCAGTTTCAAAGTCAGATCTATACTTGGAAGAAACCCACAGAAAATTTTGGGAAACCGTTTTTTTGATTTGCTGACTGAAAGTGACCTTCCAAGTGCCAAAAAAAGGCTTCTTGAACTCGCCGAATCTGAAAGTGACTTTGTAGGAATTGAATTCAGGTGCCATCACAAAACCGGATCTATTGTCTATCTGGAGGTAAGTGGTACCCCCATTTTTGATAAAAGAGGATATTTCAGTGGATTCCGTTGTATTTCAAGAGATATCACAGATCGAAAGCATGCCGAACTAAAAATCTCCAGGTTGAATGAGGAACTGGAGCTGAAGGTTATTGAACGTACCCGTCAGCTAGAACTCACCAATCGTGAGCTTGAAGCATTTAGCTACTCCGTATCTCACGATCTCCGGGCTCCGCTCAGGAGTATTGATGGATTCAGTCAGGCATTTCTCGAAGATTATGGTGACACCCTTGATGATACCGGCCGCGCCTATCTGGACCGGGTGCGGCAGGCTGCACAGCGTATGTCTGTTCTGATCGATGACCTGATCAAACTATCCAAAGTGACACGGGTAGAGATGACAGACCAGGAAGTAAACCTATCAGATATTGTTTCTTCAGCTTCCGGTCAGCTATGCGATCAGCATCCGGATCGAACCATCGATTTCCATATCGATGACGGGCTCATAGTACAAGGAGACGCATCCCTTCTGAGAATTGCACTTCAAAATCTTCTGGAGAACTCTGTTAAGTTTACCTCGAAAGAGGAGCGGGCCGTTATTGAATTTGGCTCATTCAATAAAAACGGAGATATGGTTTTCTACCTCAAAGACAATGGAGCCGGTTTCAATATGGAGTATGCCAACAAACTCTTTACCCCTTTTCAGAGGCTTCATCGCGAGAAAGATTTCCCCGGAACGGGCATCGGTTTGGCAACCGTACAGAGAATCATTCATAGACATATGGGGAAAATCTGGGCTGAATCGGAAAAGGGTGAAGGTGCAACCTTCTGTTTCACACTTCCGGTAAGCTCATAAGAGTGCATAAATCAATTCAAATCTCTTCAGCCTGATTTAAGTTAGATTATTTTAACACTCCACTTGATATGGGGTTTTAGGGACCGATAACTCCACCAGCTGAAGGTTCAGAGAGCCGGTTAAAATGCTGCCGGAAAAGTATAGTGTACGTGTGTGATTCAGGGTTAGAATGTCTCTTCAGCTCGAAGTATAACTGTTATTTAAGAGGCCCAGATGTATAAAAACAAACATATAATGCTTATAGAAGACTCTGCTGATGATGCTATTCTTACCATCAGAGCCCTGAAGAAATTGAATTTTCAAAACATTACCGTTTCCGATAGCGGCAGGGAAGCTGTAAGGTACCTCTACCACGAGAATGTTGATGATCTTCCTGACCTGATCATTCTCGACCTCAATCTGACTATTGTCGATGGACTCACCATACTCAAGCGTCTCAGATCGGAAAAGAAGACCCGCCACATTCCGGTGATCATCTTCAGCTCCTCCGGTGAAGAGCAGGATATTCAAAAGAGTTACGAATATGGCGCCAACAGCTACGTCAGGAAACCGGTCGATTTCACTGAGTTCGAGGATCTGGCCCTGTGTATCAGCAACTACTGGCTTCGCTTTAATCGCGCTCCTGCCAGCCCACAGTTGGCCTGATCATCCCTCGCTGTAATCTCTGCTCCTACCTACAGCAGCGGGTTGATTTTAATATCGAAAATGAGCTGGTTGCAGTTCCCTCTATCTCTCACCACTCTCGAACTGATTCCCAGATATCCATCTTGACCGGATATGAACCGCTCCAATACCAACTCTCTTCATCAAAAAACCCGGCCTCAGGAGGAAGAGACCGGGTTTGATTCAAACCCCATTTTTCTCAATAAACCGCTTCAGAAGACCAATGCAAGCGTAAGAGCTATTACAGAGACTGCCATCGCCGCAATCGACATTCCGGTGGCAATCTGGTATTTACGCTGTTCGATCTGCAGGTCGGCAAGCACGGACGCCACCAATGGAAAGTTCACGCTCATCCCTTCAAATTTGATTGATGCAAAGAATGTAATCGCCTCCCCATTTTCATCTTTATAACTGTATTTTTTGTTGAAGTGGTAGTAGAGGCGTCCAAAAATCAGATCTTCATCAACACCACACGCTTCTGCGATCTCGTAGATATCGATAGGAACACGGATTCTGGCAATACGATCCGGCTCCTCCTTTGCGTAGGCCCTGAACGAATCGTGATACCGCTCATAAATTTCACTCAGTATTTCCAGATCCGTTGGTAATTTTTCCATGACTTGAGGATATATGTTCAAAAAAATATTGGTCTGAGACCG
>JAFIFA010000212.1 GCA_020832225.1 Balneolaceae bacterium
CATGGGCGTTCAAGGGTTTAAATGACACCCCTTAAAATACGAAATAACAGTAAGATAATCGATTATATTCACCGAAATAATCTACATTTTTTGAATTAAACTTGTATCCTCATTTTCTCACAGCCTCTGAAAAGGAGGGGAGTTCTAGTCGAATCCAAACTCTCACCCGCTTCGGCCATCAAGATTCAACGCTCTACGATCGCCGACACTGGCAGATCCTCCGCTACGCTACTGCCAGGCCTTTCCCCCTCCTATGAGCTATTTCACCCTCAAGGAACCGGACTCTGGAGCCACTCTTCGGGATTTACGTTTTGGGTGCCATCACGTACCATAAAGAATAGAACCTCACCGATCAGGGAGTCTTCATCGCCGGAGAGGCCAACAACGTCACCTCGACTCAAAATTTGGTTTTTGCGAACGTAGATTTCGCTCATGTTTCCATAAGCGGTGTAAAATCCGCCGTGGTGGACCAATACGGTCTCTCCAAAGAGCGGGAAATACTCAACGCCTATTACATAACCGCTGTTTACAACGCGTACGGTTGAGCGGGGCGGGGCGGAGATTTCAATACCGGGAATGTTTGTTTGAGTGTTAAATACAGGGTGGGTACGCACTCCAAATCGTTGTGTGATGGTTCCGTTATCCACGGGCCAGGGTAGTTGACCCTTACTCTCTCTGAATGTGGAAGCAAAGGCGTCCAGTTCATCCTCTCCCACATCGGCCATGGCACGCGATGGACGTTCACCCGCTGCGGCCTCCCTTCGGATTCGCTCCTCCTCAGCAATCAGGTTGTCGAGCTGTTCATTTAGTTCTTCAAGCTGACGCTGACGGATATGAACCTGCTCGCTGATGTTATCACGATCGCGGCGAAGCAGCTCCACATTACGGCTCTGAAGCTCTTTCTGTTGCTCCAGGGTTTCTGTCTCATCCCTGATCTCTGCCAAAGCTTCACGGTTACGCTCCTCCGTAGATTGCAGATCATTCCGTGCCTCCTCAAGATCTGCCTGAGTCTGCTCTATCTGTGCCACCTGCTCTTTTTGGTACTCATCGAACCGCGCCAGATAGTAGGAGCGAACCAGAAGCTGATTGAGTGAGCCGGAGGTCAGAAGAAGCGCCATCTCTGTAGTTCGGCCATTTTTGTAGAGAAAGATGATCGTCTCTTTATACTCCTCCACCAACTGTTTCAGCCGCTCTTCAAGCTCCTCAAGGTTCTCTTCAATCAGGCGAATTTCCTGCGTGATCTGCTGTTGCTCACGGTTCATCTGCCGAAGCTGTTCCTCCTGAAGGGTGATCACTCGCTCCAGCTCCTGATACTGACGGTACATCTGTTCATATCTCTCAGAGGCATAGCCCAGGCGTTCACTATAGGTGTTGATCTGTTCGCGCAGGTTGTCGATCTGAGAACGGGTGTTCTGCTGCTGTTCCAGAATAGTCGATCGGCGATCCTCAAATGAATCCTGCGCCATGCCGTTTACGGCAAAGAGGAGAAAAACGGGAATTAGAAGGAGTAGGGTTCGGCGCATCAGATCCTGTAAATCGGGATATCGTCGGGGAGTTTAATTTCAAGGGGCGGCAGATCCGGGTTCACTTCAAGTCGCTGAACCAGAAACGTGGCCCTGGAGCTGCCATCACTGCTAAAAATGGTGATTTTCCTTGGGAGATAAAAGTCGTCGAGTCGTGCATACCCCTCATACTCAATACGGCTGTAGGCAGCGTCACTGCGGTTCTGAACCACCTGCTTCACCATCCCATCATCCTTTCGGATAGTCACAAATGCATCATCATCGAGAACGGCAACGAAACTGCTGTTGTTTTCATAAATTTCACGGATGTTATCTGGATTCAGCGGGAAGTTGAAGAGGTCCAGCATATTGAGAGACGCAAGGCTGCCAATGGTGGTGAGATTGCTCTGCTTCAGGGAGACTTTTTCGGCATAGTTGTCCACTTTATTGTAGATCAGAAGGGAGTCGCTGTCAACCAGAATTTGGCCTCCCTCAATGCCTACACTGGTGCGGATTGTAATGAGGCTTGCTTCTCTTCCGGAGCTGAATTGCAGTGTTACCCGCTCACTCCCTCCGGGCTCGCTTACAATAGCGCGTCCGGTGCCGGAAAGTGTAATCAGATTTTCTGAGTAGTTGGGTACAAGATCAGCTAGTTCTGAAGCGGAGATGTCAGAGCGCTCCATGTCGGAGATATCACCGGCTGCCGGGCCTGTAGTTCCACAACCTGTGAGCAGAAATGTCAGCATAAACACGGCCGCTATGGACGCCAAACCGAAGCCGGGGTGGAATGCGCGAAAAATCGATTCTTTATGCAAACTAATTCGATGCAATGCGATGTGGTTGTCTGTTGGATTGTGAACGGCCGGCGATTGTCGCATCAATTGACCTTCTCTTTCAGATGATCTCTGTCGGGGTCCATCTCAAGGGCTTTGCTCCACCAGTTTCGAGCTTCATCGTCATTACCCAGGGCTTCATAAACGTCTCCAAGATGCTCATACACTTCGGCACTTGCATCTCCCGTCTCAACGGACATGGTTATGTACTCTTTGGCCTTCTCATAGTTCCCTTTTTTGAAGTAGATCCAGCCCAGTGTGTCCAGATAGGCGGCATTGCCGGGCTCCATACTGACGGCCCTTTCCGACATCTCCAGCGCATAATCCAGCCTCTCCTCCCGAAGTGAGAGGTAATATGCGTAGTTGTTCATTGCATTATGGTTATTTCGATCGAGCCGAAGCGCCATTTCATAGGCTTCAACGGCCTCTTCCCACTTGTCCAGGTCCTGCTTCACATCACCGAGTGTACCGTAAACCACCGACCGGAATGCTCTCTGTCCAGGGGCGTTGGTTGCTCTTTGCAGCCATTCGGCGGCCTCCTCAGGCTGATCGGTCAGCAGATAGGAGGCTCCCGTAAAAAAGAGCACAAATCCATTTCCTGATGCCGCTTCATTGGCCTTGGCGGATAGATCAATTACTTCGTCATACTTTTCAAGCTGAAAGAGTGTCTGTACCCGTTGTGCCCATGCGTCGCTGTTGTCCGGTTCAGCTGTAGTAGCGCGTTCAAGGCTCTCGAGTGCATTTTCCGGCTCATCCTGCATCAGGAAATACTCAGCGGCGATCATCTGAGCAGGAGCGTAATCGGGTTCATTTCTGCTGAATGCGTTAACGGCACGGGCGGTCTGATCAGCCAAGATCTCTACATTGGGATTCCTTTGATGCTGGCTGTAGATAAATCTCACCAGCTCCATCTTTTGAGAAGGGTAGAGCATCTGATCCTCAAGTAGTGACACAAATGTATCACCTAGTTCCTGCCATTCGGAATTAGAGGCATAGATTTCGGCAAGCAGAATCAAAGTTTGTGGGTCGCGCGGATTTCGTTGGCGGGCATCTTCCAGAGTCTCGCGGGCAGACTCTTCATCGCCCAGCTCTATGTAGTACTGGCTGATGGTGTGCAGCGTGGAGAGAAGGGTTCCAGGAG
>JAFIFA010000214.1 GCA_020832225.1 Balneolaceae bacterium
TTCATAGAAATCTGGTATAACAGAAAACGACTGCATTCGGCTCTTGATTACCAAAGCCCGGTACAGGCCGAAGAAAACCTAAAACAAAAATCAGCCGCATAAATACCTTAACTGGTTGTCCACTTTTTTGTTGCAACTCCAGAGTGCTGATATCATCCAAACCCCTCCTATCAAAACTCTTTCCACTGCAGCTCGGCTGCCCCCGTTCCTTTTCAAAAACAACTTCTCGGCGCGGGGGGGGGTGCTCGCACGTTGTTTTTCTACCCATGTGTAGTCCCTAGAGGGACAAATGACCTTCACAATTCATTGTCGTTACCTGATGCTAAGATTGGCCGATCCTTCGGGGCTGAGATGGAGCGCCCTTTCAGTGCGGGGATTTGGGCAAATTTTCAGATTAGTCCCCTCAGCGCGCTCTGCGCCTTCTCGGCGGTAAAAACTGTCCCAAGGATGTAAACGACCCAACAGTCAGATGTTTCCAAAAGCCCTGATTTTCAGATTCTACGCTAAAAATTGGTGCATAGCTCCAACTCATCCCTTTCAGCTTTGAGCTTTGAGCTCTTATAAACACGAAACCCACCAAGACTACTATCGAATCAAAAGCATCTTTTTCGATAAGGCCGTACGATCGGTGATAATACGGTAGTGGTAGACCCCGGATGCAAACCCTCTGCCATCAAACTCTACATTGTGGAATCCGGCCTCTTTTCGTTCGTCAACCAAAGTGGCTACCCGCCGACCAATAGAGTCGTAAAGATCGATGCGAACGTTGGATGGTTCAGAAATGGAATACTCAATCCGGGTTTGGTTGCGAAATGGATTGGGGTAGTTTTGGGCAATCAGATCCTCTTCGGCCGCTGCAGAGTCGAGTTTCAGGGTGTAATCACTCATTCCGTCCCGATTGGTATTAACAACGGCAATGGTGATTTCAGTGAGGTCAGACCAATCCCATGTTGTCTGCAGTGATTGACTGTTTGATCCCGGGTTGAGGACAATCTGTTGGTCGGTGGTTCCATCCCTGAAATGACCAACAACACCGATAGCTACTCCGGGTTGCTCAGAATTGAGCTTAATAAGCGGTTGCCCCAGGCCGGTTCCCTGAGGTGTGGCACGGTAATAGGTGGCGGCAAAACTGCGGAGAGAGAAATTGGTTATGCTGTCGGGCAGAGCATTGAATGTCTGCCCGGAAAAGCTGGGAGTTGGATAGTTCTCCCTGTCGCTGAACCCGAAATCACTGCCGGAGTAGTCAGGTCCCGACGACATGTGCCACATATGGCTGTTGATGTGCTCCAGCTCGAGTCGGAGTCCCTCACGGTCAAGACTGTTTTGAATGGCGGTAAAGAATGGTCGTGTACGGTCTTCAACCAGCTGATCCCATACATCTACCCAGAATTCGATCCCGTACTGCTCATAAAAGTAGATCATCCAGGTTACGTGCCAATAGGCTCCCGGAGTTGGGTTTCCGGGTCTTCCAAAGATCGACTGAAAGTTGGGGTTTACCGAGTCGAAATCTTCGCGAATGTAGTTGTAGTAGTCGTTCACATCGGGGAAAACCACCTCCTCCATCAACGTGGCATCCATCTCAATCCAGTTGAAACTGCCGGCCTGCCCCTGCCATCGGTTTGTGGCGAACTGTATGGCGTGCTTGATTTCATGCGCGATGGTGACGTATAGAGCCCCAATCTGATCACCCTCAGGGTGGGTATTTGGAGGGAAGCCCAGAAAATTGTTATGAACCCTGATGAACGTAGTCGAACCGCTCTCAAAGGTGGCACCGTAAAAGTTAAGGTTCTGAAAGTAGATCTCGTATGGCTGAGATCTCAAAAACTCCCGAAATCCGGCTTCCTCTACCTGGTATCGGTAGGAGGAGTCGGCAGCGAATGCAGCGGCTTCCACATAATCGGGAATACCGGAGTTGTTGGTGTCATCAAGAGGTACACCATTTACTCCCTCCGTTTCGTAGAAGAACCGAAAATTTCCTGATGGTGAGAGATACTCCTCGTAGGTAGTTGACTCCGGCATGGCGGTCATCTCTTCAATCTCCCTTATTGTTGAGGCGGGCAGCCGCTGCTCGGCACTGCGGAATTCCTGAAGCAGAGGCACCAGGCATTTGACGGGTGCCGGAGTATCACTGTGAGAAAAACGGTCTGAGAGCTGATCCGGATCATAGGCCAGATAAAACTTTTCAAGAATCGCCTCAGATTCCGAAAGTTCCCCCTGCTCCATGGCTGCCGTGATCTCGCCATATACCGGATGGTTTAATGCCCTGATCGTTTCCTGCACGCTTTGAGCATGGATCGATGAAGCCGACAGGGCGACAAAAGCCATCAAAATTATAATAAACAGTCGGTACGCCTGTCTCATGCAAAAAGGGGGATGGTTATATAAAAGACGATAAAAGATCGTAAATTAAAGGTCGTTTAAAAAACGGTGAGTGCTGTTCAATTAGTTTGAAAAATTGCACTCTTCAAGGCAATAAGAACGAAGAGTTTCAGAAAATCGCATACAAGAGCATGAAGACCGAAGTTATTCTCTATTACTATTTCACCCCAGTAGAAGATCCGCATCGTTTTTGCGATGAGCACAAAGCGTGGCTAAAGGAGAGAGGCATCAAGGGGCGTGTTTATATCAGCAGTGAGGGGATCAACGGTACCCTTGGCGGTACGCCTGAGCAGATGGAGGAGTACAGAAACTACCTCCGAAGTCTCGATGGTTTTGAGAAGACGGAGTTCAAGACAGATGAACATGACGCAATACCGTTTGCCAAGCTGATCTGTAAGGTGAGAAAAGAGATCGTCGCCATACATGTGGATGAATTAAATCCGGCTGAAGGTGGCTATCATATGTCGCCCGATGAGTGGAGAAACGTGATGGAGTCGAATGAAGATTATGTGATGATCGATGTCCGTAACAACTACGAGTCCAGAGTTGGACACTTTGAGGGTGCCATCAAACCCGATGTAGAGAATTTCTATGAGTTTCCGGAGTGGCTGGATCGTGCAGAGATCCCGAAAGACAAAAAGGTGCTGATGTACTGCACGGGCGGAATCCGCTGTGAGAAGTTCTCTGTTTTGATGAAACAGAAAGGGTGGGATGATGTAAACCAGCTACATGGCGGTATTCTGAAGTACGCAAAAGAGGAGGGCGGAAAAAACTTTAAAGGGAAGTGCTTTGTGTTTGACGACCGATTGGTGGTTCCTGTCAATAGAGAGAATCTACAGCCGATAGCCCGTTGTGAGATCACCGGTAAACCTGCAGACAGTTACATCAACTGCGCGAATATGGAGTGCAACAAACTTTTTGTCTGTTCTGAAGAGGGAGCCATTCAGATGGAAGGGTGTTGCAGTGAAGAGTGTAAAAAAAGTGAGTTCAAGCGGCCGTTTGATGTGAATAATGCCTTTCGCCCTTTCAGAAAGTGGTATAACTATTTTGATGATGATTTCAAGCAGCGAGAGCTACAGGAGCAGTGAAGCCCGGATAGTAGCTCCCTATCCGCTTACCCGTACAATCCGCGTTAAACCATCTGATGATGGCAAACGTGTGCTGGACTTCTTTCTTGAGCGGTTTCCCTATCTATCAGAGCAGAAGTGGCAACATCGCATCGATCAGGGCTGGATCTGCTATGGAGGAGAGCCTTTGGCGGCAGACGACCGAATCTCCTCCCAGCAGCTGATCCACCACTTTACACCCCGGGTGATCGAGCCATCTGTTTCGGCCGGAGTCCGGATTCTTCAGGATAAAGATGAGTGGCTGCTGGTCTGCAAACCCGCTCCGCTTCCGATGCATCAGGGCGGGCGCTTCTATAAAAATACATTGATCTATATTCTGAGTGAGATGGGGTTCAAGGGCCTAAGAATGGTGCACAGGCTCGATGCAGTTACCTCCGGTCTTGTGATCCTTGCCAAAAACAGAACGTTTGCCGCCACGCTGAGAAGTGAGTTTGAAGCCGGCCGGGTAGAGAAGTGGTACTACGCCGTAGTATCTGGCGTGGTTTCAGAGCCGTTCAGAGTTGAGGCTCCGATTCGCAGAAAGAGAGGGTTCGTATTTGAGTGCGGAGAGAATCTGCCCGGTACAAAACCTGCAGAGACCCGGTTTGAGCCTGTTGAGAGCCGTAATGGCCACACAGTAGTGAAGTGCTTTCCGGTAACGGGGCGAACTCATCAAATTCGGCTCCACCTGAAACATGCAGGCTTCCCGATTGTTGATGATCCGATCTATGGGCCATGGGGGGATAGTAGTGGAAAACGGCTCCAGAACTCTGCGATTAGTCTGCAGAGTTCTGGAATTAAATTACCTGCACTCGAGATTTCAGCTCAAATTTCCTTTGAAAAAATTTTACTGCTGTTCAACTTTTAGTTATTTGAAGTGTTTGTTCCACTAGTTTCATAGACGCTTAGCTGCTGGAATAACCTGTTATTCGAAAGCATTGAAGCAGCCTGATCTGCATATTGTTGTGCTGAGCAGTCGTAACGGATATTTGCTGCTCCACCTAAGTCAGCATCAAATTTTGGTATATTTTTATGTGTATTTCCAACAATAACTGAGCCACGGAATTCAGCATTACCCCTGCCATCGATTTTCATGGCATTTTCGAAAATTACCAATCCGTCAAATTCGAAACCACCTCTTACTTCAATTCCCCCGTCTGAAGTAGTAGTCCCTTCTTCAACCTCAATCATGCCGCTATTTCGAACAATCATAATACCCGCACCTCTGTTTTGTTGGCCCGCGAACCTTACATTGCTGTCAACGATAAATATACCAGGGTTATCTTTGTCGCCTAAATCGTGTTGGTTTCTATTCGGATCTAATACAGTACCATGTGGACTCAAAGCCTCTATCAATTGGGTAAGTTCATCCATAGTTAATCCATCGAATAGATCAATTGGTGGGTCAGTGCCGTCAATAGTTGCACTGCCAAAAACATTATCTTCAACTTCACTGAGATCTTCCGAGTGATTTACAGTTACACCTGGTTTATCTTCACATGTACCGCTTAATTCAGTTCCATCTATTAATGGATTACCTTGAGCCTTGAAGGAGAATTTATCTGGGTCACTCATGATAAATCCTAAAGCTGAAAAAAATGTAGGGACTAAACTGCTCTGATTTTCTTGCAACAAGATGGAAATCAGTTGCGATTCACCGTTGAAAGTGCCGTTAGAGTTGAGCCTTAGCATTCCATCAGTGGTTTCTTCAATATTTACAGCAGCAGTTCCACCTCCAACATTGAATGTAGCAGATGATCCGTCTCTCCAATCAGGGTCATCAATCATTTCCCTAATGGCTAGTTCAGTTCCCATATAGGCCACATTTTTTGCCTGTACGGCTTCTGTTATATTTGCTGAATGAGTAACCATCTGGCCCAAACCACCAAAAAGTGATGTCTGAGTTAATCCAACTGAAAGCAACAGCCCTGATACGATAATTAACATTGCTCGTCCCATAAAGAGCTCCTTATAGATTTAAGTTTGGAGGAGTAAAGACTTTTCTCCAGGAAGATGTCGTGTAATAGTTATTTCTTCCGGTACCTTCTCGTGGTTCAATTTCTAATATCACTTCAACCCTATTGATATTTTCAAGAGTTGCTGCATCGATCGGGAATGTCAAAGGTTCATGACTTCCCTGCACATAATACCTTAATTCAAATCGGGTTACACCAACATTGATATCCTGAGTGTCCCCATCAACGATTCTTGTTAGGGATCTGTGACGAGGGTTTGATGAGCCAGAAATAGGGTCAGTGTCCAATCGCCACGATATTGTTTGTACAGCTTCTGAAGGGTCATTCGTTAAATTAGCTTCAAACTGAATTTCATTTTCTTCTGCTACACTAATCGCATTCTCGATTGGACCTTGAACATTGTATCCAATTTTTTGGAAGTCAAACTCTACAATATCAGAAACACTTGAAACATGACTCTGACTCATTGTGTGCAGTGTGATATCAGCAGAATGCTGTCCCATTCTCACATTTAATGTCACAATGGTGATCATTAACAAGCCGGCTATGATAAAACTTATGGTTAATCCAAGATTCATCTTTAGTTGGAGTTGTTATATACTCTCGTATAATTTAGTGCCACATCATTGCGAAGAGAGGGACTTGAAACAGTAACAGTGATTCTCTTGTAAATACTTTTTTGACTAAAAGTTTGGTCAAGATTATTTGGATCCATATAACTTACTTCTGTCGATATGGAGAAAATACCTAAACCGGTTGTGATATCTTCACTGTAACCGTTAAAGTCCTCAAAGTGCTGGAGGGAGTTACGGTTGTTGGAATTGTTATTTGCAGGAACCGGATCGGCATTAACAAAATCATCGGGGATATCTCCGGGAATATTACTACCGGAAGTTGCCGCATCAAATGGTAAAGATTTAGATAGTTCAATCATGTCTTGGGCAATGGTGACCGCATGAACTTCAACTTCAGATGTGATTTTTGCCTCTACGTTGCCCAGCATATAACGATTTGCTGTGGTCAGAATAAGCGAGAAAATAATCATCGCTCCAATTACCTGTAAAACTTCTGTATAGCCTATCATAGGACCGGGGTATTGTGTTGAGTCAGCCGTCTATAAAAACAAGTTTGGGGGTAACGGCTTATTCTCCCGCTTTCGTGCTCATTCTTACTTTGAGACTGTAAAGATGAGGTAAAACGGTTTTACCTATAATAAAGAGTATTTCAAAGCGGTTTCGTTACATATTTATTATTAAGGCCATTATACCATTAAAAAACCCCAACCCGGAGACCGGATTGGGGTATAAGTGCAAGTAGTGAAGAGCCAAGTCTTCTTTTTTTGCGGTTTATTTATCCATCAGGGATTTGAAGTCGTCCACGGTTCCGCGAACGGCTTTCTCTGATGCTCTTAAAAGTTCGGTTTCTGATTCGTCTAAATCAACCTCAATAATCTCCTTAATTCCACCCTTACCCAGTTTAACCGGGACGCCGAGGAACAGATCATTGATGCCATACTCACCGTTAAGGAGTGCACAGCATGGGAAAATTCTGTTTTGATCGAGCATGATCGCCTCAACCATTTGCGCAGCAGCAGCTCCGGGTGCATACCATGCTGAAGTTCCCATCAGGCCAACAATCTCGCCGCCGCCTTTTTTGGTTCGTTCAACAATTGCATCGAGCTTATCACTGTCAATCAGTTGTGTAACGGGTATACCGGAGACGGTAGTATATCGCGGAAGAGGAACCATCGTATCGCCGTGACCGCCCATGAGCAGCGCCTGAATATCCTTCGGTGATACATCCAGCGCCTCTGCAAGAAATGCGCGATAGCGGGCTGTATCCAGAATTCCGGCCATTCCCATCACTTTTTTGGAATCGAGCCCGGAAGCAGCGTGTGCAGCGTAGGTCATCACATCAAGCGGGTTGGAAACCACAATGATGATGGTGTCCGGAGAGTGCTTCACCAGCTGCTCGGAGACGCTTTTTACGATATTTCCGTTGATCTCGAGAAGGTCATCTCGGCTCATTCCCGGTTTTCTTGGAATACCGGCGGTGATCACACAGACGTCGGAATCCTTGGTGTCTTCGTAGTTAACGGTTCCCTTGAGCCTGGTGTCAAATCCGACGATAGGCGCTGTTTCCCACTGATCAAGCGCACGCCCTTTGGATGGATAGAATGTTTTATCGTCTACTTTCTTCTCAAGATCCACCATCACAACTTCCTTGGCAAAATCACGCTCTGCGATGGTGTATGCTACTGTTGAGCCAACATTTCCACCGGCTCCAACTACAGTTACTTTCATTCTTTGTCCTCTGTTTGGGTTAGTATTTTATGATAAAAATCAGGTTGTCAGCAAGATCATTCTTTAGCTTTATAGCTCCACCCTTAAAGATAGGGGAAATTGCAGAGGGATAGAAAAAAAGCCCGAAAAATCACGATTTACGGCGATCAACTCCCCACATCAGTTTGTTTCGGAGTGTTTCAAAATAGTTCTGACCCGGTAGCTGGATGATCTCAATCTCAAAGTTGCTCTCAGAGATGCTGATGTCGATCTCGTTACCGGCCGGGATCGTTGTGCCGTCGCATGAGAAGAGCGTATGGTGCTCACTGTTTTCACTCAGAATCCGTAGCGTGCGATTCGAGGGTAAGACCAGGGGGCGTGTGGTGAGCGTGTGTGGGTTGATGGGTGTGATTACCATCACCGGAGTATTGGGCATCACAATCGGCCCGCCTGCGGAGAGGTTGTACGCAGTGGAACCGGTTGGCGTAGATATAATCAATCCATCGGCCCAGTAGCTGTTGATAAACTCACCGTCATACTCTGCCCTGAGCGTGATCATGGACGAGGTGTCTTTCTTTGCAAAAAGAAACTCATTCAGCGCATATCGAATGGAGCCGTCGTGCTGCTCACTTTTAAGCATTACCCGCCTGTCCAGATTGTAGGTTCCATTCAGTACCTGTGTCAATGCCTTATCGATCCCGTCGGTTGAAATGTTGGCCATGAAGCCAAGCTTGCCTGAATTTATTCCGAGAATGGGGATCGATTCGCTCTTAACCAAATGAGCGGTATGCAGAATGGTGCCGTCACCGCCAATGGCAATGGCGATATCTGACTGAGAAATGGCCTCTTTTTCAGTCTGAGTTACTTCAAGGGCCGCTTTTTCGATCGCTTTTGGAAAGTGCTTCTGAAGCTCAGAAGTAACATAGACCGTTACCGGATTATCAGCACACCAGTTCATAACCTCTTCGAGAGGCTCTTCAATGGAGTACTTTTCGGGATTGGCTAGAACGCAAAATTTCATAGAGATTCCCGGTCATTGCTTCGGACACGGATCTCGGCCGGGAACAACCTCCAGGGAACTGAATGTGATTCAATACCCATAATATTGGAGTGATGAAGTGACACAATTGGGTGCTGTGCTGTTAACCAGCTAATGCCTTTGGTGTTTGTGAATGAGTAATGCAGGGTATCAGTCGTTCTGGAGAAGAGTGCGGTCTCGGGGGTTGGTACACGGATATCGAGTAGTCTGAGCCTCGAATCCGGCTCCATCACGGATGCATTTAAACGGCTGAGAATATGGCGTGTATAAGAGTCATCGGTATAGGTAACATAATATTCAGAGTCTGGGTCGCTATCTCCATTCTCCTCAAGCACATCCATGTTTAACTCAACATCGCCCATTAATTCAAGATCGTCTGTTTCAGTGTCCAGAAGGCGGCTTCTGAGCCAGGAGATATCGATTTCTGCATTATCATTCAGGTAGAGAGAAGTAACCCGTTCACTGTTATGACGATTCAGCTCAAACTGATTGCGATAGGTGCTTCGGAGTTCGAACGAGTTATTTGCGACCTGTCTTAAGACCTGTGGGCCAACTTCAGGGATCCAGTCGATCTCGCCACGGGCAAATCTTTGGAATAGTCGCCCTTCATCAACGGAGAATGTGAAGTCGATCCGGTTGACGCGAGGACGGTCTGCCCGCTGCTCAGCCGCTTCACTATCGTCGAGGGTTAGAATGATGCGCTCGTCATTAAAAGAGGTAAAAAGAAAGTGACCGGTTCCTACAGGCTGGGTTTTGAGACCGTGCTCCCCTCTGTTAACTGCTTCTCTGGGGTAAATTGAGAGCAAGGGAGATGCCAGGCGCTTGAGGAAGTCGGGATCTTCCCGCTTCAATGCGATCAAAATTGTGCCGGAATCAACTACTTCAATTCCGCTTACTCCATCAACAACATGTCTGTCTGTGTCATAAACGTATCGCTGCTCGAGGTAGTAGTTCTGAAAACCGTGCACATTCATCAGAAGCTCGGCAGCATGTGGCGGGACATTGGGGAAGGCGGTCCTCTCAAGAGAGTATTTTACGTCTGCTGCGCTTATTCTACGACCAACTCCTGCAGGAAAGGCCGGGCTTTCATGGAAGAAGAGGTTTCGGTTGATGGTGATCAAGTACTCACGCCCATCGTCAGAAACTTCAACCTCCTCAGCAATAACAGGTACAGGTTCTCCATCGCGATCCAGTGTAAATAGCCCGTCATAAATGAGAGAGATTACGCGCTTTGTGCTGAGGTTATCAGCGAAAAGGGGGTCAAAATTGGTGACTGAGTCGATCAACCCAACGGTAATCTGCTGAAAAAACTCCTCTTCATCATCGTCGGTGGTATCTGCCGCTGTCGTAGTTTGTGGAGAGGAGGGGACAACAGTGACGGTATCGGATGTGCCGCACCCCTTAAAAATTAAAATTGCTACAAAAAGTAGAAGAGTGGAGCGCAGTTTAGTTAGTGCCATATTTATTTGGTTCCTTTTAAGCCTTTGATGCCCTTAACGGCTTTTTGACTCAGTAAGTTTGTTTCATAACTGAGAATTCGCCCGTTTTTCTCCCTGTGGCGTTCAAGCGCAATCTCAAGTAGTTCATGGATCAGTTCGCTGAAGGGGATTCCGGACTCCTTCCAGAGGTAGAACGAAAAGGATCCGGGTATGGTGTTAATCTCATTGAAATAGACCTCGCCACTATCGCTATTTACCAAAAAATCGAGGCGTGCAACACCGCTGCAATCGAAAAGCTGGAAAATTCTGACGGAGAGATCCTGAATTTCCCGTGTCATCTTATCCGGGATGTCGGCCGGTATTTTACGGCTTGCTGATGCCATCCCTTTGGAACTACCCTCTTCACTGAGATATTTATCCCGGAATGAGAGCAACTCTTCGGATCCGAGCGGACGTTCACAGACGCTGGCCATACACTTCTGCGGTGTACCGAGTACTGAACAGTTGATCTCCATCAGTGGGGTAATTGCCTTTTCAATCAAAACGTGGGCATCATAACGGAATGCAGTCTCAACGGCTTTGATCAGTGATTTCCTCTCTTTTACAACTTTAACACCGATGCTGCTTCCAAGGTGAACCGGTTTTACCACAAGCGGATAGTCGATCTCTTCTGCCTGTTCTATGAGCTCTTTCTCGTTCTCAATCCAGTTCTGTTCAAGGAAATCGATTCCATCGGTAACGGGAATGGATTCAGCCCGGCAGAGACGTTTTGCCGTAACCTTATCCATTCCGGCAGAAGAGCCGATAACCCCACTACCGGTATAGGGAACGTTGTAAAGTTCGCAGACGCCCTGAAATGCTCCATTTTCACCATCAGCACCGTGAAATGCAGCAAGTACAGCGTAAACAGGGTATTCAGCAGGCTTTGAGAAGAGTCCTGTTTTTTCTTCCCTGAGTACAGTCTGCCCGAGTGAGTTTTTCGTAAAGTAGCATGGTGTACCCTTTTTTTCGAGTTGATCGAGCTTTTCATACTCTTCCAGTTCGAGAAGGGGGGCTCCGGTTAGCCACTGTCCCGATTTTGTAATGTATAGCGGTACAGGGTTTACGGAAGGATCTTCGATGGCAGCCACTGCCTGAAGTGCCGTGAGCACCGAAACCTCGTGCTCAGGCGAAGCGCCGCCGAAAGCAATAATGATATTCTTCTTATGCATAGTCAGTTTTTGTATGAAAATGATGATACAAAGTTCACTCTATAAATCACAGTTTGTTGCAGGTATCCTTTTTGTCACTATTTAATTTCTCGGCAAACATATTGCAGCATATGACTGCACCGCAAAAAAGTGTTAACTTGCTCTTACAGAAAAAACATGTCGGGAATTATCTTTTTGAAGAAAACAGTGTAACATCACCTCGCTCGGGTGCCTTGCCAAATATGGAGAAACAGAAAATTTTAGTGGTCGAAGATGAGGAGATGACGGCCAGACTGATCATCTACAGATTGAAAGCATTAGGTTACGATGTGTCTCATGCCAGGGATGGCGTGGAGGGGATGGGGCAGATAAAAAAAATACGCCCCGATCTGGTTGTTCTCGATATCATGCTTCCCGGTCTCTCCGGTTTTGAAATATTGGAGGAGCTGAAAGCGGATCCGGAGTTCGATTCGAGTGGCATCAAGGTTCTGATGTTGACCAATAAAAAGAGCAGCGGTGATGTTTCGCGTGGCTTTAATCTTGGTGCGATGGAGTATGTTTCAAAACCGTTCAAAATGGAGGAGTTTCTCCTGAGAATGGACCGTGTTCTGAAAACCTGACCCTGCTTTGATCGAATTCTTCACAACCTACGCAGAGAGAATCATTCTTGTGGTTCTCATACTGCTGATTCTTGTATCGCTTGTCGTGTTTTCAGGGGCTGTAATGAGCCGGTGGCTGCTCAATCGCAATATCAAACGAAGGGAGAGAATTCGCATCTACTTCGGAGACCTGGTAATCCGATATATCTCCGGCGATCTGAGCTTTGAAAAGCTTAAGAGGCAGCTCCATACCGTTACGGACTACATTATTCTTCTTGAGGTGGTTAACCGGCTCGATCTGGTACTGGAGGGCGAGGAAGAGAGAAGGCTGAAGCGTCTGCTGAACCTGAAGCGCATTCGTGAGTACTTTACGAAACAGTTTGAGAATGGTAAACCGCTGGATGCTGCCAGGGCTTGTCTCTATTTTTCGAGACAGAGAAAAGTGAAAGAGTCACTGCTGCCGAGAATTGCGGAAAAAACGGTCGATACTGTGCCGGCCATGGCATATTCGGCCGGTATGGCTATCATGGTGCATGGAAACGCTGCGCAGAAGAAGGTGGTGATCCACAACTTGATGAAGAACAGGGGTATATCGAATCAGGCTATGAGCGATCTCATAAAGGCGTTTCAGAGTCATACCACCGACGATCGTGTTGCCGAAGGGGAACTCCTGATGGATTTGATTGCCGCGCGGAGCTACTCTCCGGAAAGAACCGCTCTTATGATTCGCGCATTGGGAGAGCTCGGTTTCTATGAGAGTGCCGGTTTTTTACTGAATGAATTTGAAGAGCTTGATGCAGATGATCACGACTGGCTAATAACCGAAGCGCTTATCGACGTGCTAACTGCATTTGGTATGCATGAGATTCAGTCCAAGGTGAGGGAGTGTTTTGTTGCCTCCTCTTACAATATTGTGCGACGCGCCTCGGCACGGGCTCTTGGGGTTTTTCCTGAGAAAATGAATGTTCATCATTTGGAGTGGTTGCTGGCAGATTCTGATTTCTATGTGCGGTTCGATGCCGCAAAATCACTAATCGACGGACACGGAATTGATCCGGATGAGCTGAATGTTGTGGCCCTCAGCGAGAGGGAGTGGAAAGAGCTGAAAGGTGAAATCATGGAATCGATAAAGGAGACAGCATGAGCGATATTGGAGTTAACATTCTGCTCGGCGCCAATATATTCTTCTTTCTCTATTTCCTCTATGTGAATGGAGCGTATATCGTTCTGATGCTCTTTTCCTTTATTCAGACAAAGAAAGCCAAAAAAGAGAGCGAAATTTTTCAGCTAAGCGGTCTCTACGATACCGGCCTCTACAAGTCGATCTCTATTTTGGCACCTGCCTACAATGAGGAGGCGAGTATCATTGAGTCGACCAGAGCGCTTCTTAATCTCGAGTTTTCGGACTATGAAGTGATCGTTATCAACGATGGGAGTAAAGACTCCACGCTCGAAAAGCTTATAGGGCACTTCGGTTTGAAGAAGATCGATAGATATGTGCCACATAACCTTGAAGCCAAGGATGTGCGGGCAGTTTACGGCTCCCGACGATACCCCAGCCTGTTTGTGGTGGATAAGGTAAATGGGGGGAAGGCTGATGCATTGAATGCGGGAATTAATGTTTCGCGCAAAGATCTGATCTGTGCCGTCGACTCAGACACCCTGCTGGAGCCTACCGTTCTAAAGCAGATGCTGATGGCATTTGTCTCGAATCCCGATACAGTTGCCGTTGGCGGCGTAGTGCGTGTAGCAAACGGCTGCACCTTTGAGAATGGCGGTGTAAAGAGTGTGAGAGTACCTGATTCAGTGATCGGCAGGATCCAGGCTGTGGAGTATCTGAGGGCATTTCTCTTTGGCCGTACTGGCTGGGACTATTTTGACAGCCTTCTGATTATATCAGGCGCATTCGGTGTTTTTGACAGAAAAGCAGTAGTGAAAGTTGGGGGTTACCTTCACGATACGGTTGGTGAAGATATGGAGCTGGTTGTGCGGCTGCACAGGCACTATCGTGAAAAAGGAGAACCCTACCGGGTGCGTTTTCTGCCTAAGCCCGTATGCTGGACAGAGGTGCCGGAGAACTGGACAACGCTTGGCAAACAGCGAAACCGCTGGCATCGGGGCTTGGCGGATACACTCTGGCGCCATCGGAAAATGATGTTCAATAAAAAATATGGCCGGCTCGGGTTTCTGGCGATGCCGTTTTTCCTCTTTGTGGAGCTACTCTCTCCCGTTATTGAACTGGTCGGCTACGTTGTTGTGACGGTCTCTCTGATATTGGGGGTCATAAATATTCAGTTTGCCGCTCTTTTCATTGCCGCGGCCGTGCTGCTGGGGATGATACTATCTGTACTGTCGGTGATGCTTGAAGAGCTCACCTTCCGTCGCTACGATCGGTTGAAGGACGTAATGATACTGATACTCTACGCCTTTCTGGAGAACCTTGGCTACCGTCAAATTCACGCTTGGTGGCGTCTTCGTGGTCTGTTTGACTACCTGCGCGGTAACAAGGAGTGGGGTGAGATGGTGAGAACCGGAGCCTTCTCCAAATAGGTATTCGCTCAGGCCTAAAACGCTACCCTTCTTAAGGAAAACTGTTGAAGCCGGGCCTCAATTCAACTTTTTGAAGCCCGACTCAAATTTAAAATGGTCTGTAGAGGATGATTAGCATGAACAAGCAGTTCAATTCATCAGCGTTTACTTGCTCAGATAGAGATTCTTGAACTCGTAAGGCTTTCTGAAATGCTCATCATCAAAATTATCCATGAAGTAGATACTCTCGCCGGTTGATTTCATCTCAGGGCCAAGCTCTTTTTTCACTTCCGGGAATTTATCAAACGGGAAGACAGGCTCTTTGATGGCCCAGTTCTTCAGCTTCGATTCCAGATCAAACTCCTTCAGTTTTGCACCCAGCATCACCTTTACGCCGATCTTCGCTTCGGGGCGTTGCGTAGCCTTGGCAAGAAACGGAATGGTACGGGTGGTTCGGGGATTGGCCTCCAGAATAAAGACTTTTTCATTCTTTACGGCATACTGTACATTCAGAAACCCGACAATCCCCATCTCTTTAGCGATGCGGTATTGATACTCCTCAATGGTCTTGATAACCTCCTTGCTGAGGGAGTAGGGTGGTACTACTGCGGTTGAGTCGCCTGAGTGAACCCCGGCTGGCTCAATGTGCTGCATGATGCCGGCAATGTGAAGCTGTTCGCCATCGAAGACGGAGTCGACATCCACCTCTACTGCTTTGTCGAGATATTTGTCGATCAGGAAGTCGTTTTCCGGGTGAGTTTCCAGAATTCGCTCCACATACCGGCCTAACTCGTCCTCTTTGACCGCAATCCGCATGCCCTGCCCGCCAAGTACATAGCTTGGACGTATCAGTACCGGGTAACCAACACGATCTGCGATTGCGAGCGCATCTTCGGAGTTTCGTGCGGTTCCATATTCCGGGAAGGGAATGTCCAGTCGCTTCAGGAACTTTGAGAATTCGCCCCTGTCTTCTGCGAAGTCGATCTTCTCAAATTCGGTTCCAAAGATCTTGATACCCGCTTCAACGAATCGTTTTCCGAGTTTAAGCGCGGTCTGTCCTCCAACCTGCAGGATTACGCCTTCAGGTTTTTCATGCTCAAAAATGTCGAGAACCCGCTCCCAGTATACCGGCTCGAAGTATAGTTTATCGGCAATATCGAAGTCGGTGGATACGGTTTCGGGATTACAATTTACCATAATCGCTTCGTAGCCCATCTCCTGAGCAGCCAGTACGGCATGTACGCAGGAGTAGTCGAACTCAATGCCTTGACCAATACGGTTCGGGCCGCTGCCAAGAATCATCACTTTCTTGCGGTCGGTAACTTCACTCTCGTTTTCCGATTCGTAGGATGAGTAGTAGTATGGCGTTTCGGCCGGGAATTCTGCGGCGCAGGTGTCTACCAGTTTGAAAACCGGCTTGAGGCCCATTTCAAGCCGCTTTTTACGTACATCATCTTCATGGAGATCTTTCCCACCTTTACTGAGCAACCATGCGATCTGCACATCGGAAAAACCGGCCTGCTTCATTTCGTACAGATCCTCTTTGCTGATTGTATCAAGAGATTGCCCTTCGGTCCGGTTTTCCAGACTCACCATGTGGCGTATCTGCTGAAGGAACCAGGGGTCAACCTTTGTGATGTCGGCGATCTCTTCGACGGAAGCGCCCATTTTGAAGGCGTTTCGGATCTGCATGGTTCGATCCCAGTAGGGTTTAACGAGACGTTCCCTTATCGTCTTACGATCGGGGTTGTCGTAGCCATCCGCACCGAGACCGCTTCGTCCAACTTCAAGAGACTGCCACGCCTTGTTGAGTGCTTCAGGGAAGTTTCGCCCGATCGACATCACCTCACCTACCGCTTTCATCTGGGTGGTGAGCTCTTCGTCCACGCCCGGAAACTTGTCAAAGTTGAATCGGGGAATCTTAACCACTACATAGTCGATGGATGGTTCAAAGCAGGCCGAGGAGACCTGGGTGATCGGGTTTGGCAGTTCGTCGAGCGTGTAGCCAACGGCCAGTTTGGTTGCTACTTTCGCAATCGGGTAGCCGGTAGCCTTGGAGGCAAGCGCAGAAGAACGGCTCACCCTGGGGTTGATCTCAATTGCTACAAGGCGATCAGAGCCAGGCTCCATCGCAAACTGAACGTTACAACCTCCTGCAAAGTCACCAATGGAGCGCATCATCTTAATGGCGGCATCCCGTAAAATCTGGTACTGCTTGTCGGTAAGGGTCTGTGTTGGAGCCACGGTTACGGAGTCGCCGGTGTGAACCCCCATCGGGTCGAGGTTTTCGATCGGGCAGACAATTACGACGTTGTCATTCCTGTCCCGGAGCAGTTCAAGCTCATACTCCTTCCAGCCAAAGATGCTCTCCTCAATCAGAACCTGATGCACAGGGCTGAGTTCAAGCCCGCGTAGAACCTTGCGTTCAAATTCACTCTCATTCCAAACGATGCCACCACCGGTGCCGCCCAGCGTGAAGGAGGGGCGGATCACAATTGGCAGGCCGCCAAGCTCCTCTACAATCTCTTTGGCATCCAACAGGGAGTTGGCCGTACGGCTGCGGCACTGCTCAATGCCGATGCTCTCCATCAGATCGCGGAAAAGCTGACGGTCTTCGGTGATGTCGACCGCATCCATGTTTACGCCGATAATCTTAACTCCGTTCTCTTTCCAGAACCCTTCGTGCTGCAGGTCGCGAGCCAGATTGAGCGCCGTCTGTCCACCCATGGTCGGGAGAACTGCATCCGGCTTCTCTTTAGCTACAATCTCCTTGATAGAGGTGGTTGTGAGCGGTTTGAGATAGATCGAATCGGCCATCATGGGGTCAGTCATGATCGTGGCCGGATTGGAGTTGATCAGAACAACCTTATATCCTTCCTCTTTGAGAGAGCGACAGGCTTGTGTCCCTGAATAGTCAAATTCGCAGGCCTGGCCAATTACAATGGGGCCGGAGCCTATAATCAGAATTTTTGAGATATCTTCGCGGCGTGGCATTATGATTATTTAAATGATCGTTAGTTGTTGTTGAACTCTCCCCTTGAGGGGAGTACCGCCTTCGGGCGGGGTGGGGTGTTTCATGCAAACCCTTTCATTCATTATGATGAAAAGAGAACGATCACCCCTCGTCTTCGCTTCGCTCAAGGGGAGGCTTTTTCTCCTCGCCCTTCCTTAACCATCTCCAGGAACTGATCAAACAGATAGCTCGAGTCGTGTGGTCCGGGGGATGCCTCAGGGTGGTACTGCACCGACATCCCCGCAAAGTTCCGGAAGCGGAGGCCTTCTATTGTGTTGTCGTTCAGATTGATATGGGTTACTTCCACTTTGGATTCGTCGATCTGTTTCTCATCCACGGCAAATCCGTGATTCTGAGTTGAAATCTCAACGAGGCCAGTAGCTGTATTTTTCACGGGTTGATTAGCTCCGCGGTGCCCCACAAACATTTTTCGGATCGGGATTCCCTCCGACATCGCCATCAGCTGATGGCCAAGACAGATGCCGAAAAGAGGCTTTCCGCTCTTTTTGGCAGCTTCAACAACCGGTAGTCCGTAACTCGCCGAGGCGTTAGGGTCTCCGGGACCGTTGCTGAAGAAGTATCCGTCAGCTTTCCACTCCATCACCTCTTCAGGAGGTGTCTCAGCTGGGAAGATTCGCAGGGTGCAGCCCCGTTTCACGAAATTGTTTATGATATTCTGTTTTACCCCGTAATCCATCACGGCAACTCGATAGGATCCATCGGATGGAACAGTCTGGGCCTCCTTGCGGGTCACCTTCGTGGCGAGTTCCAGACCCTCCATCGAATCCCACGCGCGGGCTTTTTCGATCAGCTCCTCCTCGTCTGTGATCTCTGAACTGATTACGGCATTCATCACTCCTTTTGTTCGGATGCGCCGTACCAACATTCTCGTATCAACTCCTGAAATCCCGACAACCTTATTCCTCTCGAGATACTCCTGAAGACTGCCGTCGGCAATCGGGTTACTGTAGTCGTCGGAGAAAGAACGGACAATCATTCCGGCAATCATCACCTTGCGGGCTTCATCATCCCTGTTCATGGTGCCGTAATTCCCGATATGGGGATAGGTCATCATCATAAGCTGACCATAGTAGCTGGGGTCGGTAAAGATCTCCTGATAACCGGTCATGCTGGTGTTGAAGCAGAGTTCACCACCGGTGGTTCCGATCATTCCCACGGCTCGGCCCCGAACCACGGTGCCATCGGCAAGTGCAAGAATGGCTGGTTTATGACTTGTTTTAGCTGGCGTCATATCAATTGCTAATGCTGTTTTTAGGATGTTTTCTGTTTTGGCGAGAGGAAGAGTGCGAACTGAAGGCCAAAAAAAATCCGACTACGGGAACCGCGTCGGATTGGGTCTTTAGAAAGTGGTGTATGTAGTTGTCCGGGTGGAACAATTTCATCAGCTCGGTTTTAAGTTTCGAAAAGGTAAGGAGTCGCAGGATTAGTTGAAAGGTTTTTTTATCGGGCAAACGTAATTGGTTCATGCGATTGAAAAAAAATCTAGCTCGAAACACATTTGATATCAATGTTCAGACATACCATGTTTAACCCGATCAAGTGCACTGCATTTGTTAACTACTTCCAAACTGGTTTCTAATCCTCGCCCACGGTAGCGGCTCCTTCTATGATATAGTAAATTTCCTCTCCGGGACCTACCGGCATACCCAGCCCGAAAACTGTGACATAGAACAGAACGATCCATCCCAGCAGGAAGAAGATACTGTAGGGGAGCATCATGGCGATGATGGTGCCTATCCCCAGGTCTTTGTCATACTTGTTGGCAAAGGCAAGGATCAATCCAAAGTAGCTCATCATCGGGGTGATGATATTGGTTACCGAATCACCAATTCGGTAGGCCGCCTGAATCACTTCCGGGGTGTAGCCGATCAGCATCAGCATAGGTACGAAGATCGGGGCGGTTACTGCCCATTGAGCGGAGGCAGAGCCAAGCATCAGGTTTACGGAGCCGGAGACGAGAATAAAGCCGATAAAGATGATTGGTCCGGTAGCTCCCATATCCTGCAGAAATTGGGCGCCCTTCACGGCGAAGATCTGTCCGAGGTTGCTCCATCCAAAGTAGGCCACAAACTGAGCGGCAAAAAAGACAATTACGATATAGAGCCCGAGGGTCGACATCGCCTGCGACATTCCTTTAATCACGTCCCGGTCATCCTTCATGGTTCCGGTTACCCGGCCATAGACGAAGCCTGGTATCAGGAAGCAGACAAAGATAAAGGTCACAATTCCCTGCAGGAATGGAGAGTCTTTCCAGTCGCCTGTTTCGGGATTTCTCAGCACACCATTTTCAGGTACAATGGTGAAGGCCAGTACACCAAACATGATCAATACAGAGATTCCGGTCCACTTAAGGCCGTTGAGCTCATTCTTTGTGAGCGGCTCCATGGATCCCTCATCAGAGATATCTTCCATCGCCATGCTTTCGTCATATTCGCCAAGCTTTGGCTCCACAATTTTCAGCGTTACAAACGCGCCGATTGCGGTGATCATGAAGGTACTTACGAACATAAAATAGTAGTTGGCTGTAGCCACTACGGTGTACTCAGGATCGATCAGCTGTGCGGCTTCCTGGGTGAGTCCGGCCAGAAGCGGGTCGATGGTGCCGAGCAGCAGGTTGGCACTATACCCGCCTGAAACGCAGGCAAAGGCGCAGGCGAGTCCGGCCAGCGGGTGTCGCCCCATTGAGTGAAAGATGACCGCTGCCAGCGGCACCAGAACTACATACCCCATCTCAGAGGCCGTATTGGAGACCACCGCAGCAAAACAGATGGCAACCGTTACCAGGTTTTTCGGGGTGAGAAAGAAGTGAATGATCTTTTTTGGAATGTTAATGAGGCCCTTTCCAGGCTTTTCGGAAGGCTTGATGGAGGCCGCTTTCAGTACAATGCCCCGGATACAGGCACTGATCAGGCCGGAGTGCTCTGCCACACCTACACCTAAAAGGGCAACAAGTACAACACCAAGAGGGGCAAAGTTGGTGAAGTTGCTCACCATATTTTCAACAATCATACGAAGCCCTTCTGCATTCAGAAGGCTGATCGGGCGAATTACCCCATCTTCTGCACGGCCAGCGGCACCCTCCGGACGAGGATCGGGTGCGCTCCAGTCGAGCCATTCGGCAACGCCACTGAGCAGCACAACTCCAAAGGCAAAGAGTGCGAAAAGGGTTACGGGATGCGGAAGAAGATTACCCAGCCACTCTACAAAATCGAGAAAACGGGTAAACAGGGTTCTCTTCTCAGAACTCCTTTCAGGTATTTTGGGGTCGTCGGTTTTGGGATTTTCGCTCATAGAATTTGTGTCGTAATCAAAATCAATCCGGGTTAACCGGCCTCAATACGGTTTTTAGTCTGTTGCCAAAGAGAGTGGCGGAGCCGGTAATCAGGGCTCCTGTCAGGAATGTGATGGCCAATACAGCGATCGGCAGATGAACCTGAAGCATTTCAGCAATTCTTGCCGTCAAAATCCCCTGATTTGCAACATGGATATAGAGGGCCTGAATGAGCCAGGCCAATCCTCCGGCCGTGAACCCGACTGTAAAAGCAGTGCGGGCCCGCTCGGTAAGCCACGCTCCGAACAGAATACACGGAATTAACGCAGACCACCAGGGCAGGAAAAGGTTCAGGAACCAGACTGCAAAGAGTATAACCAGAAATGCACGCATCTGTTACGCAGCATGAGGTGAAAAATTGTAACCATCCCCCTTTGAAAGAGGCAGTACTGAGTATAGGAGTTTGAAAGCTAAAGGGAAATATTTCTAATTCAGCTTCTCTGTATAAATGGTTGACTGCCCAAAAGCCGGAACTTTCCCACCATTGAAAGCGATTTTTTAGCCGTTAAAGGGTGGTAAGCGGCTTGGATTTGTTGCCTGCTTCATTTTGATCTGATACCGATTATTCTGATCTTTGAGGCTCATAATTTCTATGCCAATACCAACTTACCAATTCAAAAAAAGAGCTAAATACGAATGGCAAAGGTTGAAGTCGTGATGCCCCAGATGGGCGAATCTGTTATGGAGGGGACCGTTATTGAGTGGACCAAAAATGTGGGCGATAGTGTGGAGGTGGATGAGACACTTCTTGAGATCGCAACCGACAAGGTTGACACTGAAGTGCCTTCTCCCGAAGCAGGAATTCTTGTAGAAATTTTAGTCGAAGCCGATGAAACCGTTGAGGTTGGACAGGCAATCGCGATTATTGAGACCGATGCCGATGCAGCCGGAGATGCTGCGGGCGACTCAGGTTCTGCAAAATCTGAGAGTGCTGCAAAATCTTCATCAAAAGAGGAGAGTGAGCCTGTTGAGGAGCAAGAGACTGAAGAGGAGCAGCCGGCCGAGGCGTCTTCTGATGATGGTGGCGAGCGCATCGAGGTTGAGATGCCGCAGATGGGCGAGTCGGTAATGGAAGGAGAAGTTATTGAGTGGCTTAAAAATGTTGGCGATACCGTAGAGGTAGATGAGCCACTGCTCGAAATTGCAACCGACAAGGTTGATACTGAAGTACCATCTCCTGAAGCCGGCACGCTGGCAGAGATTCTGGTTAAGGCGGGTGATACCGTTGAAGTTGGACAGCCGATCGCCATCATTACAACAGGCAAGGCGGCATCAGGCGGATCTGCTCCCAAGAAGGATCAGCCGAAAAAAGAGTCTGCACCCAAGCAGCAAGAACAGGCTTCTCAGAAAGAGGAGCAGGTTGCTGCCGAAGGAGGATCCGAGCCACAACGCATGGGCAGCGACGGACGATTTTTCTCACCTCTGGTACGATCTATTGCCAAGGAGGAGGGTATCAGCCAGGAGGAGCTCGAATCAATTGAAGGGAGCGGAAAAGATAACCGTGTATCGAAGGCCGACATTCTCCAGTATGTTGAGGACAAAAAAGCCGGTAAGGTGAAAGCACCTGCCTCGAAGAGCCAGAGCGGTGGCCTTACCAAGCCAACCTCTCAGCCTCAGGCATCCGGTGCTTCAATAGACAAGATCTCTGCGGGTGAACTGAACGTTCAGCGTCCAAATGAGAATGTGGAAGTGATTAAGATGGACCGTATGCGCAAGATGATTGCAGAGCATATGGTTCGATCCAAGCAGACTTCCGCCCACGTCTCCACATTCAGCGAAGTGGATGTCACCAATATTGTGCGGTGGAGAACGGCCAATAAGAAGAAGTTTCAGGATCAGGCGGGTGTAAAACTTACCTACACCCCGATTTTTATCGAGGCATTTATTAAAGCAATTGGTGAGTTCCCGCTTATCAACAGCTCTGTTGATGGTGATGAGATTATTCTCAAGAAGGATATCAACTTCGGCCTGGCGGTAGCGCTTGGAGAAGGTGGTAAGGGAGGCCTCATCGTTCCTGTGATCAAAAAAGCACAGGATAAGAACCTGATTGGCATCGCGAAATCGGTGAACGATCTTGCAACAAAGGCGCGAAACAAGGAGTTGAGCCCAGACGATCTCGTTGGCGGAACCATCACACTCACCAACTATGGTAGTGTTGGAAACTTGATGGGAACTCCAATTATCAATCAGCCTCAGGTAGCGATCCTTGGAACCGGCGTGATCGAGAAGCGACCGGTTGTAATGGAGACCGAGCAGGGTGATGTAATTGCGATTCGCCACATCATGTACCTCACCATGAGCTACGACCACCGTATTATTGACGGTGCTCACGGCGGTGCTTTTACCACACGCGTAAAAGAGCTGCTTGAAAACTTTGATGTGAACCGCGCCATCTAAAGCTGTTCACACGTTTGATCTGACGATACGTAGAGAAGCGGCATAAGATAATTGTGCCGCTTCTTTTGTTTTATACACAAACCGAATCTCTGCCATACATGAACGTTTGCCGAACCGTAGACGAAATCCGTGCCGAAATAGCTTCCCTGAAAAGCGATGGAAAGAGCGTTGCTCTTGTGCCCACAATGGGTGCTCTTCACGACGGACACCTTCGGCTGATTAGAGAGGCGCATGAGCATGCAGACGAAGTCGTGGTCTCAATTTTTGTGAACCCGGCGCAATTCGGTCCAAATGAAGATTTCGACTCCTACCCAAGAGAGCTGGAACAAGATCTGGAGAAGTGCAGGAAAGAGAATGTTTCAGTGGTTTTTGCACCAAACAGAGACGACGTCTACGATGAAGAGAGTTTTCTGAAGATCGAGATTGGCACGCTCAACAAACATATGTGCGGAGGGAGCCGCCCGGGATTTTTTGAGGGAATTCTATTGATAGTAAACAAACTCTTCAATATCACAACTCCGGACCTTGCACTGTTTGGTCAAAAAGATATTCAGCAGTTTCAGATCATAAGCCGCATGGTGATGGAGTTTAACCATGCCGTTCAACTGAAGATGGTGCCAATTGTAAGGGCTTCTGATGGACTGGCTCTAAGCAGCCGGAATGCCTATCTCTCCGCCGAGGAGAGATTGACAGCGCCCGGACTCTACCGCTGCCTCACCTATATTGAGAAGCAGATTCGTGATGGTGTTGATGAACCGGGACTGCTGATCAGCCATCAGACAAGCGAGCTTGAAGCAAAAGGTTTCAGAATTGATTATCTTGGTATGTTTTCACTTAAAACTTTGCAGCCGGCAGAAACGTTAGTTGCAGGTGAGAACTATATACTTGCCGGGGCAGCCTGGCTGGGAGAGACCCGGCTCATTGATAATATTTTGATAGAATTGTAAGTCATACGTTTTTATGAAGCTCACGATGTTTAAATCCAAACTGCACCAGATGAGGGTTACCGAGGCTAACCTGATGTATGAGGGCAGTATTACGATCGATCAGGATTTGCTCGATATGTCCGGCATTTTGCCTTACGAAAAAGTGCAGGTTGTAAACATTACAAACGGATCCCGACTCGAAACCTACACCATTCCTGGTGAGCGCGGGAGTCGTATCTGCTGCCTAAATGGGGCAGCCGCACGTCTTACTCAGGTTGATGACCGGATCATTGTGATCTGCTACGCCCAGATGGAGCCTGAAGAGGCCAAAAATCATAAACCAACCGTTGTGATTGTTGATGAGAACAACGATCCCAAGGATGTTCTTGAGAACACAACCCACGGCCAGAAATATGGTTTGGAAAACGGTCTTCTGGAAGAGGAGCAGATTCGCTGATATCGGTATCGATGAATATTCGATGAAATAAAAAAAGCCTCCCGTTTGTAGCAGGAGGCTTTTTTTTGTTGGTGATAAATCGGTTTGTTCTTACTCCACAAAATCGGGAAGTACCTCAAAGAATCGAGCCGAAGTCTTGATGCCTCTGTGAAAGTCCTTCAGGGAGAAGCTCTCATTTGGGGAGTGAAGTGCATCTTTGGTCTGGCCGAATCCCATCAATATTGAGTTGACGCCCAAAACCTTTTTGAAGTCTGCCACGATCGGTATCGAACCTCCTTCACGACTGAAAAGCACCTCTTTATCATAGATATCACCAAAAGCTTTGGCTGCCGCTTTAAGTCCGTAGTAATCGAGATCGATTACTACAGGGTGTCCGCCGTGGTGCGCTTCCACCTCAACCGTGACGGTGTCGGGGGCAATCGACTCAACATGCTTTTTGAACAGTTCAGCGATTTTGTCCGGATGCTGATCGGGTACAAGCCTCATGCTCACCTTCGCTCCTGCTTTCGCCGGGAGAACGGTTTTTGCGCCCTCACCCTGATAACCGCTCCAAAGCCCGTTAACATCGAGTGTAGGCCTTGCTGAGGCGCGCTCGTGAGTGGTGTACCCTTTCTCGCCGTGAACGGCCTTGAGGTTGAGCTCTTTTTTGTAGGCCTCCTCATCAAACGGAAGCTTGCGGGCAGATCCGCGCATCTCTTCCGTCAATGGTACCACATCATCATAAAATCCATCGATCTGAATAACGCCATCACTGTCCTTGAGCTGAGCGATAATCTCGCATAGTACATTTGCCGGGTTTTCAACCGCACCCCCATAGACACCGCTGTGAAGATCACGATTCGGGCCGGTTACATGGATCTCCATATAAGCCAGGCCACGAAGCCCGTAGGTAATGGATGGCTGATCTTCGCCATACATGGCGGTATCAGAGATCAGCACCATATCGCAGGCGAGGAGATCCTTATGCTTTTTGATAAATGGAACCAGGTTCGGCGAACCGATCTCCTCTTCACCTTCCAGTATAAATTTCACGTTGACAGGAAGTTCGGTGCCCGTCTTCATATATGACTCGATCGCCTTAACATGAGTGTAGGCCTGTCCCTTATCATCACTGGCTCCCCTGGCGTATACCCTCCCGTTCTTGACGGTTGGCTCAAAAGGTGGGGTGTCCCAAAGTTCATCCGGATCGGAAGGCTGAACATCGTAATGGCCATAGATCAATACTGTTGGCCGGTCATCGTGGGGCGCTTTTTCAGCTGTGATGATTGGATGCCCCGGAGTTTCATGGAGGGTCACTTTGTCAAGGCCGATATTCTTCAGCTGCTCTACCAGGAAGTCAGCTGCTTTGCGAACATCGCCCTTTCTCTCAGAGTCTGTACTGACGCTGGGGATTTTCAGCAGGTCGAATAGTTCTTTTTTGAAAGTTTCAATGTTGCTGTCAATATAGGACTGGGGGTTACTCATGAGTTTCTTTTTATGAATTTATGATAGTCTATTAATATAGACGATTGAGCCGTTAATTTCATGGAGAAATGCCCCTGAGGATTCCTACATGCATATTTTGTGATGGCTTAATAGATAAAAAAGTGGAGCGGGCTGTTTCTTAAATGGAGTGGAGCCGATTACTTAAAAAATGAGCAGTCCGCCTCGTTCAATCCAGCCGGTCATTCCATTTTCGAGTCGAACGAAATACCATTCATCCTCACTCTCACTGCGTCTGTGGTCAATACGCATCGTATACCCTTCGTAAGCCGTACTAACGGCGGCCGACTCAGGTTCCGGCTGCTGGTAAACAACCGATTGCCTCTCTTTCAGTACACCTGTGCCATACCGATCACTCTGGTAGCTCAAATAGAGAGCACTTGAAAAAATGAGGGCCGAAATGAGAATGACGGTAAGCCCCGAATAGCGCCAGAGTTTGATACGTCCCGAAACAAACCAGCTGGTAATAAAAAGTGCTACCCCGCCATAGAGTACAAGAAAACCGATGATGTAGAGATTGCTTTCACCCGGTGACCGTGCCAGATTAGCAAAGAAGCGATCCCACGGAAGAGGTGGTAAAACTGAGGAGCGACGGGTGAAGCGTTCGTTCACAAAATCGAGAGCCTCACGGGCCTGCGCTTCAATTTCACGGTGCTGCTCAGCCTTCATTAAATAGTACTTTGAGACTCCCAGGGAGTCGAGGGTGGCATAGGCTACACCCAGATTAAACCAGAGAGCTCCCGATGAGTATCCGTCATCAGCAATCGATTTATAGAGATCGATAGCCTCGCGATACTCCTGCACTTCGAGGAGGTCGGTTGCGCGATCAAACCTGGCCTGCTGAGCTGTAGCAGCCTGCCAACCAGTTAAGAGGATAAAGCTTGTAAGAAATAGGTATCTGATCAAAGCAGTTTTTTGAGTTTGGTGATCAGTTGCTCGGAGCGATCAATATCGGCTTGTTGATCGGCACTATCACCAGCAGGAGCGTAGCTGATGGTTGCGCATTTATCCATAACCGACTTCAGTGTTTTAGTGAGAGATGGATCGGGATCATTTTCCTGCACTTTGGCAATAAGTTCATGATCTGAAAACCCCGCTTCCGGCAGCCCCAGTCGGTCTGAGATGAACCCGGTGATCGCTTTGTGCATCTCATTGTATGCAAATTTAGGCTCTCCCGATTCAACATGCTTTCGGGCGCGTTCCAACCTTTCAGATGCACGATCGGAGGCCATTTTGGCTCTTGCATATATATTGTCGCTTAAAAGACGGTCTTTATGCTGCTTCAGGTAGAGTGCGATTCCGAGAGCTACAACAGGGATTGCCAGTAAAAACCAGAACCATATGGTTCGACGGATTGCCTGGGGAGTGGTATTCCAAACGGCAAGTCCGCTAACCGGCTGCAACACTTCCCGTGCGCTGCTTCTGCCGGCAACTGCGTTGCCTGCCGAAGGAGTTGCCCTGAATGTGAGTTCCGGGAGTTCTATGTATCGATAATTGCGGGATGATGGGTCAAATATGGCAATCCGTTCCGCAGGTATTTCGAAGTTGCCCGGTGCCCTGGCAACCATCAACTCGGTAAAACTCTTTTCGCCCCGGATATTGAGCCCACGTCGCTCTACCTCACTGCTCTCCTGTGGGTTGTAGAAGTCAAGACCATCCGGAAAGTTGTAGTTTGGACGTCTGACAAGCGGAATATTTCCGGTGCCTTCGATTGTAGTGATCAATTCAAACGTTTCACCGGTTTCGGCTTCAGTTCGGTTTAATCGTCTCTCCACTCGCAGATCGCCAACCGCATTCATTGCAACCGACTGCTCACTCGGTGCCGGCAATGGCCTTACGCGAATGTTCACGGGCTCAGACTCTATCGATACCCGTCTCTGGTTGGAGGCAGAGCCGAAAAAGCTGCCAAAAGGGTCGTTCCGCTCGGGTCTGGAGCGTATTCCCACGTTCATTGGAAATTCGTTCAGGGTTAGTTCACCGCTTCGGCTCGGAAAGAGGGCGTATCGCATCAGCGTTGCTTTCCGATAGCGTACACCATCAAGTATTACCGATTCGGCTTCGGGTTGACGGATGTTCTGGAGCTCCTCTTTCCAGAAACCATCGGTTCGCCATCCCGCCCTGGGTTGAAACGATGTGATCTCTACGCCCTGTCTAAAATAGAGAACAACGGCTGCCACAATCTGCTGTCCCGGTACCGGGTTGTCGTCGTCCACTTCCACTTCAAGGAAAATATCGGGCATTTGCCGTCCGCCGTTGCGGCTAAGGTTGCCCCGTTCGGTAATTTCGATGCGAAGGGGTCGCGTGGCGTGCTCCTCACCGTCAATCTCGATTGAGATGGGTGGAATGGTGTACTCACCGGTTTCCCGGGCAATCAGCGACCAGCTATATGATGTGGTGGTTGCAGTTCTGCCGTTAACTATTGAGATGCTGGTGCTTCTGGATGGATTGGAAGAGAGGACTCTAGCCCCATCAATCTGCGGAAGTCTTGGCAGTGAAACATTACGGGATGTGGATCCTCTAACTTCAACCGAAAGGGTAAACTGCTCACCGATAAAGATCCGGTTTTCGGATACGGTCGCTTCCAGCTCAAAATCCTGTGCGAAAAGCAACGCAGATGGAAGGAGGAGAAGCAGTGTGAATGCCGCAAGAAATACCGGCCTGAATATGATGATACTACCAGTCTCTCTCATTGCGGGGAGTGCTGCGTTCTGACTCTTTTTTACGATTTTCGAGGAGTTCTCGCTCCAGTTGTTCAAGGGCATCGAGAAGGTTTTCGGCCTGTTCACGGCTCATGTCATCAGGAGATCCGGGATCCTGTAGTTCATCGCCGGGATCTTGTGGAGATTCCGGTTGCTGCCCCGCATCGGGTTGTTGATCCGGCTCACCCTGCTGATCCTGGTCCTGATCATCCTCATCCTCTCCGTCACCGTCCTGCTCCTGTTGCTGTTCTTGCTGCTGCTCCTGTTGTTGCTGAAGGCGGCGCTGGGCCAGCTCGTAGTTGTGTCGGGCATCCTCATCATCCGGATTTTTCCTTAGGGCATCCCGGAAATTTGAGAGAGCTTCATCATACTGCTCTCTGTCGGTTTGCATTTTCCCCCTGTTGTAATCAGCCAGAGCCTGCTCCTGAGGTGTTGAGGCACGATCTCTGAACTCCTGAAACGCTTCATCAGCCTCCTCATCACTGCCCAGATTTGCAAGCGCATTTCCCAGGTTGAAATAGAGGCGTGCATCGTCCGGGTTCTGTTCAATAGCCTGGCGATAGAGCTGAGCGGCAAGGTCATACTCCCCTCTCTGAAACGCTTCGTTTGCTTTGCGCGCATCGTTTAGTGCGGATGCGGAGAGCAACAGTGCCAGTATGATCAGTGAAAAAATTTTCATTGCGTCTGCAAATGTTCGGTTTGAACCAGTTTGATTAACGTGTTTCGGTCCGTTTCCGTATACGTTTTTGTAACCTCTACTCCTCTTCGAGAAGGGCCAGGGTTTTGTCGTCGAGCGTCATGTTGGTGAAGATGTTGGATACATCATCATTGTCGTCAAACTTGTCCATCATCTTCAGGTTTGATCGCGCCACGTCGGGCTCTGCAGTAACTTCGGTTGATGGTACCCTGATCAATTCAGCGCTCTCTATTTCGATACCGTCCTCTTCAAGTGCCTTTCGCACGTCGATCAGCTGCTCACGTGTGGTGAAGATCTCAAAAAAATCTTCTTCAACCACCACATCATCAGCGCCGGCGTCGATAGCCTGTAGCATGAACTCCTCCTCATCGAGCCCTTCCGATTTTACCTTTATCGATCCTTTCTGCTCAAAGAGGTAGGCCACGGAGCCGTCGGTTCCCAGGTTCCCGCCATGCTTGGTGAATATGTGGCGTATCTCTCCAACAGTTCGATTCAAATTGTTGCTGGTTGCTTCAATAAAATAGGCAATACCACCGGGGCCATACCCTTCGTAGGTCACCTCTTCATAGTTTCCGGAGCCATCATCCAGTTCACCGGTACCTTTTTTTATGGCACGTTCGATATTGTCTTTAGGCAGGTTTACCGCCTTGGCATTATCGATCGCCAGGGAGAGTCTTGGGTTTGCATTGGGGTCGCCACCTCCAACCCGGGCGGCCACCGTTATTTCACGGATATGCTTGGTGAAAACCTTGGCACGCTTAGCATCCTCTTTCGCCTTCTTGTGCTTGATGTTAGCCCATTTGGAATGTCCTGCCATAATACCTTCAGAATCGTTTTTTTGATGGATGTAACTAACAAATATAACGGAATTCGGAAATTTCACCTAATGGCTGTTGGCAGATCTTCGCTTTGAACGCATCTTTAGCTGTTAGGGTTTTCGGATGGGAGTGAATGGCTAACTCTGCCACGATCTTCTTATATTGGGCTGAACCCATGATAAGTACTCTATGAATATTGGAATAGTCTGTTATCCTACATTTGGCGGGAGTGGTGTGGTTGCTACCGAACTGGCTAAGGGGTTGGCAAACCGTGGACACAATCTGCACATCCTGAGCTATGCGCGTCCGGCGCGTCTAGACTCTTTCCGTACCGATATCACCTTTCATGAAGTAGATTTAAGTTCCTATCCCCTTTTTGAGTACCCTCCATACGACCTTGCCCTGGCGAACATGATGGTGAATCTGATTCAGCATGCAAAGCTGGATGTTCTGCACGTTCACTACGCGATCCCACATGCTACCAGTGCCTACCTGGCCAAACAGATTTTGAACAGCAAGGCCAGCCATGTGCCGGTAATCACCACCCTTCACGGAACAGATATCACGCTGATCGGAAGTGATCCGAGCTACAAGCAGGTGGTCGACTTTTCAATCAACCAAAGCGATGGTGTAACGGCGGTTTCCGAATATCTGAAGCGGGAGACCTACAACCATTTTGACATCAAAAAGGATATTCGGGTCATTCCAAATTTCATCGATCTGGATCGTTTCAAGCGCTCAAAGAAGGAGCACTTCAAGAAAGCGATCTGTCCGGAGGATGAGAAGGTGATTACCCACGTCTCCAATTTCAGGGAGGTGAAACGGGTGCCGGATGTAGTTGAAGCGTTTAATCATGTCCTGAAAAATGGTATCAAAGCCAAGCTGTTGATGGTTGGTGATGGGCCAGACCGGCCGCGTGCTGAGATGAAGTGCAGGGAACTTGGAATGTGCGATCATGTCCGCTTCCTCGGAAAGCAGGAACAGGTAGAGGAGGTACTCTCCATTTCAGATCTCTTTATGATCCCTTCCGGTAGTGAAACATTTGGATTGGCGGCCCTTGAGGCGATGAGCTGCAGCGTACCGGTGATTAGTTCAAATATCGGCGGACTACCGGAGGTGAATATCGACGGGGAAACAGGCTACCTGTGTGAGCTGGGTGATGTAGAGTGCATGGGGAAGGCGGCGACGAAGATTTTGAGCAATGAAGAGCTCCACTCCAGGATGGCAAAGGCTGCCAGGGCCCGGGCCGAAATTTTTGAGCTCGATAAAGTGGTCACCGTCTATGAAGATTACTACCGGGAAGTGAAAGAGACACTGCCTGAAAAGAAAAAGTAAACTGAACCTATTCCTTCAGCCCATGAAGTTCTCTTCTCTCCTCTGGCTTCTGCCACTGTTTATCCTGATTGGTTGCTCCCCGCGTGAAGCGGAGGATCCATCGCTCGAAAAACTGGATGAACTGGTTGAGGAGGCCCTAAGAGACGATCAGTTCACCGGCGCCGTACTCTATGTTGGCGTTTACGATTCGCTTATCCACAAAAAGGCGTATGGGTTTGCCGATCTATACGATGAGAACCTCAGAGTTGTGGAGAGACAGGACAGTATGACCACCGGCCACATCTTTGATCTGGCATCACTAACCAAGATTTTTACCACCACGTATGGGCTTATGGCTCTTTACAGCGATGGGCTCATCGATCCCGAGGATCCGATTGGTGAGTATCTGGAGGAGTTCAGCGAAGAGAAGCATCAGGCAATCACTATCGCAAAGCTGCTGAACCATACATCCGGTCTTGCGCAATGGTTCCCCACCTATTACATAGCGGAAAACAGCCGGGAGAGGAGAGCGTGGAGTGCGGATCAGCCACTAATTGGTGTGCCGGGTGATCAACGTAGATATAGTGATCTGGGATTTATGCTGTTGGGAGACCTGATTGAAGAGGTTTCAGGAAAGGAACTGAATCAATATCTCTATGAAAGGATCTATTCACCTCTTGGACTTAATGATACGCAGTTTAATGTGGGGCAACGTGTGGCCGATAACGTAGTCTCAACCTCACACGGAAATCCATTTGAACGGAAAATGGTATACGATCCGGATTTCGGTTATGAGATTGATATCGACCCGGACATTTGGCAAGAGTGGAGAGAGTACACCCTGAATGGTGAAGTGAACGATGGCAATGCTTTCTACACACATGGCGGAGTAGCCGGGCACGCAGGCCTCTTCAGCACGGCCGATGATCTTTTGAAACTTCTGATGGCTCTGTTTGAGGACGGTACTCCCGGAGGAGTAGAGATATTCACACCGGAAGCGATCGCCCGATTTACAACCGAGGATGAGCATGGAAATGGACTGGGTTGGGCGATGGAACCATCGGCCCTTCATGCTGTGGAATTGCCCGCAGGAAGCCTGGGGCATACCGGTTTTACCGGAACAAATTTTGTGATAGATCCGGAGAGTGGAAGATGGTATATCCTTTTAACAAACCGTCAGCATGTGGGAGTAGATTCAGAGGGAAATTACCCCAATTTGAGACCTCTGAGAGAGAGGATCTCAGGATTAGTTTTTTACAATTCACTGAGTAGTTAGGAGATTTATACTATATTGGTTGCCCTCTTGTAAACTGCGTTACAGTTACATACGGCAGGATTATTAGGGGTACAGACGGAAAATTAACAGGCAGTATAGGGGAAAACTGCCCAACTACAGACAGTGCCACAGTATACAGGGTTGAGGTTTGCCCGGAGACAGCTGTGTGCTGTCGGGCTTTACGCTTTGACGGAAAAAATCAAAAGCATATCGTGGGGTAACATCAAGCCGGTTACGGGTGTAATCGTGCTATTCGTGTTCCTGGGAGCAGTTTTGCTGCTTATGAACAACTACGGGAATAAGTTCCTGGATGGCGCCAGAGGGTATATTATGGGGGAAAGCTATTGGGCCTCAGCACAAAAACAGGCTTCACTCTCCCTCATACGCTACATCGATACGGATGATGATGAGGCATATCTTGCTTTTCTGGGTCACCTGGATGTAGTTGAGTCTGCACGGCAGGGAAGAAACGAGTTGCTTAGCACCGATCCCGATTACGATGTGGTCCGAACCTACTACCAAAACATCGGCCACAGGGAGCAGGACATCGATGGATTGATCTGGTTATATGAGAATTTTAAAACATTTCCTCAAATCCAGAGGGTCGTTGATCGTTGGATTGAAGGGGAGATGCTGACCGAACAGATGCGCCGGGCGGCAACGCTGACATACGATCTCGGAGTGGCCGGAGAGTTAAACAGAGAGGAGCGACAGCGTCTTATGATTCGGGTCTACACTCTTGATCAGCGGATCACCGAAAATCAGACAGCGTTGAAGAACGAATTGAAAGAGGCAGCCGATTGGGCCTCATCATTGGTTTACTGGTTTAATGTTGTTGTTATACTGATACTTTTCTTTGCAGCGGCCACCTTCCTGATCCTGCAGATTCGTACCATTCGGAAGTATGGCAAGAAAGTGCGTGTTTCTGAAAACAAGTTCCGCGATGTTCTGAACTACTCCCGTGATGTGATCTATCGTCTCGACGTTAATACGGGCAAATATGTATACATGAGCCCATCGGTGAAGAAGATAACCGGATATGATGTAAAGGAGTTTATGGAGGGGGGAATCGATTTTGTGCTCGATATCACACACCCTGAAGATGCGAAGAGGATGGAAAGTGAAGTAGTGGATTATGACGCTGCTAATGCCGTTGAAAAACTCTCTCAGGATAGTGAGTTCAGGATAAAGACAAAAGATGGACGCTATATCTGGATCAACAACAAGCGATCCCTGGTTCTGAATGGGGATGGAAAAGCGACCGCAATAATCGGTAACGTCAGGGATATCTCAGAGCGTAAAGAGTACGTTGAGGCACTGGATGCATCACTGAAGGAGAAGGAGATGCTTCTCTCCGAGATACATCACCGTGTTAAAAATAACCTCTCCATTGTGTCGAGTCTGGTGGAGTTACAGAAGAGTAGTTTTGAAGGGGAAGAGAGCAAGGCAGATGCAAGCCTATCGGAGATTCAGTCCCGAATCAAATCGATCGCCCTTGTTCATGAAAAGCTTTATCAAAACGAGACCTTCGCTGATATTGATCTCTCTGATTATATCGCCGACCTGGTCGACATGATCCACACAACGTTTGCGTCGAAGAAGCGAAATATCACAATGAATAAAGAGATGGATTCGCTGATTGTGGATATCAAAGAGGCCGTTCCGCTTGGTTTGATCTGCAATGAACTGATCAACAACTGTTATAAATACGCTTTTACCGACAGGGATAGTGGTGAAATTCGGATCGAACTAAGCGTAAACGGGGAGACGGCTGAACTGAAGGTCTCAGATGACGGGGTCGGACTGCCGGATGACTTCGACAAGGAGAGCACTTCGCTTGGAATGACGCTAATTAATGTTCTGACTCAACAGATAGGTGGTGAGTTGAACTTTGAATCTGATAATGGTACCACAGTTACGATTACATTTGAAGTGTGATCTGAGAGACAATAGCTTTTCATCTGTACATTCCATCTCCCCCACTCCCCCACAGGCCCTTATCTTCGTTCGCTCCCCTCACTTCGATACCCGAGTAAAAGATTCGGGACAGGCAGGAT
>JAFIFA010000010.1 GCA_020832225.1 Balneolaceae bacterium
GGCCCCGGTCTATGCGGTGAGCCTGGCGGAGCTGGATGGCGGAGGCACCCCGGAGATCATCATGGGCGGGAACCTCTATGATGTGAAGCCACAGGCGGGTCCCTACGACGCCTCACGCGGCGTTGTGCTGGGCTGGAAGGAGGAAGGTGTGGTGAGCTACCCCCCGCACCTGAGCGGGCTGAATGTGTCCGGGCAGATCCGCGGGATCCGCACCATCCGCACCCCGCAGGGAACAGCGCTGGTAGTGGCACGGTTTGATGAGGAGCCGGTCCTTTTGAAGGTTAATTAACCACAATGAACACAAAGGTTTTAACGTGTCCTTCGTGAATAAAACGTTGTGACCGTCGTGGTTAAGAGTAAAGTTTAACGACGATTTTCAAACGTTACACCATCAAGACCAACTCCGGTTATTGTAATCGATTGCCAACCTTGGGGAAGGGGTGTATCTAGCTGGGTAATTCCATCGTCTGTGATTTGAAGTCCCCCAAATCCGGCAAGTACGGCCTGAAGCATACCACCTGCTCCGGTGGCAAAATATGGGTTTGTTCCGCCGGCAACTTCCGCTATCACATTGAATGGCGGCAACAGGTTTGGACGATATCCCTTGAGGAAAAGCTCATAAGCTTCAGATGCGTTACCAAGACGTGAACTGATCACTGAATAGACCGAGTGAGTCATCGCCGGTCCTTCAGGGTCAACCCGCTGCTGATAGTAATCCAGATTTTTTCTCATCTGATCAGGATCGGTAACAAGTCCAAGTGGATAGGTGAGCAGGTTCACGTCTGCCTGTTTAATCATCTCTCCCTCATATGTTGCATGTTCCCTGATAGTTCCATCCTCAAACTCCAGAATCGGTATGCGATGAGCTACGTGACTCCACATCGGATCAGGTTCAATCCCCAAGACCTCTGCAGCACGGATAGTAAATCGAAGAACATTTATCACTGTACCGTTAGTGAAAGCATTATTATCCACATTTTCTGCATGTTCATCGGCAGCCACCACATTGATGATGTCGAAATTGCCATTATCATTCTCTTCTACACGGCTCAGCCAAAACTCAGCAACTTCTTGAAGTAACGGGAAGCCATCCTGTTCAAGCCAGTCAATGTCGCCTGTAACCTGAAAGTAGTTCCACGCTGCAATACCCACTACGGCTGTAATATGGTGCTGAAATGGTCCTGTAAGTGCCCAATATGGTGTTGATTCCTCACCGGTGTCGTTGGATTCCCAGGGAAACATTGCTCCGCGATAGCCGTGACTAAACGCCTTCATTCGAGCCGGTTCAAGCCGATCTGTGCGATAGTCAACAATAGATCGTGCAAGTTCGGGCTGAAGCATCAGCAGAGGGGGATACATCCAGATCTCTGTGTCCCAGAATACGTGCCCGTTATAACCCAAACCGGAAAGACCCATCGGCGAAAGGCTCAGACGTGATCCTTCACGGACAAATGAGTAGAGATGGTAAAGTGCCGTTCTGATATCGAGCTGATCACGATCGTTTCCTTCGATAATGATATCACTCTCCCAAAGACGATCCCATTCTGCATCGTGCCTGGCAAGGAGCCTGTCGCGGCCTTCAAGCATCGCGTAAACGCTGAGTCGCTCCGCTTCGCTATGTGGATCAGAGAAATGGGCCGTAGATACAGCCGAACTCACAACCGTAAACCGATAGGTCTCACCTGCAGTAAGTTCCCTGGTGAGATGGAGCAGGTGCATATTGTGATCCCAGTCCTCATGGATGTAGGGTGGTTTCTCATTCTCTTCAAAAATAAATGAATTGGAAACTGCAATGATGTGTCGGCCGGTTGGACTCTCAGCTACCGAAGTGAGTAGAGGAATTTGCACATGAGGGCGGTCGATTACCGCATAATAATTGCGCACGTCACGGAGATGATCCGGAGCCTGAATTACACTTGCAGGACGGATCGTTATATCCTGAAGAGCGGTAACCTCCATTTCAATCAGGCTGGTGAATGGAAGGTGACGCAGGGACCGAACGCGATAGGTTACCTCGGCTTTTCCTTCGTGTTCAAAGGTTGTTTCGAAATAGGCATGGCGCATGTTGAGCCGCTGATGCATCCCGGAGATATTACCAGAGTTGATTCTGCGGCCATCAACATCAAGATTCATCCCGGCAAAGTTGAAGCCACGTAGAATATTGGATGCCCGGCCACGGCCATAAAAATCATAGACCCCATTAAGGACGGTTTCACTGACACGCAGAGGTTCTGCAGATGAGACGATGCCAACCATACCGTTGGCTACTGTAATACCGTAATAGTTTGATGGGTCGATCTCATCCGCTTCCAGAACCCAACCGGTATCCTGAGACTGAATAAGTGGTACGATGAGAAAAGAAAAAAAGAGTAGAATTGAGATAAGAAACTTCATGGTTCCCTCCATGATTTTGGATCCTTTTGTTAGGTAAGCATTGATTAATGTAGCATTTGGAGGGGTATAAGCAAAGCACAGCTGCTACTTTAAAAAACAGGCATATTAAATGAAGAGCAGATACTATACTGTAAACAAAAAAGCCACGATGCATTTTAAGCACCGTGGCTGATAGAAATTTTGAAGGGTGTTTAATTACCCAACTGTTCCGGGACTCGTTTCACCGGGATCGGCATCCGCCAAAGTTGAGACATTCGGGTCAATCGTCTCTGCTTCAACCTTATCATCCCAGAAGAAGAAGTAGAAGAAGACTGCCACAATTAAGGCAAGTATGGCCGGCATGATCCAGAATGAGGCAGCACCTGCGATCCAGCCTTCTCGAGTTGCTCCATCGAGTTCAATGTTGTCGCCCCACCAGCCAAGCAGATAGTTACCGATTAACATACCGGCACCATAGGTGAGCAGGTTGAAGAATCCCTGAGCACTTGCCCTGAGGTTTTTGGGCGCTTTTTTATCCACATAGAGCTGTCCGGTTACGAAGAAGAAGTCGTAACAGACCCCGTGCAGGGCAATACCAAGAATCAGGAGACTTACTGATTCCGGGAACATACCAAAAAGAAGATATCTGGCAACCCAGGCAAGCATACCGATAACCAGCATCCATTTCACGCCAAGCCGAACCAGGAAGTAGGGGATTAGAATCATGAAGAGAACTTCACTCATCTGTCCGATTGTCATAAAGGAAGGTGCCTGTTCTCCAAATGCCATTGCAGCAATGAAGTCGTTGGTACGTGCATAATAGAATGCGAGAGGAATACTGATCGCAAAACTGGCAATTGAGAAGACCAGAAAGTTCTTGTTGGTCAGAAGTTTTACCGCATCCAGACCTAAAGCTTCATAAAGACTGAACTTCTTCCCTTTCTCTGATGGAGGGGTGGCCGGTAGTGTGAAACTGTAAAATCCATAAATCAATGAAAGCACGGCCGCCATTTGAAGCGGAATTGCTGTCGCCTGAATGTTGCTTTCCACTCCGGTAATCGCGGTGATGATCGGGATATTTACCCAACCCAAAATCGTCTGCGCTACCACAAATCCTGAGATGATCCAACCAATGGTACCCCAAACACGGATCTTTGGAAACTCCTTGTCGGGATCCCCAATGTTTGCAAAAGAGATGGCGTTCACGAGTGCCAATGTAGGCATGTAGAGCATGAAGTAGCCAAACATGACCCAAATAAAGAGGCCCGGTTCTGTGATTGTTGCCGCATACCAAAGGAGTCCGGCACCAAGTATATGACAAACCGCATTAACACGCTCAGCATTAATATAGCGGTCGGCTATAAGTCCCACCAAAACAGGGGCAAGTAACGCTGCCCAGTTGTGTGTTGCATAAGCCGCTCCAATTATTGAGTTAAGTCCCTCTTCCCCCCGGAAAATCTCCAGAAGATAGACGCCCATCGTAACAAAGAAAGCTCCCCAAATGAAAAACTGGAGAAACATCATAAGGCTTAGACGCGAAATTACATAGCGGTTTGAATCCATAAGTTAGTTGGTTAGTTAAAGGCAGTTTTCTGAGCAGAGTGAATATTCATTTTATCATCGATAAGTGCAAGTAAAAGACGATGAAACGGTTGCGGAAAAGCTGAATGTTCTTTATCTGTATTGAATGAGTAAGGAAAGTGAAAAGTAAAAAGTGAAAACGCAAAAGTGAGAAGTGACATAACTGTCGCCTCACATCTCACTTTTCACTCTCGCTCTGGATCATAAGAATAACAATCGACTAACTAACTGAGACATGGGTAAAAAACTAAAACTCGGCATGGTGGGTGGAAGCCTGGATGCCTTTATTGGAGATGTTCATCGAAGAGCTTCGTCATTGGATGGGCAGTTTGATTTAGTTTGTGGCGCATTTAGCAGCAGCGCAGAGAAATCGAAAAAAACAGGTGATGCCTTAGGACTGGATAGCTCCCGTGTTTATGGTTCCTATAAGGAGATGTTTGAAACCGAAGTAAAGCTTCCGAAAGGTGAACGAATGGAGGCGGTCTCAATCGTAACACCAAATCACGTTCACTTTGACCCTGCTAAACTTGCTCTTGAGCATGGCTTTCATGTAATCATCGATAAACCGCTCGCTTTCTCTTTAGATGAGGCGAAAGAGCTGAAGAAGATATGTGAGAAGACAGGAAATATACTGGCACTTACACATACCTATACCGGTTATCCAATGATCAAGGAGGCAAAGCATAGAATAGAGAATGGTCAGCTCGGTCGTCTTCGAAAAGTCTTTGTGGAGTATCCGCAGGGGTGGCTATCAACACCTCTTGAGCAGGATGGGAATAAGCAGGCCTCCTGGCGTACCGACCCTACAAAGTCGGGACAGGGCGGTGCAATCGGTGATATTGGTACCCACGCGGCAAACCTGGCAGAGTATGTGAGCGGACTGGAGATCTCCCATGTGTGTGCGGATGTCAACATTACTGTTGAAAATCGGAAACTGGATGACGATTCTGCCGCACTTCTCAAATTTGGCGATAATGTCTCTGGAGTATTGATTGCTACACAGGTGGCTGCCGGTGAAGAGAATGACCTAAAGCTTCGAATTTATGGAGAGGAGGGTGGTTTTGAGTGGACTCATACCGATCCCAATACACTTCTTTGGAAACCACTTGAGGAGCCGGTTCAGATTCTCCGTGCCGGTACAGGTTATCTTTCAGAAGTGGCAGCCAAAAACACCAGACTACCTGCAGGTCATCCGGAAGGATATCTCGAAGCATTTGCAAATATCTATGTAGCCTTTGCTGATGCCGTGAATGATCACAAATCCGGAAGTTTTGAAAGCATCACCGATTACGATTTTCCAAATGTGGATGACGGAATCCGCGGAATGGCGTTTGTGGCAACCATGGTGAAGTCAAACGATTCAGACAAGAAGTGGACAGAGTTTGTGAAGTAAAAATCCTCCTTGCTTGTGCAAAGGAATATTATTTGAAGCATGAAAATCCCCCCTAATAAGGGGGGACAAGGGGGGGGTGTTAGAAATCAGCAATGATCTATACACCCATCTTTATATTCTCGACTAAAAATATAGCTTCATTTTGGTCTGGAAAACGATATATCCACCCACTAGCAGCGTAGAATTAATTCATTGAAATCAAAACCATTTTAACGATACAGAACCAATCATGATGAAATCAGTAAAAGGACCCGCTATTTTTCTGGCTCAGTTTGTGAACGACGAACCACCCTTTAACGATATTGTGGCCATCTGTAAATGGGCGAAATCACTGGGATATAAAGGTGTTCAGATTCCCACTTGGGAACCCCGCCTGATCGATCTGAAAAAAGTGGCCGAAAGCAAGACCTATGCGGAAGAGTATAAGGGAAAAATTGAGGCGACCGGCGTAAAGATTACCGAGCTATCAACGCACCTTCAGGGACAACTGGTTGCAGTTCATCCGGCTTATGATGTTATGTTCGATAATTTTGCCCCAAAAGAGGTGCATGGAAAGCCAAACGAGCGTCAAAAGTGGGCGGTAAATCAGCTTAAGATGGCTGCAAAAGCGAGTGCCAATCTGGGACTGAATGCACACGCCTCCTTTTCAGGAGCACTGATGTGGCATACGGTTTACCCTTGGCCACAGCGTCCTGCCGGACTGGTAGAGGACGGCTTTGCAGAACTGGCTCGACTCTGGAAACCAATTCTTAATGACTTTGATAAACATGGTGTGGACGTCTGCTATGAGCTCCATCCGGGAGAGGATCTTCACGATGGGGTTACCTACGAGAAATTTCTTGAAGCCACGGGAAACCATCCGCGGGCGAGAATACTCTACGATCCAAGCCACTTCCTGCTACAGCAGATGGACTATCTGGCATTCATCGATATCTACAAAGATTACATCAAAAGCTTCCATGTGAAAGATGCAGAGTTCAATCCCACAGGCCGTGCCGGAGTGTATGGAGGCTATCAGGGGTGGGTTGATCGACCCGGTCGCTTCCGCTCCATTGGTGACGGACAGATCGACTTTCACGGTATCTTCAGTAAGCTGAGTCAATACGGTATCGACTGCTGGGCGGTACTCGAGTGGGAGTGCTGCATCAAGCATCCGGAGCAGGGTGCGCAGGAGGGAGCGGAGATTATTGCCGATCACATCATTCGCGTAACCGACAAGGCATTCGACGATTTTGCCGGAGCAGGCAGCGACGAAGAGCTGAATAAAAAGATTCTCGGAATCTGATTTTAGATTCACTTTTGAAAAATCAAAAGCCCGCAATTTCCCAATTGCGGGCTTTTTAATTACAAATAGAGTTAGAACAGATTCTACCCATCAAATCAAAATGAATAGTGAAGAACCAAGCCAGTAAGGGTTTGATCTAAACCTGATTTTATTCAGCATTCAGATTACGGAGGAGAAACTTGCAGCAATTTAGCGGAGATGTGAATTGAGCTCCTCCACGATTTCGGCAATTTTTTGTGCAGAAACTCCGGTTTCGTAGGCGAGCTTTTTAACCTGTTCAGCAACAACCGAAAAACTGCGGCCATGTTCACCGGCTCTGGCTGCTTCAATTGTAGCATTAAAACTCAGGTTGCGTAGTGTTCGCAGTATGGTGAAGATCTGTTTGTTCTCTTTGATAACTTTCTTTGTGGAGGCTTCGATATTCTTCAGCCGTCTTATTTGCTCTTCTTCCTGTCTTTTTCGCCTGCTGATGTCAACCACTACTCCCTCCAGATGGCTCACTTCCTCGTTTGAGTTAAGAACAGCGCCACCGCTCTCATGGACCCAGGTGTAATCACCACTTTTGGTTTTAAGCCTGTAATCAATGCTCCAGTTGGAATTCGTCCGGATCGCTTCGTCGATGGCTGAATCAACCGCTGAAGAGTCGTCACTGTGGATGAGCGTAGCATATGAAACTTTTCTGTTATCAATAATCTCTGAGGCCTTGTAACCGGTAATTTTTTCTATCTGATCGGTCATGATCAGCATGGTATACTCATCGTTGTTCAAACATCGGTAGAGAAACCCATCCATTCTACCGGAAATGCTCTCAAAGGCCTCAATACTTCTGTTTTCAGACCTGCTTTGTCCGGTATTTGGTAAAGAAGTTTGTACAGTATCAATCTCTACTTGTGAAATCATTGGGATAAATAGCAGTTTTGGTTGGTCTGATTATCTATAAGGCTAGTTGTATTTATCGACCATTGTGGTGCGAACCATAAATGTCCCTGCTCCCCAACCCAATTAGAAAGGCTGCAAGTTGCCCTCAAAAGGTGATACTTAGCACTTTTTTAGCTTTATTGTGATTTAAATCTCTACCTGCAGGGGATAAGGGAGGTTTAGTTAGCCTGACCATAAATTTGGGGGGACAAATAAAAATGATAACTCCATCTGCTCTATGCTAAAAACCAAATCGATTTTTCTATCGAGTGTAGTAGCCGCTCTCGCAGGCTTTCTTTTTGGGTTTGACACCATCGTAATTTCAGGAGCCGACCGACCAATTCAGGAGCTTTGGCTGCTTTCTGACCTATATCACGGCACATTTATTATGTCGATGGCGCTTTGGGGAACGGTAATTGGTGCTCTTTTTGGCGGGATTCCATGCGACAGGTTTGGCCGTCGCAAGACACTGTTCTGGATTGGTGTGCTCTACCTGGTATCTGCGCTCGGATCAGCTTTCGCACCAAGCCCGGAGATCTTTTCACTCTCTCGGTTTATTGGCGGACTTGGGGTTGGGGCTTCCTCTGTGGCCGCGCCAATCTATATATCGGAGATCACGCCTGCCGAAAAACGTGGAAAGCTGGTTGCGCTCTATCAGTTCAATATTGTTTTTGGGATACTCGTGGCCTTCCTCTCCAACTATCTGATTGGGTTAACATTTGATGAATCGGCCTGGCGCTGGATGCTTGGAGTAGAAGCAATCCCCGCAACGATCTATCTTCTTTTAGTGCTTGGAATCCCCGAAAGTCCGCGATGGCTGATTCTCAAGAAGAACGATCTGAAGAGCGCAAAGTCACTTCTGGAGCAGCTCAATCCCCGGGAAAATATCGATCGTATGATTCTGGAGATCCAAAATTCTGCGACGAAAAAAGCAGGAAAGTCGATCTTCTTCTCAAAACGGTTTAGTTTTCCGATCACGCTGGCCTTCCTGATTGCTTTCTTTAATCAGCTATCGGGCATCAATTTTGTTCTTTACTATGCACCCAGAATATTTGAACAGGCCGGTGTGGCTGCGGGTAGTGTTCTTGGTGTATCTGTCTCCATCGGAATCGTAAATCTGCTATTCACACTTCTGGGAATGTATCTAATTGACCGTGCAGGTCGCCGGAAACTGATGTACATCGGTTCATTCGGGTATATCTTTTCGCTATCCGGTGTAGCATGGGCATTCTTTACAGGAGCAGAAGGAACAGTGGTGGTTATCTTTGTCTGCCTCTTTATCGCTTCTCATGCGGTTGGGCAGGGAGCCGTGATATGGGTCTTTATCTCAGAGATATTTCCAAATGTGGTGCGGGATTACGGTATGTCGCTCGGTTCAGGCACACACTGGGTTTTTGCGGCAATTATTACCCTACTAACACCAACCGTATTAAATGCCTTCAGCGGTGCACAGATCTTCTCCTTCTTTGCCTTTATGATGGTGCTTCAGCTCCTTTTTGTATGGAAAGTGATGCCCGAGACAAAGAATATCACCCTTGAAGAGATGGAGGTGAAACTGGGAGTGAGCCAGAAGGATCTCGAAAAGTTGATCGATGATTGATGAAAGAGCGAGGGTTAGGAATATTTCAATTTACTCCATCAAACAGAGCTGGATTCCGGTCAGGTATTCCCTTATTGAGCTGTGAAAAGTTGCCACTGAAACACAGAAAACTCCTTTCTTTTACGTGTTTTGCATCTCGATCAAATTATTAACCGTGGCAGTAGTACAGGATCATAAAATTTTTCAAAATCTAAATGCAGCTTAATGGGGGGTCTATTCTGTCACCTACTTAATAGTATTGCCTTGCATTTGGACAAAAATAAGGGGTAGCAGTGTCAGATGAGGATTAACATTATTCCTGACACGACTCGCAGATATAAATTCTACGTCCGGACATCCGCTCCTTGACTACCTCTTCACCACAAATATGACACGGTCTGCCCTCTCTTCCGAAAAGATAGTGCCTGTACTCCTTTCGTTTTGCTCCATCTGATTTAAGTCTTCCGGTAAGTTCCTCCTCTGTGGTGATGCCGCCGGTACGATAGGCGCGGTGAGTGATGGTGAGAGAGGACTTTGCAAAACGGAGCAGCAGATTATCATCAAGTTCACTGGGCTTCCGTGATGGGTGGATTCCGCAGTCGAACAGAATTTCGGTTCGGAGATAGTTTCCCACACCGGCCAGAAATCCCTGATCGAGCAGGAGGGAGGCAAATGATTTCCGATGAAACCGTTTGCCTGCAACCCTTTCTGCAATCATCTCAACCTTGGGATCTTTCAGAAGATCGGGGCCCAGTCCGGTGAGGTATGGGTGCTGTTCAAGCGATTGACCATCCATTACATCGATTTCGCTGGCGCTGTATAGCAGTGCCGACTTCAGGTCTGTACGGATCTCAAGCCTCAGCTGTCTGTTTGTTTCCGGATATTCGCCAGCTGGTTTGATGTACCATTTGCCATAAAGCTGATTATGAGAGTAGATGTGATAATCCCCATCGAACGAGGTAACAAGTCCTTTGCCAAATGCCTCTACAGAAAGTACTTTCCTTCCGCTCAGCTCCTGTTCAAAAGACTTCAGGTGGTCGTGGTGAAAATAGAAGTAGATCTGAGTCTTGTCTGCAATCGCCTTGCGTATTTTATCAGCTTCGCGATGAATTTCGGGCCCTTCAGGCATCTTGAAAAGTGATTTGGTTGAATTTAGAAGTTCAACAAGGCTGAAGAAGAGAAGGTTCTGCACAACTCGCAAATAGTTATGAGATCATACAAAAAGCAGATCTGAGGAAGATAATCGCTTGGAGAGGAGAGGGTTTAACAGCTGATTCGAAGAGGAAGTGCGCTTTTGTTTGAATCAAGTCCTCAAATAATACGGCAAAGCGGGTGTTCAATACAAATAAATTTCAGTTTGTTTAATCAGGTGTGCTTAATAGTATTTAAAGACATTTAATCTATAAGTAATATGCAATCAATATAATGTTGTTGTAATGCTTCTTGGAATGGGGTTTTTAAAAAAATAAATATAAATCTTCGTCCTGAAACGATTCAGATGGTTCAGCCATTTCTGTTATATTCTCATCTGAAACCAGAAACCACTAATAACCAATGTCAGGCTATGCCAAAAGTAGTTCAGAAACTCGATGACTTTGTGAACCTGATCGACCCGGATCAGAATCAAATTTTTAACATGACCGAAGAGGAGGCAACCAAACTTGTTGCAACCGGAGATCCTGATGAGGTCGCGAAAATAGAGGGGAGCTTTGCTATTGTCACCAAGAAGAATGAGCAGGTTTATATGGCCAGATCCATTGGGCGACCAATGCGCTACTTCATGGCAAAACAGGTTGCCGGACCACTTTTAATCGTGGCCGATAGGATAGATGACATCTATGATTATATGAAGGAGCTTGGTCTCGAAGATCAGTTTCGCCCCGACTACACCAGAATGGCGCCTGCTCACTATGTTACCAGACTGGATGTGATTGGCTGCCCCGACCCGAATCCGGTGCACAAGCGTTACTTTACACCAGAACGTAACACTATGAATGCCGATCTCAATAAGATAGGGGAAGCGTATGTGGGAGCGATGGCCCGTGAATGCGAAAAGTGGCTCGATTCCATCCCGAAAGATGAACCGATAGGCGTTCTTTTTTCCGGCGGTATCGATAGTGGATCTGTATTTCTGACGCTCTACGACCTTCTTCTGAAACGAGGTGAATCGCCATCCAGGCTCAAAGCCTTCACGCTATCTGTGAATGATGGCCCCGACGCAAAGCAGGCACACGAATTTCTTGATGAACTGGGACTGAGTATGTTTCTGGAGGTGATGGAGGGAGAACTCTCCGACCTGGATTACAAGGAGACGATTCGTGTGATTGAAGATTATAAGGCACGTGATGTAGAGGCAGCTACGATGGCTCTCGCGCTCTGCAAAAAAATTCGGGAGCGATATCCCGACTGGAAATACCTGGTTGATGGTGACGGAGGTGACGAAAACCTAAAGTCTTACCCGATAGAAGATAATCCGGAGCTTACCATTCGTAGCGTACTGAACAATCCGTTGCTCTATCACGAAGGGTGGGGCGTGGATAAAATCAAACATTCGCTTACCTATTCCGGAGGACAGAGCCGCGGACATGTTCGGGTATATGCTACATCCGGCAGATATGGTTTCAAGGGATTCAGCCCCTATACGCTTCCAAATGTGATCCGGGTCTCCGAAGGGATTCCGTTTATTCAGTTAACAGACTGGAAGCATGAAGAGCTCTATGCATTGAAGGGTGATGTGGTTCAGCGTGGCGTGAAAGCCGTTACCGGACTTGATATGCCGGTCTTTCCAAAGCGCCGAATGCAGCACGGAACAGTCGACATGGATGATTTCAAAAAGGTGTTTCCGGAAGATGAGATGGTCTACAGACGATACTTTCAATCTCTCTACATGTAGAACTGAAAATCCCGTTCACTAAAAGTGATACTTGATGATTGAGATCAGCAACCGGTCTGTGAAGAAATTGAGGCCGGAAAAAGAGTTGGTAGACCCCAACAGGCCATATCTCTGGCTGAATGAGGAGGAGATACAGGCTGATGGCGTTCTTCGAAGCGTCAACACCATTTTTCTGACAAATCGAGAGTGTCCCTTTAAGTGCACCATGTGTGATCTCTGGCGTCACACTCTGGATGAACCTACACCCGACGGTGCGATTCCGGAGCAGATATGTTTTGCTTTGGATAGACTGCCTGATGCAGATGTGATAAAGCTTTACAACAGCGGTAATTTTTTTGATGGTAAGGCCATTCCACGTAAGGACTATCAGGCCATTGCTGATCTCTTATCCGGTTATGAGCACGTTATTGTTGAAAATCATCCAAAATTGATCGGGGATTTTATTCCTCAATTTCGAGACTTGCTAAACGGCACGTTCGAAATCGCGATGGGCCTGGAGAGTATTCACCCGGTAGTGATGCCAAAGCTAAATAAGCAGATCACCCGCGAAAGCTATTGTAAAGCATCCGAGTTTCTGGTTTCGAATGGGATCGATTTAAGGGCATTCATACTTCTTAATCCTCCATTTCTGACCGATCCGGAAGAGAATATCGAGTGGTGTCTTAAAACCGTTGAGTTTGCGTTCGATTGCGGAGCCTCTGCCTGTTCTGTAATCCCGACCCGCGACGGTAACGGAATCATGGAAAAGCTACGGGAAGATGGAGCCTATGTTCCACCTACGCTTTCAGCGTTTGAAGAGGTGTTAGATCGTGCAATCGGGCTGGGCAGAGGTCGTGTATTCGCTGACCTCTGGGATCTCGAAAAATTTTCTGATTGCAGCAGCTGCTTTGAAACCCGGAAAACCCGAATGCACCAAATGAACCTAAACCAGATAATCCAAAAGCCAATAGAGTGCAGCTGCAGAGGGTGAAGTTGGAGTGTTTGCAAAGTTCGATAAGTGCTTGTTTAGTCCACTCTTGTGAGGGGAAATGATCGAAGGAAAACGCGTAGCGTGATTCATTCGATCGAGGGGTGTGTTCGTAGGGGCGATCTGTTTCGTTTGGTAAGTATTTGCCAAGAGCATAGAATCACACCCCCTGATTCTCACAAGCCATGCTGTGCCTACTTGCTCGAATCTGTCTCCTCTCGGGAAGGGACAACAGACCGACTCCTAACTTCTCAAGACTCAAGACTAACTCAACCCAAATTTCAGATTATGAACCATTCAAAAAATTATGATTTCCTGATTGCTGGTTCTGGCTTTGGTGGTTCAATTATGGCATTGTGTCTCTCGCAGGCGGGGTATGAGGTCTGTGTGGTGGAGAAGGGGAGTCATCCAAGGTTTGCGATCGGGGAGTCTTCTACGCCTGTCGCCGATATGATTCTGAGGGATCTCGCAGAGAAGTTTGAACTTCCGGTTTTGAAAGAGATATCCCGCTATGGTGAATGGCAGAAAAAGCATCCTGAGATTGTCTGTGGGCTTAAGCGGGGGTTCAGCTACTACCCGCATCAACCCGGAAAGAGATTTGAGAGTAACAGAGTTCATAAGAATGAGCTATTGGTTGCTGCCAGTTTCGATGATGAAAACTCCGACACCAACTGGCTCAGGAGTGATGTTGATTCGTTTTTGGTGCAAAAGGTTGTTGAGCACCAAGTAGACTATATGGACCATTTCGAAATTACGGATCTTCAGAGAGTCGGAGAGCTCTGGGATATTCAGTTAAAAGGAACCAAGGATGGACTCATTGAAGAGTGCAGAGCCTCATGGATCATCGATGCAACCGGTTCACCGGCTTTCTCGGGTAAGTTTTTTGGTACGAAATCATCCCCTGAGGGGTTCTATACGAACTCTTCGGCGATCTATTCTCACTTTGAGCAGGCAGAACGTTGGCAAGGCTATCTGAACCGAAATGATTTTCATACATCAGACTACCCATACAATCCCGATCATTCTGCGCTGCACCACCTGATCGATGAGGGGTGGATCTGGATGCTTCGATTCAACAATGATCTGCTGAGTGCCGGGTTTGTAGTGGATCACAATAATGGCAAAGCCTCATCTGGTTTAAGCAGTGATGAGGAGTGGAGCCAAATTCTATCGAAATATCCATCGGTGAATGAACTTTTTGCTCAATCAAAACCAGCAGATCAGCCGGGCGGTTTTATCCGATCGGGAAGGCTACAGCGCAAACTCAACAAGAGTTTTGGTGAAGGTTGGGTTGCACTGAACCATACTGCAGGATTTGTGGATCCGCTTCACAGTACCGGTATCGCCTTTACCCTTAGCGGAGTTGAACGGCTTCTCCAGATTTTTACCAAAAAGAGTAATACAGATACGTGGCCGGAACTGCTAAAAAAAGTAGAGGAATCGGTATTCAGAGAATTGGCAGTGATCGATAAGTTGGTTTCGGTCTGCTATCTCACAAGGAGCCATTTTGGGCTCTTTACCGCTTCGGTAATGTTATATTTTGCCGCAACCATAGAGTATGAGCAGAAACGGCTTTCCGGGAGCGTACCAGACTCATTTCTTTGTGCCTGTGATAAAGATCTTTCTGAGATGATATCAAAGTGTCACAGAGACCTTCTGGATTGGTCAATACTGCGGGAGCGAAATAAAGAACGGGAAGCGATAAGGCTTATAGATGAGTTCAGAAAACGGATTGAGCCATATAATAGCGTGGGTTTGATGGAGCCAGGAAATAAGAACATGTATCACCATACAGCAGTTACTATGTGAAGTTCAAAATAGATGCAGTTATTGTAAAACCGGAGATGAATGCGTAAATTGTCGTATCAGTAACGACAAATGCGAAATAAATGAATTCACACACTGTCCAGGATATTATTCAGCAACCGGGAGTGGCCTATGCGGTTTCAGAGCAACCATCAGAGATGGCTCTCGTCGAGATGGCCCGGAAGGGGATAACCAAAAAGGCATTGGTTCGTATAGCCGATCTGAGTGATCTCTCTATAAGTGAAATCACTAAGCTGCTTCCTGTTTCCCTAAGAACCATTCAGCGCTACAGCGATGAAGATCTGCTCGATCGGGCTGTATCGGAGCAAGCGCTTCATATTGCCGAAGTTCTATCTCACGGAACACGGGTGTTCAGCTCAATCGAATCACTTCAGCGGTGGCTTCACTCTCCGCTGCCTGCGCTTGGCCATCAAACACCGGTCAGTTTTCTTGATACAGGTTTTGGAGCTCGCATGGTCACCGATCTGCTGGGGCGAATCGAACATGGGGTACACTCTTAAGTATCGATGCGCCTATACAGAATTTCAAAGATGAAGTTTGCAAAGGATCTTTCGGGTGAGGGGGCCAGATTGTTTGGCGGAAGGTGGAACCGAAAAGGGTTCCCAGTTCTCTACACTTCAGAAAATATATCATTGGCTGCCATGGAGCTGTTGGTAAACCTACCGGTGGCGGATCTGCCCGACGATCTTCGGCTTATCACGCTCAATGTTCCCGATGATATATCGATGCGGGTGATCTCATTCGGCGATCTGCCGAAAGGGTGGAGGCACTATCCGCCACTCGGCTCGCTATCTGAAATGGGAACACAATGGGTTCAATCCGAAGAATCCCTGATGCTTCGGGTTCCCTCAGCGGTGATACCACAGGAGTGGAATGTGCTGCTCAATCCACAACACAGTGAAATGAGCAGGGTAGAGATCCTGTCGGTTGAACCGTTTGGTTTTGACAAGCGGCTGAAGTGAGAGTTGAGGGGGCACTTCGTGAATTAAGTCCTTTTTGCATAAAAAAGGTCAGGGGAAGGCTGCCACGAATAATCACAAAGATTAAATCATACCCATTTTAACCGCAGGGCATTCAGAGTAGTTGCGGCGTACGCTGAGGTAAAAATAAGGTTAAGGTAGCGCAGCGCCCTCAGCGCCTTCCCAGCGTCCACGGCGGTTAGCTAAACTCCGATTTAAAAATCAACCCAATAGCTGTGTAGTGGAATAAAGTCTTTTTACTTTTCACTTTCTTGTCCTCCGAAGCTTTCTTGATCTACGAAGCTTTAGCGAAGTAGATAGCGAAGGAGGATCACTTCTATCGTCTCCCATCTCCCGTCTCACCATTCAAACCCCTTCCAACCAAAGAATCTGATAGGGCTCAATATCGAGCTCGTCTCCATCAGAACGACTCATTCTCGACAGAAGATCGCTGTAATTGACCGCATGAAGTTGGTCGGTAATCCAATCGTTATGCACAGTACGATAGTGTTCACTAAAGTTGGCGATAACCAAAATTCGATTAGCCCCATTACCCCTCACAAACGTGAAGAGATGCGGATCGATCTGATCAGGAAAATGGGTTTCACCCAGGCCAAAAACGGGATGGGATTTTCGGATTTCAGCTGCCTTTTTAAAGAATTCAGTCAGCTGATCGGAAGCCGGTTTGTGGATCAGTTCAGAACGCTCACCGGAACGGAGATCGGGGCGATGCACCCAGCGCGTATCGTAGCTTTTCCCGGGGTCCTCTTCGTAGCGATGGTCGTTCATTACACCCCATTCATCGCCCAGATAGATAAGCGGAATACCGCCGATGCTATAGGCAATCCCATACATCATGGAGATCCGCTTGATGCTGAGCTCAATCTCTTCAGCGTCATCCATATCCAAGCCCTTTTTGAGGCCTGTAAGTGATGCAGCAGTTCCGCAGATGCGCATATCCCCGGTATCGGGATTATGCTGAAATGGAACACCTCTGGCAAAACTGCCCGGAAATTTCCCGGAATAGAACTGATTCAAAAAATAGCGGTGATGATAACCGTCTATGCCCAGCATTCCGGCATCTTCATCAGAAAAGGTCCAGCCAATATCGTCGTGTGAGCGTACATAGTTGACCCAGGCACAGGAATCCCCAATCTCAAAACGGTGCTGCATCGACTTGGTGAGGAGCTTTGTTTCACGCGTTGCCAGTGCTTCCCAGCTCAGGGCCATCAAGAGAGGATTGTAGGAGATCTGGCACTCCTCTTCATCGATATAACGGTTCACCTCATCTGGGTGAACAATCGCCTCCGACTTTAGCAGGAGTCCCGGACAAACTACCGCAGAGATAGCGTTGAGTGCCTGAAGAATGTAGTGCGCTTCGGGAAGGTTTTCACAGTCTGTGCCCATTCTTTTCCAGGTAAATGCAACGGCATCCATTCGCATAACATCCACGCCGCGATTGGCGAGGATCAGCAGCTCTTCGGCAATGGCGTTAAAGACAATTGGATTGCGATAGTTAAGATCCCACTGATAGTTGTGAAATGTAGTCCATACCCAACGCCCGATCTCCTCTTTCCATGTGAAGTTACCTCGGCGAACGTCAGGGAAGATCTCCCGAAGTGTTTTGTCGTACTGATCGGGTTTTGAGCGGTCGGTAAACATATAGTAGTGCTCCATATGCTCTTCACTTCCCTCAATCGCCTTTTTTGCCCAGATAAATTCATCAGAAGTGTGATTGTTGATAAAGTCGACCACGAGATTGATATCATTGGCATGAAAAAGCCGGGAGAGCTCTTCCAGATCCTTCATGGTACCAAGATCGTCCCTTACTTCGCGGTAGCTACTCACAGCGTATCCGCCATCGCTTTCATTTTCGGGGCACCGAAAGAAGGGCATGAGATGCATGTAGGTGATACCTAACTCTTTGAAATAGGGGATTTTCTTTTTGAGTTTTTTCAGATCACCGGCATAGAGGTCTGCATAGCAGATGCCGCCTATCATCTTCTCCGAGCGGTACCAATCCGGATTGTTCTCTTTCTGGAGATCACGCTGCTTCAGCCTGGTACTTCGATCGGAATAGACGTTAGCCATTCGGTGGAGCAGATCTTCAAGGTGGAAGTAAAAATCATACCGATTTCCGTAGAGGTGGTAGAGGCAGCAGAATAGCCTGTCAAAGTTTGATTCCAGGCGTCCATAGAAAATGTCTGCTTTTTTGCCTCCGCCCGCCTCAGTTTTGGTCATATTTGGCAAAATTCGCTCATAGGTGAGCTGAGCTCGTTTATGAACATCAGAAGGCAGGGGAATTTCAGGATGTATTTTAGGCTGGTACATAGTAGCGATCTGTTTATTTGAGCAAATTTAATGTAGGAAAAAAAGGAGGATCGTGCGATGGAATTTGGGGTTGCGCGTAGTGCTTAGCGCAATGGGCAGTATGTATGGCATGGTTTTGGTTTGGGCAAGAAAGTCCCCTCTTGAGAGGGGAAATGCGAAACCGAAAGCACGAAGTGCGATTCGGTGAGCGAGGGGTGTGTATGTGCAGGAGGTGTGTTTCGTGTGGCTGAGTTCTTTCCAAGAGCATGAAACACACCCCTGAATTTCGAAAGCCGCGCTTCGCGCTCTTTCTCAATTCATCCCCTCTCAAGAGGGGACTGAATTCTGGCTCTTAAAAAAGACCATTCACAAAATCACTTTCCAAGTTGTACTGAAATTGTAAGGACTATCTGGTAATTGGCTCATACATATTAAAAATAGAAACCGGATATTTATGAAGCGTCCCATAATTCCATATGATCCGAATCTAAAATGGCTGGCCCGAAAGCTTCGTAAAAACAGTACTCGAAGCGAAATCATCTTGTGGGGTTATTTAAAGAGAAGGCAGATGCATGGATTTGATTTTCATCGCCAGCGACCAGTAGATCAATTTATAGTCGATTTTTTATGCAGTGAACTTTGGTTGGTTATTGAGCTTGATGGATACACTCATTTGCTATCAGAGAATTCAGAAAGGGATCTGATTAGGGAAAATCGATTAAGAGAACTTGGGTTGCGAGTAATCCGTTTTTGGGATAATGAGGTGCTGGAAGATATCGATTCTGTGCTGGGTGCTATAGAGTATGTTATTGAAGAGCAGAGGTTGAAACTTAATATATCGTAAACCGGATATTAGGATAGAGATGATGGATAGGGTAAGAAAATCCCTTTTTGAGAGGGGAACTTCGAAAGCCGCGCTACGCGCTCTTTCTCAATTCATCCCCTCTCGAGAGTGGACTGTAGGTCCTCGCTTCCGGAAAAGTCCTCTCACAAAATCACTTTCCTACTTGTACAAAAATTGTAAGGTTGATCCGGTTGTTGGATTATAAAGATATACTTACTGAAGATATCTTTAACCATGCCGGAGTATCGATACCCGAAATATTTTAAAGAGGTTGTTTTAGTAAAACGGCCCTATATAAAGATTGAATGGTGCATTTTTGTAGTTTCTGATCCTGAAATATCAGAACAAGAGCCTGACGGACGCTACAGGTTTTGGAAGAAAATACCTGAACTTGAAAATCGTTGTCTTAGGGTTGTTACTCTTGAAGATAAAATCACGATTCATAATGCTTTTCCAGATAGGAGATTTTCACTATGAAGTTTAAATATTACCCCGAAACAGACTCTTTATACATCGATCTCTCATCAAATCCAGGCACTGAAAGTAAAGAAGTTGCCGATGGAGTTGTGATCGATTTGGATCGTGATGGAAATATCGTTGGAATCGATATCGATCAGGCGAGTAAAAAAGTAGACCTTGACGATCTTTCATTTTCAAAAATCCCATTTCTAAAAAAAGATCTTTCTATTACCTGACGGAAATTTGGGGTTGCGCTAAGCGCTTAACGCGAAGCGTGATTCATTCGATCGAGGGGTGTGTTCGAGGGGGCGTGGTTTTTCGTATGGCTGTATTCTCACCAAGAACGAGAAACACACCCCTGATTCTCACAAGTCAGGCTTCGCCTTCTTGTTTGAATCTGTCCCCTCTCGAGGCTGTGAGAAAATGAGGATACAAGTTTAATTCAAAAAATGTAGATTATTTCGGTGAATATAATCGATTATCTTACTGTTATTTCGTATTATAAGGGGTGTCATTCAAACCCTTTAACGCCCATGCTATGCCAACCATTATCCCCACAGACCGCAGCCAACTGACTTTTATGAACAGTTTAGACGACATGGTTGCAGCGGATCACCCCGTTCGGCTGATCGATGCACTAATCGATAAAATTGTCGAACAGGATTCT
>JAFIFA010000008.1 GCA_020832225.1 Balneolaceae bacterium
CTGAAGGATAGAACAGAGCGGCACAATGCCGGTAAATCGAGAGCGACCCGTTCAGGCGTGCCGTGGGAGCTTAAATGGTCACGGGGTTACCCGTCAAGATCCCAGGCTGTGAGGGTTGAAAAGAAGATCAAAAATATGAAGAGCCGGGAGGTGATTGAGAGAATCATTGCCGGTGAACAGATGAGTATTTTAGATGAAACTGGTTAGAACGCCTGTCCCGAGTCCTCGGGAAGGCCGCGAGTTTCCCGAAACGTCGGGATCCGGATCGCTTAAAAAAGCTGCTCAATTTATTTTGAGCGGCTTTTTTTGTTTTAAGTGGCGGTAAAAACTAGAGAAAAGGGATGACCTGTCACGTCTATACTCTATACAGTAAAAGTCGGGATCGATACTACGTTGGTTCCAGCAGTGACCTGAAGGATAGAACAGAGCGGCACAATGCCGGTAAATCGAGAGCGACCCGTTCAGGCGTACCGTGGGAGCTTAAATGGTTACGGGGTTACCCGTCAAGATCCCAGGCCATGAGGGTTGAAAAGAGGATTAAATTAATGAAGAGCCGGGAGGTTATTGAGCGAATCATTGCCGGTGAACAGATGAGTATTTTAGATGAAGGTGGTTAGAACGCCTGTCCCAAAGTTTACAGAATCACCGGAGCAATTTTATAGATAGGTACAACTATTGGTACAAGTTTTTTGCTACCGGATTACCCGGCGCTATGCAATCTGTTAGCTAAAGATTTTTAGAAGTGGGCTTATTCTATTTTGAAGAGTTAAAGTCGAGTATCCTTATTTAAGAAATTCATTCAAGTTTTAAATACGGAAGCTGAATGAATCTTTTCCGGTTTAATACACGCCCACCCTACGTTTATCCCATTTCTGCAAATCCAAAATACTGATTGACAGATTTTCTTAAGGTTTGTCGCATATACATTTACAGTAAAAAGTAAATCATCTACAGGTCAATGAATAAAAAAGTAGCTTTTATTGGGCGGAGCCATTTAAAATCAATTCTCATAGTTATGGTTTCGGCTTTGGGATTAGTCATCTATTCCTGTTCAGATTCACCCACATCCGGAATCGATGAAAATGGAGACACAGACCCTTCGGGAGATAGTGAGCCAATTGATGAAAATCATCAATTTTGCGAAGATCTGATACTTTCAGTTGATTCAGCGCAGCCGCTGGACATTATAGAAGTTGAAGGTTTTGTTGATGAATTTGGTGATGAACCGATTGGATGGATTTTTTCTGAAGAGAATGAAGGGAGTCAGGTGCCCATCTACGTGAACGCTAATTATAACACTGAAACAGCTGAGTTTATAATGCCCCTTCACCCCATACATTGGCTGGAGGGTGGAGAGGCAGAAATTGTGTTAAGTAATAGTGATGGCAGTAAAACTTGTGGTGGATTTCAGATGATGATAGAGTCGCTTGATCCAGCTCCTGGTGAAACTCAGCGTTTTCTTGATGAGTATAATCAATATGTAAAAGGATTGATTGAAAGTATGGGTTTCGATGCAGATAAAGTTGCAGGTGAAAGTGTCCAATCACTGCCTGCTGAATTGGCTCCATTGGCAGCTGCCTTGCAAGGCTTTGATTCAGACTATGTAGAGAATAATCTGAAAGCTATACTATCAGGTGATGCACCTATACTCGATGGAGAAACTCTATCTGATGAAGTAGTTGCGGCTATAGATGCACTTTTTGGGAAAGCAGGACTTGCTGATCTACTGGGTCAAACCGAAACGACTAAAATGAAACCGGTAAGCGGTGCAATTGGGAATTTGTCTTGTCATCGAAATGAGGATTCAACAAACTATACACCTGCATGTCTTGATTACCTGGTGAAACTACAGAGTCAATTTCAACAATCTACCGATGGTGTATCAGGAGCGTTTTATGAATTTTCAGAGGTCGCTTTAGGTGCCGCTTCGCTTAGTCTTGGAGTATTAGCGCTTGGTACAGCCGGAGCTACGGCGCCGGCAGCGGCTGCAGCTGGAGTTGCAGGCAATGCTATGGCAATTCAAAATTTGGTAAATGATGTTATGAGTAATGTGCTGCCATCACAATTTGTTGATTTTGAATTATTAGCTGCACCATTGGCATTTAACGAAGATAGCGAGGAGATTGGTGAATGGGTTAGTTTTGTGAAATTTACAAGCAGGGGTACAACCATAACCAATGCCCAAATAGCGGGATTATTACCGGCTGGACGTTTAATCGATAATAATCTGGTACAAGGGATGATAAGTGAATTAAGTCAAGAAGTTGCTAAGCTGACTTATTCATTTGGCGCCTCTATTTTGGGGTCAGTTGCGGAGCAGGGCATTACGTATGAACCGAAGCAATATCTGTCTTATATCAACCCTAAGAGAGATGGTGATGAAGATTATTACAGGTGGGAGTTACACCACCTTGAAAGCTGGAATGGCAGCCAGGCGTTCGAATTTTATGTTGACTTCGATACGGGGGAAATTGATGAGCAAAAATATATACCTCTGGTTGAAGGCAAGACTGAGCTGAGAGTAAGAACCAATGATGGTGTATTCAACTTTTCACCCGGTTTGGTTCTGACTGAGGAACTAATACTGAAACCCATAGAGATCGAATTGGATCCGGATGAAGTAGTACTCTATTTGAAGGACTTTAAAAATGAAGATCTTAAGGTAGACTTTTTTGCAGAGGTGGAAAATGCAGATGATGAAGAACTTGAGTGGGTTTCTGAAGATAACGGTGATGGCTTCTTTATGCAGAACGACGACAAGGGTCACCACGTCACCTACTTTCCGCATGAAAAGGCTGGCACCTATTTGGTGGTGGCAGAGAGTATAACTGAGACCGGTCCACGTCAGGGTAAAATGCCACCCAGAACGGAAAGTGTAAGGGTTCGGGTAATTGACGAAGACGACAGCCAGGGAATGCTGTTCATGCAGCCAAATTCCGGATGTGTTGCCCTGGATGATGAATTTACATTTCAGCCATTTATAGGGGATCCTTTTTCAGAAGAAATAGGTGCCATAGAGATTCCATTTGAAGAGATCGATTGGGACATGGAGGGGGCGGGGTCTCTATCGAGCAGTGGAACATTCACTCCGGATGAAGAGGGATTCGTCGAGATTGTATTTATTTATGATGATGAAGCATCCGGTGAGACACATACGGCATCGGCTTCATTTGTTGTTCTTGAAAGTTGTGGCGAACTCACCGTAAGCTCCGATTATTTTGAATACACCACTTCCTGTGTTTCTGCCGACTCACCCGAAGCACCAACACCCTTTCCCTATGATCTAAGTGCTGTGATGGCTGCTGGTTGGACAGATCTTGGCGGTGCAGACTTAACGGTCACAATGGAGGCCAATATCGAAGAGGAGACCGGATCATGGACGCGCTCTTTCAAACGTATGTGGGGCGGCTTTGATGGTAGCGGAAGTCACTGGAGTATCCCGAACTTTCTTGATCACACCGCTGATGAATGGCAGCCTATCGAAGTATGGGAATTAGAAAATCCAGAAGACGAAACTTTCGATGTTGAGAGAGTTGAAATAACTGTAGGTGATAGTTCTATTGGCCTTCTAAGTGGTGAATTTAATATGACGATGTATAACTACTCAGAATATGAAAGAGAAAATCAGTATTCCGACGAAAGAACCATTTCGGAGTTCAGGGGCGAATTTCATGGAATTCCAATTATCGGAGGGATCAATATCTGTCAATAGTATTATTGGACATTACACCACCTCATTGGTGCAGAAGGGTTATTTTCACTCAAAGATGAACGAACATTATTGGATAGTTTTTCCACTCTCTCTGTTTTGAAATTTCCTGAAACTGAGTATCTCCTCTTCTGGAGTGACGATAGGAAAAGTGCAGCTGAATCGATTCAGCTCCCCGTTTCTCTGAAAACTGATTTCAGCATTCAACTCTTGCCTGAGTATAGATATAAGCTCAAGGCCCATGGAGGAGTTTGCACTCTGCGGAAACCCTTCAGGCAGCGGCGATCCATTATCCAAAATAGTAAGATGAAAATGGCCTTTTTCAACTTGCGACGTCACCTCAATCACTCCTTGTTTTAAACCTTCAAATGCGTGATGTATGATATTGCTGACCACCTCATTAATGATCAGTAGCAGATGGATAGCCTGGGTAATACTGATTCGGTGGTCTGAACAAGCGTAGTTAAGTTGAATTTTTGTATCGAACTGGAGTGTATTCTTGATATTTTGAATAAGAGACCTGCAGTTGTCGCGAAAGCTGATATTTTTCAGACTGCCCGATTGATAGAGATGCTCATGTACGTTGGCGATGGTTTTAATTCGGAGTGTGCTTTCTGAAAGCTTCTGCTGGAGTGACTCATCATCCGTTTTAAATATCTGAAGCGTGAGCAGTGCAGAAATCAGGGCAAGATTGTTCTTTACACGGTGATGTATCTCGGAAAGCATCAGCTCTTTCTCTTCCAGCGTCTCCCTGATGTTCGCTTCCATCTCCTTCCGCTCCGTGATGTCATCCTGTATGGAGATAAACCCGATGATCTCCCCGTCGCTCACCATGATTGGGCTGCAAGAGTAGAGAACGCTCACGTACTCTCCATCGGCGGTTTTGTTGATCATCTCTCCCCGAGAGACGTTACCTGTTGTGATAGTTCTCCAAAAATCTTTATAGAATTCTTCAGTCTGCTTTCCTGATTTAAGAATACGGGGATTCTTACCTATAACCTCTTTTGAAGTGTAGCCGTAGAGTTTTTCGAAGGCGGCGTTGGTATATTGAATGTGGCCGTCAGTATCTGTGGTGAATACAGGGTTTGGTGACCTGTCTATTCCCAATCTGAATTTTCGAAGTTGTTTCTGAGACTCAATTCGTTCGGTTACATCTTCAATAATGGCGATGCCGCCGGCAGGGCTTCCTCCTTTTTCTCGCAACGGAATAAATATGCCATGAACAGGAATTACCTTACCGGAGGTTACGGATTTGTAGTGCCCTCTATAATGGCCTGTATTTCCACTTTGAGCATTACGAAGGGCCTTAACTAACTGTTGATCCGGCAGTTCCGTCATGTCGAGCCCAAGCAATGCTTCCTGATTGGATCCAAGCAGCTCAACGAGCTGGTTGTTGCAGTGAGTGATGATCCCCTCTTTGTTAAAGTGGAGCACTGCCAGGGGAGAGTGGTCTAAAATTAATTGATATTTGGGATCGAGCTCTTTGTCGATATCATGCTTCTGTGCAGATTTTTGGCTTTTATGATCAGCTGACTGTTTCTTTAAAAACGTTAGAGCATCATCGATTCTCTCTTTTGCCGGGAGTTCATCATTTTCGAGCAACTCTCGGAGTATGCGTAATTTTCCTTCAGAGCAATTATCTTTTCTTTGTTTTTGAGACATGGGAGTACTGCCTGTATTTATCCTTTACTAAGGATAGTAATTATAGAATAGATTGTCATCCCAAGCTAATTGTATTGCCACTGAAGCACATAAATGGAAGTAGCTTTTCATTATTCAGTAGGCTTTTCAGACCCTTAAAGGAGGTGGCGGAAGATATAGAAAAAAAGAACAGAACTTTAATAACCTTAGCAGGTGAAGAATCTACATGTGACTCAAGGGTTCAATAAAGTCGGCCCTTCAAAGTGGTGGTTTACAAGAAATATCATCAGCTACGAGCGAGGGTTAGGGAAGAGTCCGGGTAAGATTGAACATAGCTCTTGGCATGATACTTATACCCGGCCAGTTACAACCCTGAGCAGGTCATCCTGAATGAAACGAGCGTAGCGAGTGAAATGAAGGATCTGTAGGGGATATGGCCTATTATTACAAGACCCTTCTTCTCTTTCAGAGGAGTCTACGCATTGGCATTGGGAGCATATTCTGACCGGTCATCCCAACAGAGTTTCCAAATAGGATAAGCTTATTCAAGGCCGTACTTGAACCGGTCACGAAGTTCCTGGACATAGACACCAATATCATTGCGAATCTCATAAAGACGGCTATGAAATTTGGCATATACAGCCTTCACGATAAACGGCTCACGCTTCATGGTTTGAAGATATTCGAGCGCTTCGTTGGCGCTTTGGAGCGATTTTTTGGTGTAGGCGATATTGCCACCCAATACATCCTGCTCAAAACCGAATGAGTAGCCACCGGCAAGCTTGGAAGTGATTTTCAGCACATTGCTCACAAACTCGTGAACCTGTTTGGTTTGAAGGTTGGCAGGAATAGTCTCCCCCCACTTCAGAACGTCAACGGCAAAATTACGGGCATCCTGATAGAGCTGCAGGTTCTCAATAGAACCGTAGTCTGAGAGCGTGAAATCTTCACTCAACTCTTTCCAGTCTTCACCGTAGTCAAAATCGTCGTCGTCATCATCGTCGCCGCTAAACGGAAAGATATCGTCCTGGAAGAAGAAATCATCTTCATCCCACTCATCATCCTCATCTTCCCAGTCGTCCTCATCTTCAGGAAAGTACGCCTCATCGAGAAGAAGCTCCTCTTCAATAAATGCTTCAACAGCATCAAATTCATCGATGCTTTCTTGAAGCAGTGTTATCCATCGGGGTGTTTTGCCTTTGGGATCAGAAGTGATGAATCGCCGAAGTTGTTCGCTTCGTTTTTCGATCTCGTTAAGGTGAGCCTCCCACTGAAATTCATTCCAGACGGGGCCTCCGTCAAAATCGTCAAAGCTCATGCAGTGATCTGCTATTGGTATTAATAATTATATCCAGAGAATTTGTCTCTGCTGTACCGAAAAATACACCTTTTTCAGCTAAATGTCTCCTTCAAGAGACGGTTGAATGAAAAACGCTTCTCTCAGCTCATTTGGTATAAGGATGTCTGATATCCTAAACTGTTACATCAAATGGAGCCGCTCTTTTTTAAGTCAGAGTTTTTCCAGTACCCGTATGATAACCCGTGTCATTTTTGGCTCAGCCATTCCTGCGGCTTCCAAAATCTCCTCCATCTTCACGGGTTGCAGTGCATCCGGAAAGCATTCATCTGTAATTACAGAAATGCCAAGTACTTCCATGCCCATATGTACAGCAGAGATCACCTCAGGAACCGTGCTCATTCCAACTACGTCAGCGCCAATGAGTCTCAGGTATCGATATTCCGCTTTGGTTTCCAGCATTGGCCCGCTCACCGCAGCATAAACACCCTGATGCATGGGTATCGCTTCATCAAGAGCAACTGTCTGCGCGATATCCATTAGTCGTTCGGTATAGGGTTCACTCATATCGGGGAATCGGGGCCCGAGCTGTTCATCGTTCGGCCCGATTAGCGGATTATCACCAAGAAGGTTGATGTGGTCACGAATCAGCATGACCTCACCGCGGCTGTAGTTTGGGTTCATGCCGCCACATGCATTACTCACAAACAATGTGGCAACACCCAGCGCTCGCAGTACTCGTACCGGAAACGCAATCTGCTGCATGGTATAGCCTTCATAGTAGTGAAACCGGCCCTGCATAGCCACAATCTCCTTTCCGCCCAGAATACCGAACAGCAGTTTGCCGGCGTGGCTCTCAACGGTAGAGACCGGAAAGTGAGGAATTTCATCATATGGAATCTCTGTATGGATCTCCATCTCCTCCGCCAGCTGCCCAAGACCCGTGCCAAGAATCAGCATATACTCCGGCTTCATGTCGGTTCTGGCCTGAATCAGTTCAAGCGCTTCATTTCTCTTTTTTCGGAACTCCTCTATCGTCTCGTGGGTCATGAAATCTGTTTATATCGTGATTGTGTATGAAGGGAAGTTAATCAAGTTCATCGAGGATGTCATCGAGACTCTGAGGCTTTGCCGGCTTTTCTTTCTCCTTTTCAGCCTTCTCCCCTTCAGCATCTTCATCACTGTCAAAATCAAAATCGAATCGTGGCTTGCGCTTTCTTTCAGGTTCTTCGGAGAAATCACGCTCTGCCTGCTCCGGATCAACGGGCTGTTCTTTTGGGATGGTGAAGAGTGCAGCCTCATCTTTGCTGAAATGGTTGAGAGATTCCTGAGCAATATCAAGATAGGAACGGATACCGCTGATGATCTCTTCGCGGCGATCGAGTAGACGAAGAATACTCTGCCGGATCTGTTGTCGCTGTTGGCTTGCCTCCCTTACGATGGAGTCGGCCTCGATTTCAGCTTTTTCGATCATGTTGCGAGCTTCTTTACGTGCGCCCCCAAGCTTCTGCTCGGCATTATCCTTGGCAGTTTGAAGGGTTTCGTGAAGTGCCTCCTCTACCCGCTCATAGTGGCGCAATTTATCTTCCATTCGCTCGATACGCGATTCAAGATCGCGGTTTCTGCCAACCAGCTGTTCCCACTCATTTGCAATTAAACTTAGATAAGCCTGCACTTCGGATACATCGTATCCCCTTAGAGACTTTTCAAATTGCTGCTGTTTGATTTCCAGAGCCGTCAGTTTTTTCATAATAGAGAACAAATTAGGTTAAACTACCTGATAAAGGGATGAGTAGAGACCGATACCTGATATTATCGAAACATGTTAAAAGAAGCGGAACAATTCAACGATAAGATTTCCGTGACCGTATTCAGAGTTTATTGATTCAGCATATTTTTGATTTTTCCGCTATTACCACTCTTATCTTTACTCTCATCCGGGTTCAATTCAATCTCAATGGAGCTTCCGTGTTCCCGACTTCCCTCCTTTTTTCGGTCGCTTGTTTTGGATGAGACCGAATCACCGGGTTGGTCTCCGGCAACAATTGCTTCAAGATTGCTAAGACGGCGGTCGGTTTTCTCCTTAAACTCCCTGAGTGCAGCCAGAAACTCCTTGTTCTCCGATATATCTCCCGATTTTCGCTTAATTGCTGTTTTGATGATACTACCCAGAACTCCAATAAAAACGATGGATAAAACCGAGCCAAAAACTATCGCAATGATTGCAACATCTTCACCATACATAATTATTCACCTTTTTGTTTTGCTTTGCGGGCAACTTCATTCATATTTTCAGTTCTGATTGACTCTTCCGGATCGACCTCGATTTTGCTGTGAGATCGTTCAAACCCTTCAGGATCACCCGCAGCAATGGCTTCCAGATTCTCAATTCGTTTCCTCATCTGCTGCAGGTGCAGGCGCAGCTCCTCAAGTTCCTGTTCGTTACTGGAGGTTTGAGACTGCCACTTTAGTTTATTCTTCTGATAATCGATGATGTAACCACCAACTATCGCCACAAGCGGTATCAATACCCAAATCCATGCCGACATAATGCCCAGTGTTTAAGATAGAGATTTACTGTTTAACCACATTACGTTATAACGGGAAGAAAGTCTAATAGTTACGTTCACCAAAAATGGCGGTTCCAACACGAACCATGGTGGATCCTTCCTGTATGGCAACTTCAAGGTCGTTTGTCATGCCCATGGAGAGATGCTTCAGGTCAACGGAACCACCGTTCAGATGGAGATGCTCATCCCGAAGTGATTTCAGCAATTTGAATTCGGGCCGCACAACTTCAGAGTCATCCGTGAACGTTGCCATGCCCATTAATCCGCGAACTTTGGTGTATTTAAGGTCCTGCGCATATTTCAGCATTCCGCTTAATTGTTCGGGATCGCAGCCGCTCTTCTGATCCTCCTCACTGATATTTACCTGGATAAGAACCTGGATTTCACGATTAATTTCGGATGCTCTCTTTTCCACCTCTTTCAGGGCCTTCTTCTTGTGGATGGACTGAATCCAGTTTACCCTGTGCACCATATATTTAATTTTATTGGTTTGAAGGTTTCCAATAAAGTGCCAGACAGCAGAGGTATTCTGCACAGATTCCATTCTGTCTTCAAGGGCACGAGCCCTGTTTTCGCCAAAGTGAACATACCCCTCCCTTAAAAGTGAAATTACATCTTCGTCCGGTTTGGTTTTACTTACAGCCACCAGTGTAATTTCATCAGGAGATCGGCCGGCATCCGAACATGCTTTTTTAATTCGCTCATTGACGCTTTTATAACGCTCTTGCAGTGTGCTCATTTTCGAGGGAGGTTCATTGGATTTATATGTTTGAATAAAGATAAGCTTGTGAACATTCCGATGCGACCGAATGCGTATCTATGTTTATGGATTGAATGAGGGAAAATAGTGCATTCAAGGTGCCCGGAAGGCCGTGCAGGATAAAAGGGTGTGAAATTGTTTTCAATGGAATAAAATTAATCGTATTTTTGATATCTGTGAAAATGATTATGACACATCAGCGATATTCCCATATAGATCTGGCGCGAAGATTTCCTCCCGGATTAGCAGAGAAACAGCTACGGAAACCGGAGGAGAATTAACTTGAAGACTCAGGTTCGCCATATAACCGACTTTATACATCAATGGGCTCCTCCTGGTATAAAGATGAGTTATGATAACACAGGGCTTCTCCTAGGCGACCCGAAAGCACCCGTCTCAAAAGTACTGGTTTGCCTCGATGTAACAGAAGAGGTTGTTTCGGAAGCGATGGAAAAAGAGTGTGAACTTATTGTTTCGCACCACCCGCTTATCTTTAAGGAGATCAATTCAATCAACCCCACCGACGAGCAGGGACGAATTATCTACCGGATGATTCAGAATAACATTGCCCTGCTTACCGCGCACACAAATCTGGATGCCGCTCTCGATGGTGTCTCTTTCGTTCTGGCCAACAATCTGGGCCTCGACGATCTCCGGTTTCTTGAAAAAAATTATACGATCAGCCGGAAGATCTCTCTCACCACAGTTGCAGAGGATACCAAAGCGGTGCTGGAACTATTGAACTACTACTCAGCTGAAGAGGCACACTATTTTGGAGTTGATGGCCGAAAAGAGGGATTAAAGTCTTTTGAAGCCATTATTGATCACCACAATGTGGGTCAGCTCAAGTCGGCTCTTCAGAAAGAGGGTTTTCTCAAAAAAGGTAGTTTCCATGAGATGGAGATGGCCACACCTACCAACAATTTTGGTATGGGAGTATTGGGCCAATATCCCGATGAAGGAATTGCGATGGATGAATTTCTCCATTTGGTTTGTCGTGCACTCGATGTACCTGCCGTCCGCTATTCCGGCGGTGCTGAAAGAATCCGGAAAGTAGCCGTTTGTGGAGGTGCGGGTGTATTTCTGAAAAAAGCGGCCATGAAGGCCGGTGCGGATGCATTTGTAACGGCAGATATCAAGTACCACGATTTCTTTACCGAAAAGAAAAATTTTCTGCTGATTGATGCAGGCCATTATGAAAGCGAATTCCCGGTTGTTGAAGCGATTCGAAAAGAGCTTGCCGAAGCGTTTGAACACCTGACAGTTGATGCAACTTCATCGGTAACCAATCCAATGAAGGTCTATGTCACAGATTTTGAAAATAAAAACATCTAAATACTCCAATTACCACCATGCAAGAGGTACTCCAACAACTCGCAAATTTGCAATACATAGACAGCAGAATTGACGAGATCCGTCAACTTCGTGGCGACCTTCCGGAAGAGGTTCTGGATATTGAAACGAACATCAACCGTCATAAAGCCAAAATCAGTCAGCTCGAAGAGGAGGAAGATGCCCTCAAAGCTGAAAAGAAGAAGCTTGAGCTGGATATGGAAACTTCTGCTGACAAAACCAAGAAATACGAGGAGCAGCAGCTTACGGTTAGAAACAATCGTGAATATGATGCCCTGACCAAAGAGATCGAGTCTCAGAAAGTATTTGTTGAAAATGCGGTTAAGCGAATTGAGGATATCGAAAAGAGACTCGAGGAGCTAACCGGTGAGCTCGAAGAGCACCAAAAGGCTCTTGCAGAAACAGAAAAGCTTTACGACAGTAAGAAAGAGAACCTGGACAAGGTGATCGAAAGCACGAAGACGGAAGAGGATAAGCTTCTGGAGAAACGGGAAGAACTTGAAGAGGAGCTGGACGACCGGTACGTACGCAGCTACAATCGCCTCAGAAACGGCCTCAACAACGGCATCGCGGTTGTTCCAATGGAGAGAGGGGCTGCACTTGGAATGGCACTGCCTCCCCAAACACAGGTAGAGGTTCGCAGAAAGAACAAGGTGATTGTTGATGAACACAGCGGACGAATCGTTGTGGATTCTTCCTTCTTTACCGAAGCCAAGAAAATGGTCAAAATCTGACCAAAACTTTACTTTCCTACGATATAAATCGAGGGTGATCCCGTTAACGGGTTGAGACGGAATACCATTATAGGTATCTCAATCGTTCTCATTCCAATAACGATGATTATCAATACATTGTTAAAAACCTCCGGGCAATCGCTTTCCGGCTCTGCCGGAGGGAGGAAAGTCCGAACACCAACGGGAACCGTGCTTCCTAACAGGAAGGTCTTCCGCCATAATAGCGGAGGAACAGACAGTGCCACAGAAAACAGACTACCTTTTGAAGTGGAGATGGAGGGGCAAGCCTTCTTCGCTGAAGCTCCAGAGGGAAAAGGTGAAAAGGCGAGGTAAGAGCTCACCGTCGCGACCGGTGACGGTCGTGTGCATGGTAAACCTCACGGGGTGCAAGTTCACGCAGGTTGTGCGCCTCCCGTCGCTATACAACCGGGTGGAACGCTTAGATTCTGCGGGTGACCTCAGAACCAGATAAATGATTGCCGCTACCTAACGGTGGAGACAGAATTCGGCTTACAGGAGGTTTTTAACATCTTTTAAGGTAGAATGGCCTTTCACCATTTACTCTTTTTGTGATTGGCATTAAAAATAAAGATTTTATAATCAATGAAACAAAAAACTACTACATGTAGTTGTAAGTAACAGATACTTACAAATGATCACACAATTAACACCTTACCAATGAGATTAGTAAAAAGTTTAAGCATCGCAATCGTTGCCCTGTTATTCGGCGTTTCAGCCGCTTTTGCACAGGTACAGCAACAACAACAGCAGCAACAGCAACCACAAATGCCTGATGTACCTACATCAGCGGATGTGAGTGATGAAGAGATTGATCAGCTGGTAACTGCTATTTTTGAGCTGGAACCGATCCAGATTAAACTGCAGGAAGAAATCGAAGAAGCTGTTGAAGAAGAAGATTTCAGCTTTGAGCGATTTCAGCAACTTATGATGGCCATGCAAAATCCACAAATGGCAGACGAAGTTGATATCTCAGACGAAGAGATGCAAAAAATCCAGGAGCTGCAGCCAAAACTGATGGAACTTCAGGGTGACGCTGAGCAGGAAATGATCGCTGTAATTGAAGATAACGGACTTACTGCAGAGCGGTATCAGGGTATTCTGATGGGTGCACAGCAAGATCCTGAGCTTCTCACAAGAGTTGAATCTCTGATCGAAGAGAGAGAAGAGCAGCAGGGTTAATTCTCCTCACACTTCTAAAAATATTAAGGCTCCCAACCATGCGGTAGGGAGCCTTTTTTTTTATCCTAATGCGTCCGGGATCTAAAGAAGGGATTACCAATTCACCTTGAAGCTCCCCTTCACTTTCCTGTCCAGCTCACGCTTCATATCCTTCTGTTTGATATCTTCCCTCTTGTCGTACTGCTTCTTACCGCGGGCAAGACCTATAAGCACTTTCGCATACCCCCCTTTGAAGTAGAGTTTTAATGGTACAATACTAAAGCCTTTCTGGTTTGTATATTTATCCATTTCACGAATCTCCTTTCGTTTCAGGAGCAGTTTGCGGTCTCTTCTCTCGTCATGATTATTGTAGGAGCCATGCTCGTAAGGCTTTATGTACATATTCTTCAGCCAAACCTCTCCCCTGTTGAGGTATGCAAACGCTTCGTTCAGACTTGCTTTGCCTGCGCGGATTGACTTAACCTCGGTGCCTTTCAAAACGATTCCGGCTTCATAGGTATCATCTATATGAAAGTCGTGCCTCGCCTTGCGATTTTCAATTTTTGGGGGCTGCTTCTTTTGCTGCTGATTCTTCTTGGCCAAAACGGGTTTTTCTCAGAGTGAGAGGTTCTGCTAAAAAAAATGCCTGTAACGAATCACAGGCATTCAAATTAAAAATAGGTGGATTTAAGACCGGATCAAAGGGATCAGTAATCGATACCGACCTCGCGAAGTCGTTCGAGCGTCTCCTCTTCGGGTCCGCGATCTGGGATGGTGTCGTAGATCGAGAGGATCTGTTCGATCTGCTCCTGGGCCATGCTGTTGTTCGGGTTCAGTTCAAGCACTTCGGCAAACTGGACCAATGCAAAGTTCATGCGTGTGCGCATCTCATTTGCATCAAATGTACTCATGCTGTTGAGGCCATAGTTCAGATGGGTCATCTCAAGCAGTTGGCGCACTTCAGGGTCTTCCCGGTCTTCATCTTCAAGGATAGAGAGGGCTGTTTCATACTCATCCGCCTGGATCAGTATTTCAACCTGTTCGCCGAGGGAGAGGTCCTCATCAATGAGCTGTCTGTCGCCATCGTTTCCGCAGGCAACCAAAAGTAGAGAGAAGAGAAATATGAGGGTAATTCTTAAATACATGGTTCTTTTTGATTCTTAGTAGTTGGATTAATTCAGAAAGTAGATTGGTGTTGGGCTGATACAGAGGATAAAGACAACCATACTGATCCAGCCAAGTTTTCTCCGTGTTGGAGAGAGTGTCTGTTCAAACATTACAGGGGGATGTTCAATTCGCACGAAATATACGAGAAAAAAGCTCCAGAATGTCCATATGAGTGAGCCGGATTGATCAAACCCTCCAACTACTCCATATAGATAGGCCACGGAACCGATCAGTGAGAGAGCCCAGACCGGCGCAATCCATGTGTGTTCACGGTGGAAGCCTTTTCTGAGCAGGAATAGCAGCACAACGGCCCAAAACAATAAAGAGAGATACCCGTATCCAGGCATCCACTCCGAAATGGCTACGTAGAGGAAGGGTATTGCTTCAATTCCGCCCAATGCGGTAATCCCTCCAAAAATATATCTGGCCACAACCTGATGCTTTTTATAGCCTATGAGTGAATAGAGAATATGCCCCCCATCGAGCTGACCTACCGGGGTAAGGTTCAGTGCTGTAAAGAACAGGCCGAGCCAGCCTGCAAAGAGAAATGGGTAGTGATACATCTCATACATTGGTGGCACGTTATCGAAGAAACCGGCTAAAAACGAGTAGAGAAGGGTTTCGCCAAGTATGATGGTGGCTGCCTCTTCTGAGGTGCTTACGGGCGGTGTGTCGGGGAATGTGCCCGTATTCTCGACATACTCCTTAACCTCTTCATGGCCGGCAAAATTTTCGATGAACGATGGGTCAGGAAGAGTTGCGAAACCATACAGGAGAATAATAAGTGAAACGATAAAACCGGCAATTGGTCCGGAAATTCCGATATCGAACAGCTTTTTGGTGTCCCTAACCTGTTCCTCGATTTTGATGACGGCCCCCATCGTGCCAATACCGATAGGAATGGGAATGAAGTATGGCAGGGAGACTTTCACCTTGTGATAAACGGCAGCGAAATAGTGTCCAAATTCATGAGTAGCCAGAAATGCGAGCAGCAGTGCTGCAAAAAGTGCTCCTTCTGGCCACATCGACCAATAGCTTTCGGCTTCTGCTGTTTGGCCAACCCAAAATATCCCGACAAAGGTTACCGACAGAAATGTAAGGACGAAGAGCAACGTGTGCTTCAATATGGTAAGCAGCCCGGGCCTGTTTTTTTGTGGCTTATCAGGTAGCTCGGGAATCTCATCCGGAATGTGAGTTTGGGGGTACGGCAATTTTTTATCGCTTTATAGGGGCATAAAATTCAGTTGCAGGCTGCATGTAGTGAATCAGCATTCGCCCTCAACCGTTCATATCATTTGTCAGCAGATCAACCTAGTTTCTCTCTTAAAACAGGAAGCGTCATACAGCGCGCTCCACCACGTCCCCTGCAGAGTTCATGGCCCTGAAAGCTGATGGCAATTTTACCCTCTGTTTTCGGATCGAACTTGCGATCGGTATATTTCTCAATGAATGAGTATTGATCCATATGGGTGTAACCATAATCAGCCATCTCCTCGAATGTACGGGTATTCCTTTCATATCCTACAATCACTCCCGGGGCAAGCGCAAAGACATTGGCGCCATCGGTCCACTGCTCCCGATACTGATTGATCCTCTCTTCGCCGCCACATTTGATGAAGGTGAAATCATTGCCGGTTATCTCTTCGAGGGCCCCTTTCAGAGATGAATGTCGTTTTGTGCCCACAAAATCTCCATTTCCAAAAAGATGAACCACGTTATCGGTTTGATCTTCAATAGCGGGCGGAAATACTACGCACTCAGAGTGATCGGCAAAGGTGAAGATCGTATCGAGATGCATGGAGGAGCGCTGTTTCGGTATATCTACAGCGAGAACATTCTCAACACCCTGGTCTATAAGCTGTTCTGCAACACTCATCAGCCCTGAGAAAGAGGTGCGTTCACTCATGCCGATCAGTACGAGATCTTCATTTGCAACCAGAACATCTCCACCCTCTATCGACTGCTGTCCGCCGATATGTATGACGTTATTCCGAAGATCATCAAACAGCGGGTGGTTCTGAACAATCATCTCCATCATCAGAAATTCTCGGACTCTTGCTTTTCTGGCGGCTCTCGAGAGAATGATTCCATTTCCACAGACTGCTGCAAGATCCCGTGTAAAGAGCAGGTTGGGAGCCGGATGAATATTGAAATTTCGGTTCGGTGGGAGCGACCCCTCAACAACAAAAGTGAGAAGATCGGTGGCTCCCAGTTTTTTCAATTCGTTCTCTACGGTGTGGATATTATCCTCCGGAAGTTCACGAATCATCAATTCAATGAATTCGTGGCGCACATCCTCACTCTCAAAGCAGCTATGGGCAAGGTCGAGAACTTCGAAAATTTCCCCGTCATCAGGCATTGCTGCTTTAAAAACCTTAAGCATATCGAGATGTTCTGCCCGGGCGTCATTTTCGAAAATAATATCATCGAAAAGGAGTTCTTCCTTAAGAATTGGATTTACCAGAGAGACTTCTCTGCCCGGTGTGTGAACGATTACCTTTTTTAGGCGGTCAGTTTCGGAGAGGATACCTGCTTTCATTACAATTGATTAAGTAAAATTGATGACGGCTAAAGATACAAATTTCAGTCGGAGATTGGAGACCCGAAAACCATTCCTCTGAGTTTACGGTTTTGAGTCTGATTGTCGATAATTCAAATGGTGCCAAAGAAATGTTAACTTGTCTCCCATTTGCGGAATTGAATGATTAAAGAGAAAGTTGCTGTTACCAAAGTCAAAGAAGGTATTATGACGACAAAAAGTGAAATAGAGTCACTGATCTATCTACTTGAGGATCCGGATCCCGAGGTTCAGACGGGTGTGCAGCGCCGATTCAGCGAATTGGGTGAACAGGCTGTGCCTTTGCTGGATCAATACCGGAGTGAGTCGATTAACGATAGCGAGCGGGAAACGATCAACAACATCATCTACAATATCACTATAGGTTCTCTTTATGAGGAGTTCTCACTGCTGAGTGAGCAGGGAATCGACAATCCGCGTCAGCTTGAACGAGCCATACTTCTGCTCTGCCGGTTTGGAAATCCTACAATGCGCACTGAAGATTATGTTCGGAAGCTGGACCAGATAGCCCGCCAGATCAGCAGTGATATTGCTTACACTCCCTCTGTTCAGGAGAAGATGCAGATTTTGTTACAGTTTATCTTTCGGGAGCTTCGCTTTCGTGGCGACTCCAAGGATTACCATAATCCTGAAAATGCGTTTATGGACAGGGTTATCGAGCGACGCAAAGGGTTGCCAATAATGCTGAGCCTCCTCGTTATCTTTATTGGGCGAAGGCTGAGCCTCCCATTCTACGGCGTAAACATGCCGATCCACTTTATGCTGATGTATGAGACACAGAACAGAGAAATCCTGATCGACCCATTTGATGGTGGTACGATTGTCAGCTACGACCAGTGCTACTACTTTTTGAAGAAGAATGGTATTGAGCCCCGACCGGAGCATCTTCAGAAATCCTCTGAGCTGGACATTCTATCGCGATGTGTACGTAATCTCATTCACAGCTACACCAAATCAAATCAGACCAAAAAGGTTGACGACCTGAGAGAGCTTCTTCAGATGATTGAACTGAAGGGGTAGTGTTCTGTTTGTGTGTGGTTTGAGGTCATTTTTTCAGATTCATCAGCATCTCGCAGTCTCTAAAATAGAAAGTAGTGACTTCTAAATCGTGAGTATACTCCTCACAGGTCCTTCATTTCACACGCTGCACTCATTTCATTCAGGATGACCTGCTCGGTGGATTTAAATGACCGGGTAGTAGTAAATCTCCAAGAGCGATATTCTGTTCAACACGGTCTCTCTTTAAACTTGGTATGCGGCGTAAGACAATTCCTTGCAAAGCACCACAACTGAAAAGCCGCCTTTGTTAAAAGTGGAACGCGTCAACCTGAGCCACTAATTTTGCCCAAAAACGGGCAACACTATTGAGTAGGTGACAGAATGGATCTCCCCTCGAGGGGAGTACGGCGTAAGCCGGGAGGGGTGTTCGGTTCGTGAATAAGAAGCATTTTTCAAATCTGTCACCGGTAATGTAGCGAAGCGAAATGAAGGATCTGTTTCGACTTAAGATATATACTTGAACACTCTTCGCTTCATTATCTCTTAAAGAGATTTGAAGAATGCCACGGAGGCACCGAGGCAAGGAAAAGCACGGAATTCTCCGTGCCTCAGTGGCAAATCTTCGCGATCTATATTTACCACAAAGTAGCTAAGTCCTGAAATACTATTAACATTACCTTAAAGCCGGATCTCAAAAGCGGTATCCTCGGTTTTGAATCTGTTAGGATCTGTTTGATTGGCCAGCGCATAGAACGATTTGGCTTCATCCTCATCTCCTGCCACTTTGTAGAGATCTCCGGCAACCTGAAACAGGTCGGGGCTGGCGGGGTAGCGGGTCATCAGCTCGGTGAGCAGCGGCGCAGCTTCATCGATCTCTTTATCGGCTACAAGAATTTTGAGGCGGTAGAGATCAAAGGCCGGGTGAGAATTGCCCGCCTTTTTTAGGTAGTGTCTGCAGCGTGAGTAGATATTCTTCCGGAAGTAGTAGCCTGTAAAGAGAAGCAGCAGTGAAGGGTCAATTTCAAGATCATTCAGCTTATCCTCGAGTGCCCGAAGCAGTTCACGTTCGTCTGCGATAAGTAGTGTGGAGACGATCGTCATCAGCTCATCTTCACTCCACGATCGTCTGAGAATATCGGTTCTCACCTCATCCGTCAGATAGTTCTGTACGGTAATCACCCACTCATCAGGCGGATCCGCCGGGTTTTCGGGAGCACCAAGCCTGATAAAGCGGTCGGGATGATCACCTTGCTCCGGAATACGGTAGGTTTGTGGTTCTCCCCATTTCTCCACCAGCATTTCCCGGTTTTTCCATTTAAGGTGCGGCGTCATTCGGAGCCCCATCATCTCGGTGGTCTCACCTTCCTTGTGCGTAACGGAAGCCGCGGGTATCGCTGCAATTACTCCCCCTTCGGAGCGGATCTGGCGACAGAAGTCGTCCATCTCGTAGTGGCAAAGGCCGAAAGATTCGTCGAAGCGGACCGGTATATCTGATCGCACCATAAAGCAGCAGCTATCGGCTGTGTTCATCTCAATCAACTCTGCTTCTTCATCTTCCTGAAGCTGCTGGGCCGGGTTTGAGCTTTGATCGATCATGGGTGCGGCCAACGTTACATCCGGGTTGTTGCGAAGTATCTCCATCAGTACATCTGCTGCACCCTCTTCAGGATAGAGATCGTTATGCATAACCCATACAAAATCTGTATCTGCCAGCCCTATTCCCTGATTAACTGAAGCACCAAAGCCGCGGTTCGATTTATTGGTGACTACCTGAATGTTCATGAATTTACGCTCCTGAAGCTGCTGCAGGTAATCGAAGGTGTCGTCAATGCTGGCATTATCGATCACAATCAAGTTGGTCTGGTGTGAATCGGTTACAGATTCAAGCTCTACCAGTACCGATTCAAGCAGTGGTCTTCCCGCACCGGCTGTTGGTATTACAATGGTCAGTACAGGATCTCTTTCTACAGTCTCATATACAGGATCCCCCTCTTTTTCCAATATATCAGAAGAGATAGGTTCGGATCGGTTTTCCACATCATCTGAATCATCTTCCCGGCGTGACGGTTCTTCAGGTTCTGCAGCTCTTTCTGATTTCTCACCTGTCAGCTTCTCCTCATGAAGACGAAGCTCCTTCTCCTGAAGTTTAAGCTGATGCTTCAGCTCCGCTGCTTCAACATGCTGGCGAAGCCGCTCCAGGGCTATCACCTTCATCCTTGTCGCTTCGTGATGGCCCGGATTTCGTTTCAAAAAACGTGAAATATGATCGAGCGCTTTTTTTGCATCGCCCGATTTAAAATATCGTCGGGCCATAGCGAGGTGATCTTCTCCGCGCTGCCCGCTCTCCTTCTGGTTTTGTTGAAGCATTTCAAGCAGGTCTGCGCGGGCTTCAGGGTGTGCTTCAATCCTGATAAGCGACTGAATCAGCTCAGATAAGTCGCTCTTTCCGGCCAGTGGAGACTGATTGTCGGATACAACGAAGAAGGGATCCGTTGTGTGCCAGTTGTATTGGGCAGAGAGCCTCATTGCAAGTTCGGCACCATGAAACTGATCGAGAAATGGGTTGAAAAAGAGGTCTTTAGCTGAGATTACGTTCCTGTTCCAGATCAGGCAGCTGTCGTCGGGAAGTTCACCATCAGCCCCCATTCGGATCCACTCTGTCGGTTCACGCGGAAGGTGGTAGTCGAGCGACCAAAAAGCTGCAGGGTCAGACTTAAATCGGCGAATAGCATCGGAAAGAAGTGACTCATTGAGCCGGTCAGCTTTTAGCGGTGCCCAGATAAGCGATCCTTCCGCCTGAGCGAGCCCTTCATTGAGACAGAAGCCCCTGCCCTTCTCCTTTTCATGTTCAAAGAGATAAGCCTGATCGTTTGGGTGCTTCTGAAGTGCGCTATGGATCTCATCACCTCTATCCTGATCTGCCGCATCGTTGATGATGATCAGCTCGGTATCTTCCCTTGAGAAACGGAGCAGGTGCAGGAGGAGTGAGTCAAAATCCTGTTTCGCGCTGTGTGTTGTAAGCAGTACGGAGAGCTGAACGGGGCCGGGCATAATACGTTTGGTTTTAGCCAAATATACAAGATGATACAGCCGGATAAAAAGGCAGTTTAATCGAGTTCAATCAATGCGATGTCGGAAAATAGTAATACTCCGGGATTCGCATCTAAAACGGAGGAGGCTGAAGGGGTGTGGTATCGGTTGGCAGTGGTTCAAGCGGCTCTAACGGGTCGAGATCGAGCAAGATATCATCAAACTCATCAGGGTAACTGGTGGTATCGGCAGTTGTGTCTCTTTGAAAGCCGTTAAATTGCCCACCATCTTCCAAAAATTCAGGGTTAATCTCCATAGGGTCTATGCCGGGTTCAAACTCTTGGGCTTCATCTTCTGGCGGAGTGTAATATGCAATACCGCTTAGTTGAGTCATCTGCCTTAGAATCCACTTGCTTCGCTCTTCTGCAAATGGTGAAGGGGGATTCACCCTCATCCGTTTAGGGCTTGGCAACACAGCGGCAAGCCGGGCCGACATTTCAGGCTCCAGATTAGCCGCCAGTCTTTCAAAAAAATCCTGAGATGCCTTGCCAACGCCAAAAACTCCCGGGCCAAACTCCGCTATGTTCAGATAGACCTCAATGATTCTTTCCTTAGGCCAGAAGAGCTCGATTAATATGGTTATTCCCGCTTCAACCCCTTTTCTTAGCATGGACTGCGCCGGTGTGAGGTAGATATTTTTAGCCACTTGCTGCGAGATAGTGCTGGCGCCCCGCACTCTTTTTCCGGTCTGTATCTCTTCCCACGCAAGTTTGATCGATTCAATATCAAATCCGGAGTGTTCCCAGAAAAGCTGATCCTCCGCCGCAACCACAGCCCAGGTCAGATGATCGGGGATTTCGTCATAATCGACCCAGTACTCCCGGAGATTATATCGCTCACCAGGTAACTCGTCCCAGTCTGCCTGCAGTGTGAAACCGGTTGCAGATGGATTTACCCACCTGAGCAGAACAACGGAGAGTATCAAGGCTACAAAAAGAGCCCCTGCGATTCCCGCAACCAATTTAAACCAAAAGCTAAGCCGGGTGTATGGTGGACGGGAGCCGGCTTTGGGTTGATCTAAAGAGTGCTCTCTGTTCTGCATCGTCTAATTTATCTGTTTCAGTTTGATTTAAACAGACCATCAAACCGAATGTTTCCCTAATCATTTTACAGTTGTTTATCGCATTGCGATATCAAGCAGTCCCTCTTTGATGCTATTCCACCAATAATTGAATATCGATCTCTCTTTGTCTCTTTCAAACTCGACATTCGCTTTTCTTGGATCATCATCTGTGTTGTCAGAACGAACGGCAAATGTGTTGGTAAAAAATGAGACAAGCCGGTCGCGGGTTCGCTCTTCCATAGTCTCTTCATCAATTATTCGGATCTCAAGATCGTGGTAGATCATTACAAGTTCTCCGGTTGCCTTATCTTCATCCAACGTAAAATCGAGGACGAGTGATTTAAGGTAGCCCTCCCTGATCGATGCGCCGCCCATATTTTCCAAGGGATTGTTGATCTTATCGAGTTCCATTTCACTAAACTCAGCCTCAATATGGTGGGTTGCCATCTCGCCGGGATAGAATGAGAAAGCGGCTTTCATCTCTGTTGCATCCATGAACCTTGTATTGGCATCAACCCGGATTGGTTCGTCTTCATCCCTGTTTTGCAGGTTCAGCATGGTCAGGTTTACATTAGCAAATTCGATCGTGCCTTTTCTATCCTCCTCTTTGTACTGCTCTGAATAGCTGATGTATCCGTCACTCCACTTGATGGAGTCTACCTGAACAGAAAATGGCAGCTCAGCAAACTGACTGTGGGGCAATTGGCGATAGCTTCTCGGGGCGTTCGGGTAGGTTTTATCCCGGATGATCACAATGGAGAGATTTTGCAGATCCACACTTCCCGCAACAATATCCTCAGATTCCAGCCAGCGCATTACATCAAAAGCTTTAAATAGAAATGGTCCGCCGGTGATATCAAAACGGTCCTCCTCATGCTCAAGTGTTGTGGTAATCTCATATGCTGATAGCAGCGGGTTTGATCTGAACTCCTGCAGTGATGCGTACTTTTCAGAAGAATCGATTTTTAGATCCCTTGCGGTCAATTCATAAAATCCGTTATCCGTAAGCTGACGCATCTCCCCTATTTCGAGTAGGAACTCATCGAAATAGTCGTAGATAGGGGCATCAGGGTCGTCAATTTTCAGGTTCTTTAAACCGAGAGTAATCTCTTGCGCCGTAAAAACAGGTGAGTCGGAGCTTCGGTCGGGAAAAATACGAAAACGGCTATCTTGAAGATTAGCTTCACTTACAATAACGGGAAAAGGGTTTTCAAGCGGGCTGCTGTCAGTAACGCGATCGGTTGTGGTTGGTACAACGTCGAGCAGGAGCCCCTCAATATTTAGTGACCCCAGGTTCCACTCCCGGCCTCTGAGTAGCCTTATGAGGCTAATCCCCTTCAGTTCAGCGTGTTCCACTTCAAAATATCGAATCGCATCGAGGGGTTTTTCCGGTGTTTGATCTTCAAACGGCTCTTTGTGGATCAGGTTCACGTCATTGAGCGTAATTCTGGGAGGAAAGAGGCCCAGGGAGAATTCACCAAATACCAGCTCAGAGCCGGGCTCCAGTTCACTGTTTACAATTTCAAGCAGGTTTCGCTCGGCGGCAAGCTCTATCCTGCTTACCAAAAACCAGACGGTGAGAATTAGGGCAATTAACAGAGTGGCGGCAACAACAATCCTCCTGATTCCGGAATGGGAAGAGTTTGTATTCGGGCTGTTCTCTTGAGAGGTCATGCTGGTTACCCTGAGGTATTTGGCTTTTCACGTAAACGTTTACCAATCAGAGTATAACGCTTCTCTGTATTAAATATCGTTCGATCCTCTCTGCTCAGACTCTTTTAGTTTTATGTAGAATGTTGTGCCTGAGCCGGGTTCACTCTCAACATCTATCGAACCGCCCATGGTTTCAATCTGGTTTCTGGTTATATAGAGCCCAACACCTTTAGAGTCTTCATTTTGATGGAAGGTGTTATACATTCCAAATAGTTGATGGCCATGTTTATCAAGATCAATGCCCAATCCATTGTCTGATACAGTCATCTTGATATAGTCTTCAAACTCTTCCAGGCGTATAGTTACAACCGGCTTTCGATCAGGGTGGCGATATTTGATTGCGTTGGAGACCAGGTTAAGCAGAATACTCTCCAGATATGCGGGATTGTAGATCAGTTTATAGCCTTCCGGAATCTCTTCATTGATTGTTACACCGTGCAGCTTAATTTGGGTCGAAAGAATCGTTTTCACTTTCTCCAAATACTCATTGAACTCTACTTCACGAAGCTCATCTCCTTTCTCGGCCTGTGAGTCCACAATCTTATTGAGATCCAGGATGCTTTCATTAAGTGCTTTGGATGCAGTATTGAGATGGTTCAGCAGGTCATCTTTCTCTTTTTGTGTTTCCATTTCGCTGAAGAGGGAGAGAAGCATCGAAATATTACCGGCATGATTTCGAAGATTGTGGGATACAATGTGAGCAAAATTCTGCAGTCGTTGATTTTGGTCACCTATGATATCTACTGTTTCACGAAGTTCATTCTGCTTTTTTTTCTTTTCGGTGATATCGAACACATAACCGTGCCATATAACGCTGCCATCCTCTTGCTTTTCCGGGCGCGCCTGTCCCTGCACCCACTTCAGTGATCCGACATCGGTTTTAATTCTGTAATCGGCTTTCCAGTCGGAAAGGTTTTTGTAGGAGTCGAGTACACTTTTTTCGATAAGTTCCAGATCGTCCGGATGGATAATATTCCAAAGAGCGGAAGCATCCTCTGCCACATCAGCGGGCTCAATCCCATAAATTTTCCGAAAACCCTGACTGGCATAAGGAAACTTAAACGTTCGGTCGGGTAGCATTTGAAACTGATAGATTGTGCCGGGAACCTGCTCCGATAGTTTTCTAAGCGTTTCATCACTCTCCCGGAGTCTCTCCTCTACCTCTTTTCGTTCGGAGATTTCAACAAGCGTAACCAGCACTCCCTCGATCTGTCCGGCATTGTTTTTCATAGGCACATATTGAGCCTGTGCCCAGCCATAGTGGTTTGTTTCCGGAACGTGATAGAAATAGTCTTCCGATGCGACGTTTTCTCCAGCGAGAGCCAGTTGATAATTTTTCAATAGCTCATTGTGTTGAACGTGTGGAAAGATATCTGTTGGACTCTTTCCGATCACTTCGCTTTCAGAAAGACCGGAGATCTTCTCCATTTCACGGTTCCAGTAGGTGTACTTCAGATTGTGATCGCAGACAAAGATACCTTCACTTACCGTTTCAAGAATCTGCTCGTAAAAATTGTAGGTATCTTGTAGGCTGATCTCTGCCAGCTTGCGGCCGGTGATATCTCTCATTATCCCCTCTACCCCGATAACCTCACCAAGTTCATTTCTAAGGAGATGAGAATTAACAGAGGTATATACCAGTTTACCATCCGCGGTTTTGAGACGGATTTCGAAATCATTCACCTTACCGTTTTCCTTCATGACTTCAACAAGGCGGTCTCGGTCTTCCTGATAATAGTAAAACTCAGATACCTGAGACCCTATCAGCTCTTTACAAGAGTATCCAGAATATCTTTCAATCGACGGGCTGATATCCATGATAATGCCCTCCTTGTTGGTGCGATAGATGACATCCTGGATGTTCTCAAAAATATCCCTGTATTTCTTCTCGCTCTCTCTCGATTCGGTAATATCCCGGGTGATTCCGAATGTGCCAATTATGGTGCCGTCTTCATCACGGTATGGCACTTTGGTGGTGGCCGTCCATTTTACTTTTTGGGCGCCATCAGGGAAGGTCTCTTTTTCAACTTTATTAATGATCGGTTCACCGGTTCTAAATACCCGGCTGTCGTCGGTGAACGCTTCTTCTGCATGCTCCTTGTCAAAAAAATCAAAATCTGTTTTGCCAACAGCTTGTGACGGGTCGTCCAATCCAAATTTAATGGCACAGGCCTTGTTGATCCTTATAAAACGGTGCTGGTCATCCTTGAAAAAGATGCTGTGCGGGAGATGGTCCATCAGCATATGAAGAAGACGGGAATCTTCCTCAAGTGCAGGATCCGGTCTGTGTGATTTTTCTCTGTTCATCTCCTCAATTAATCTATCAACGTAGCCATCCCTACATTTTTTAATGGATATCTCAATATACGAATTTCGAGAATCTCCCAATGCAGAACCGATTTACTATATGAAATATTATAAACCGGCAAATGTTCCTGTGCGCCAATAAAAAAGCCCCGATGGTTAACCGGGGCTTTGAGT
>JAFIFA010000046.1 GCA_020832225.1 Balneolaceae bacterium
TTCCGGTGTAGTAACGACCTGTGGTCTTGCTGAATAGTATATAGGTGTAATACCTCACTATAATTATTCTCTAAATAAATATAGTCGGGACGAGTACGCTTGAAGCGTACCGACCTCTCGACCCCCAGTCGAGCGCTCTACCCCCGAACCCTCGGGAAGCCTCGCCTTTACAATATTGACTTCAAATGCAGAGCTACCTCAAACGAATTACAATGTTCGTTGCTCTATTCACACTAAATCAACCTGAAACGTTTACTCCTCATTTGCGTTTATACTACTAAACTTAACCGTTTGCAACACCACCCCAAACCATTCTCCCTCATGAGATTTCAAACTTTTTTACCGATTTTTATTATTGCAACCCTGCTGATTTTCACAGCCTGCGGCGCCGTTGAAGAGGAAACGGAAGGTGTTGACTTCGGGGCTCAATACACAATTGTAGTAAGCGACGATCTGCCGGCCGTTAGTGATGGTGATGTCATCATCGAGGTATCCTACACGGCCTGCGAAGCCGGGCACGAGTTCAATCTCAACACCGATGAGGTTGCTGATAATGATTTCAGGGTATGGCTCACCAAGATCACACCAAATGATGAGTGCACAGATCTCCAGACTCAGGTTGAACAGCACTCACTTCCGGAAGCGGCACTAAATGGCCGTATTACCGTTTCCGGACCAAATGTAGATCTGGTTGTGCAAGAGGGTTAACAGAACGATATTGAGGCTTACTCACTAATTTAATCCAGCCTCATGCCGGTATCAGTACGACTCTCCCTCTGCACGCTTCTTGCACTCCTTATTTCAGTATCGGGCTGCAGTTCAGAATCCTATACGGAAAATCCATTTGACGGACCCGATCCCTGGCCCGACATCCGTGCGGAGCGAATTCAGACGCTTCTCCCCGAAGCGATGGATCGCTCAGGCGCTGAAGCGTGGGCCTTAATTTGCCGCTCCAACAACAACGACCCTCTTGCACGTCATGTAGGTTGCGAAAATGCAGTGGCCCCTGCCGTTTTCCTTTTTGAGAGAACGCCTGATGGGGTTCGGTCCACCGTTTTCTCCCCTCCCGGTGAAGCAACAGCTTTGAAGGAGATCGCACTTCACGACTCTGTGGCCGTCGTTGATCGCTCACCTGGTGCGATTGCAGAGGCAGCAGACTATCTGAACCGAAACCTGAGCGGAAATCTCGCCCTCAACTTCAGCAGCTCCAACGAGCTTGCCGACGGACTCAGCCATACCCAGTTCACCGCCTTCACTGATCTTCTGGATGATTCCGCACGGGATCGCGTGATCTCCTCCGAAGAACTTATCTACGAGTGGCTTTCAGTCAAACTGCCGCAAGAGGTAGAGATCATGCGAAAAGCTGCTGAGATAACTGCGCAGTGGCAGATTGATGCCTATGCACAAGTTGTGCCGGGTGAATCCACCGATCGCGATATTGCCGACTACCTGAAATCGAGAATGGCTGAAATCGGTGTTGGTGACGCCTGGGCTCCGGATCAGAACCCGCTGGTTAACTCCGGCCCCGACCGCGGACATGCCCACCCTACAGACCGAACCATCGTGCCGGGTGATGTGATCCAGATCGATTTTGGGATTCGGGTACACGATATGTGGGTAACCGACATTCAGCGCTTTGCCTACGTTCTGCAGCCCGACGAAACTGAACCACCGGCGGATATTCAGCGCTATTGGGAAGTGGCCCGTGATGGCAACCGTATGGTGCTGGAGGTGATGCAGCCCGGTATCACCGGAGTTGATGTTGACCGCGTTCAGCGAAACTGGATGAGGGAGAATGGCTCAATGGATGTGTTGTGGAATACAGGTCACCCCGTAGGATATGTAGCCCATGATGTAGGCCCGAGTCTTGGCGGCGCACAGGAGGGACGTGAACCGCACGAAACCGCCTTCAGGGAACTTCGGGAGGGAAATGTATTCGCCTTCGACGGGTTCTACATGTGGGAAATTGAAGGAGGCACCAAAACCATCTCCGTGGAGGAGATGGCCGTAGTTACCTCAGAAGGTGCAGAATATCTTACAGCCCCGCAGGAGGAGCTGATCCTGATCCGTTAGTCTTCCCGTTTTGCCGGAACCAGTAGTACAGGAAGGGTACTGAGACGGGTTACCTGATTACTAACCCCTCCAAGGAAAAACTTCTCCATAAACCCTTTACCCTGGCTACCAACAATCAGCATCGTCGCTTTTTTCTCTTCGGCGGCCGTTACGATCTCTTTCGCCGGCGTGCCGAAGGTAATCACGATCTCCGCATCTTCACGGGTCTTGTCGGATAGTTCATTCCGCATCTCATCCAGCTGCTCGCGGTTCTTGTCCGTCAGATCCTCAAGGCTGGCCGGATCGCTCAGCGCCAGGTAGTGATGCCCCTGTACGTGCACAATCGAGACCTTACTGATCAGTCCGTCAGAATCGAGCTCTTTCACCACTTCAAACGCCCGAAAAGCTGTATCTGAGAAATCGGTTGCGTGCATCACGTGGTTAAGAGCGTTTTCAGCCTGCTCCGAAAGCTTTAGCCGCCGCACATTCTTATCCTCTGTTTCCCACTCAAGCTCAAGATTGATCAGATAGACCGGAAGCGGTGAGCGCTGAAGCACCTCTGTAGCCGTGCTTCCAAGAAGCATCTCCTGCACCTTGCTATAACCCCGGTTTGCGATAACCACAAAATCGGCTCCACACTCTTTGGCTTCTTCCAGAATCTCCGTGGGCGGGTAGTAGTGGACGCCGCTTCGAATCTCAAAGCGCGCTTCAAAACCGTGCTCCTCGAGCATCTTTTTATACCCTTTCATAATTTGACGCTCCTTGTCTGAGCTGAACTCGGTTCGTTCACCTGAGTAGGGAACCGGTTTAACATGAACCAGCGTCACCTTTTCGGTTCCAAACTTCTTGAAATGTGGTATGTACTCCATGATCAGGTCGCTCGCCTCTGAGAGGTCGAGTGCTACTATGGCGTGTCTGAACAGTTTCTTCATCATTGACTCCCGGTTTTTAGTTAGCTTTTATTTAACGTAGTGTCTCTGCGTCAGAAAAGATATAGGGAAGATCCCGACTTTTCTGACAATCATGATAGATAGTCTTCATTTACGGCTTGTCTACCCGTATTACTTTCACGTTCAAGATACTCCAATACATTTACCAGACCTGCACTATTTCCAGGAGTAGGTCCATTTAACATCTGCCTCCATGGCCAGCTTCCCTTCAGGTCCCGCTGCCCTCAGCTCTGCACGGAAATTATCTGCCTCACGACCACACAATGTGATCTGCTCTCCCAGCCAAACCGGACCCGTTGCCCGGTACTCGATCTCCTCAATCACCTTTCCGTCATGCTTATTCTTGAAGGCATCAATCAGAAGCAGTAGTACGAGCTGCGCATGAACCAACGGTGCCGGGTACCCTTCAACATCGCGGGCATAATCCTGATCGAAGTGGATTCTGTGGCTGTTAAATGTGAGTGCCGACATACGGAATAGCTGCACACTGTCTGGCTTCACCGACTTCTTCCAGTCAGGGTCGATATCGAGCGGTTTGGTACGAATGGGATGCGCCCCCTGCTCACTATCCTCCCGGTATACCATAACACGGGTCTCATCAATGGCCACCGCTCCTTTGGCGCTAACCTGATCGCGATAGGTCACGAAACAGAGTTTACCGCTTTCACCCTCTTTCTCCTCAATTTTGGTGATCGTACTCTTCTTATCTGCAAGAACACCGGCCTGGAGCTCTTTTTTGAAGAGGATCTTCCCACCTGCCCACAAACGACGGGGCAGTTCAATAGGCGGAGCGAGTTCGCCGGTACGTGCCGTACCGTTTACTGCCAGTTCGGAATTGATCGGAACCGGATTGAAATAGGCCCAGTGGGAACAGACACTCAGAGGCGTACCAGACGACACAGGCGAGGGGTCTCGATTCATCAACGCTTCAAATTTACGCAGCTGTTCCGGAGACATTGAGTCGCTTCGATCTTCAGATCGTCCAATCCATTCGTCATAGTTCATTTTCAAACTCCTTTCTAATCATTTGGTCATGTTCGCCAAGTGCGGGCACCGGGCGGAAGACACGTTTAAAACCTTCTACTCTGGCGGGCAGGTCCGCGATTAAAACCTCACCCGCTTCTGTCTCGACAGGAACCAGCCTTAGCCGCGGGTGATTCGCAAATTGCTCCATCGTGTTCAGATTTGCATATGCAATCCTTGCATCCTTCAGAAGAGTCAACAACTCCGTGTGGGTGAAACGTTCAAATCGATTGCGGATCAGCTGTTTAAGGATGTTTGAGTTTTCAACTCGCAAGGAGTTGCTGCTAAATCGCTCATCCTCATCACTGATCTCACCGCCCATCACCTTGTTGCAGAAGTCCCTCCACTCACGCTCGTTTTGGATTCCGATCATCACTTCTCGTCCGTCTGAAGTTTTGAAAGGCCCATATGGGGCGATCGCCGCATGGTGAACGCCGGTTCTGGGGGGTGCCGATCCGCCATATTTTTGATGGAGCCATGGAACCATCATCCAGTCGGCCATGGAGTCAAACATCGAGAGCTTAATCGCTACACCCTCCCCTGTCTCTTTCCGGTTGATTACCGCTTCCAGAATTGCCGCATAGGCCTGAATTCCGGTACTGATGTCGGCAATCGAGATGCCGGTTTTGGCCCGAATCTCTCCATCACCCGTCACATCTATCAACCCTGTTTCGGCCTGAACCAGGTTGTCATATGCCTTCATCGAAGCGTGCTCACCATCTTCCCCATATCCGCTGATGTCGCAGGTGATGAGCGAAGGAAATGTTTCACGTAGCTTTTCGCTGTGAAGATCCAGTTTCCGAAGTGACCCCGGTGCCAGGTTCTGGATAAAAACATCCGCGCGGGATATCAACTTGCAGAGTAACTTCTGTCCGTCCTCACTTTTGATATTGATTCGCACCGACTCCTTTCCCCTGTTTGCCCATACAAAGTATGTACTCTGCCCTTTCACCACCTCATCATAATCTCTGGCAAAATCACCGCTCTCCCGCTCCACTTTTATCACCCGGGCTCCTGCATCGGCCAGCCTGCAGCTCGCTAGTGGCGCCGAAAGCGCCTGTTCAATGGCTACAACCGTTATGCCCTTAAGTGGTTCGTATCTCTTCATGATCACAAACAGATTGAAATCTTAATCTTTCTTTTACAGCGTAATTATGCGCGCATTATACCTTAGCAAAATGGTCAATTTTGCTGATCTCGGCAAACGAACTGATCAAAAGCAGCCTACATTATCCAAATAAATCTTTGGTTTAATTAAAGAGGCCTTTGCAGAACCCCCAATTTTCGAGGTTTTGGTTTATAAATGGTAGATTTCAAGGGAATCATCACTAGACCCTACTAAATAAGGCATTATTCTTTATGGATCAGCGATTTCAACTCGGCATTTTAGATCAACTGGCAAGCGGGTCCGGTCAAATTTCCCGTTCCACCAAGCGACTTCAACAAATTGACGGCTGGCTA
>JAFIFA010000047.1 GCA_020832225.1 Balneolaceae bacterium
TCTCCGCTCTCATCTGATCCCTTATTCATCTCCGCGAATCCACCGAAAATGGATCGTGCGGGTGAGCCGGAACCTTGCCTGGCGAAGACAGATAGCTGACGGTCATCTAATCCTAATGATCCCGCCTCATTGAATGCCTTAGCTAAAGCGGCAAAACCGGAGGCCGATGAAGCGAGTCCTGCACCGGTTGGAAAGTTGTTATCGCTCTCCACATGAATTGCAGGGCGTTCACTTCCGACCATAAGGTCCGCAAAGCGTGAAACTTTATTGAGTGTTTGCCCTTCAGCTTTAGATCCATTCAGAATCAGCCTGTCTTCCTTTTCTGACCGACTAAACTGAACCTTTGTTACTGTTCTTAATGCATCGAGTGTAAGTGATAGTGAACCAACTGCAGGCAAATTCTTCAATTGAGAACGCTTACCCCAGTATTTTATCAACGCAATATTCGAATGCGCAACAGCCGTCACCGGTTTTTCTGAAAACTCCGTTTTTTTTTCAGGCATCTAAATGGTGTTTCTTTGATAAGCCTGAAATTTACGAATCATTTCACTCTCATTGTAATGGTATGTTTACCTACTACATACAATCTATAGCCTACAGATTGATTTGAATAGAGAGGTTAACATTCCGCCCCGGTGCCGGCATAGAGTTTACGCTGAGGTGCTCTATATAGAACGTGTTCAGCATATTCTCCATACCAATCTGCATCGTTACGCTTCTGTTCAACGGCACCTGTGCAAACAGATCGAGAAGTGCGTAACCCCCTGTTTCTGTCTCCAGGCTGTTCTCTTCTGCAATTCTGTTTTGTGAAGCCGCCCATCGAAACCGCCCTTCAAGCTGCACGGACTCAGATACCCTCTGCAGGGATATGTGACCTTTGAAGGGAGGTATCATCGGCAAGGGCTCTTCGAGTTCCTGATGCGTGCCCAGCACATAGGCTATGGATCCGGAACCTCTCCATCGATCACTCAACCTGACAGATGCATCCACCTCGAAGCCTTTAAGAGTAGCCCGGCCCATATTCTGCATCCGCTTAAAGAGATCATCGGCCCGCAGACCGGCAATGTAGTTATCCATTTGGTTCACCCAAAGTGATAGTGACCCGCTAACTCTTGACTGATCACTTCCCAAACGGGTAAATAGTTCTGCCTGAGTGCTGCGCTCCGGCGTCAATTCCGGATTACCGATGTAGAAAAAGCCATCCAGAGGCTGATAGATATAGTAACCATACCGCTCCATATGATCGGGAATGCGCGTTCCGCTGCTTAGACTAAATCCGGCAGAGAGCCGGGAACTGATCTCATTTTTTGCCTTTATTCCCACCTGATAGGCCAGCGCAGTGGGTTCCAGTTCAATTTCACCATTATACTCTGCCCGGTAGGTTGCCCGTGCACTCTCATTATTCAGCCGGTTCATACCGGCTTCACCTCTGATGTTTGTGGCAAAGGTCCACCCGGAGCCTGCAAACCAGGTGTGTGAGCCTGAAAAGATCAGGTTCTGTTGAACCACATCACCCAAATTAACCAGATACATATCTCTGACTGATGGGTCGGTGTGCTCCATCACCATATCGGCAAATGCATCAATTCGAAAACCCTCCAGAGAGAGATTAAATAGATGGTCACTCCTCGATGCACTTAGCTCGGAGGTAAATCCGGAGGTAACTGTTTCACCATACATCGGCATATACATATTACGCATTACCTCCCTATCTCCAACATCCCGGTCGTAATCATCCATCCAGTGTTCAACCCTGTTTATGTAGAGGTTTGTGGTAATTGAGTGAACACCCGTAAAGGGATTGCTCCAGGCATGTTCGAGGCCCCCAATGTGTGCATCTGCCCGGCGTGTATCCATGATCATCGACGGATATCCGATTTTGCCGGCAAAGTCGCCGATGTAGCGCAGATTGAACCGGTGTGATGGTGACGCTTCATAGAGAACGGAGGCCATCACATTCCCCTTCCGAAAACCTGACCCGTCTATTCGCCCTCCCCCGCCGGGCTGAAGATCTCCCGCATCGCGGAACGTGCCGGATAGCCTGAAGGCCCAATTCTCCTCTCCATGAGATAGACTCCCCTGATAGAACTGCTGGCGGCTAACCGACTGATACCCTGTCTCTGCTGATGCCCTAAAACCGCTGTTCAATGACGGCCGAACCATGGAGAAGTTCACCGATCCGCCGGGTGCCGTCTGCTTACCGGTTCCGTTTTCAAATCCCCTGCCAATCTCTATCGACTGCAGGTTATCGGTCTCCACATATGCGGTTGCAGGATCCATTCCATCTACACAGGCCGGTGTGAGTCGCATCCCGTCGATCAAAACGTTAACCCGTCCGTCTCTGAGGCCTCGTATAACGGGATCTTTCGCCATGTTGGCACGGGTCACCATATCTAAACCGGAGATTCCCGACATGTGATCCTCAACAGATCTGGTTTTTGAGCTACCATAGATACCACTATGCTGCATTTGATTACGGTCTGCAGTTATAAGCAGCTCCTCACCCCGAAACTGTACAGGGACAAGTGCGATCTCCAGCTTTCCATGGCAACTGCAAACCTCACTCAATGGGATCCGTTTACCTGAAAATCCGATGTGGGAAACCGTCAGATAACTATCCGCTTCCTCAATCTGCAGCTCGAACAGGCCGTTCTTATCTGTTATTGTACCCGACGTTCCATGTTCAGACTGAACATGGACACCGGGGATGCTCTCCCCGGTATGCGCGTGTTTTACCACGCCCTTTATGATTTCATTTAAATTACTGCTCATTACCGCAGCAGGCAGTGACAGCAGTAAAAGAGTGATCAATATTGCATTCCTAAATTTCATAATCTCTCCCAATATCTCTAAAAGTCGATTTCAAAAGCCTGCTGATCGATCTCAACTCCATCAATCTCCAGATCGAAACGAAGCTCCCAGTCGCCGGTCATGTTAAAGTTGACCTGACCGATGTAGAATCCATTCTCCTCATGAACCGGGGAGACATTATTGCTTGACCCGTGATCCATCGACGGCATCCACGGTTCAAACTCCATGTTGGCGTTCAGCACCGGCGGAAAGTTCATCATCGACTCCCGCTTGTGGAGAGCTACTATCAGTTCATTCATCCCTACGGAGGGGGCTTTGGGCCCGACCAGCGTCAGCACATATCGTGACTCATCCTCTGTCATAAAGGTTTTTACACGATTGGAAGGCTCCACATCTATTTCGATGATTCCATTTGCTTCAAAACCGGTGTGCGCCTGATCGTGAATGGTGAGCTGAAGCTCCCAGGTGCCCATATCGCCTGATGGCATGGTAAAGATTGCCCAGCCGTGATAGAGATTGTACTCATCATCCCTGTGATGTCCCGGCTCCCCATACGGTGAAGCATGGGAGTGGTGCTCCATATCCATCATTGTGTTGAAGTGAAAATGGAGGTTTTCAATCGGTGCTCCATCCTCGTGCACCTCGAACCAGATATCGTTATATCCAACTTCAAGAGGCCGATCTGTGTAGGCGATCACCGTTACATCATTATCTGTAAACTCACCGATCTTCATCAGATCCGGTTCATTTATGGTCTCGTTGCTGTTTAAGTCGCTGCATGCAGATGTTAGTACGACTAATAGAAGTATTGCAAAAACAGGTAGTCTTCTAATTGTTTCCATTGTGTATAAGCTGTTTGAATAATCAATTGATCTCTATATCCAGTCTTAAGCGCATAATTACTCAATCCGGAATGGATAGAGTCTGCCCTTAGTGGTGAGAATTGTTAAGCAGACGGCATTCGTCTGATTTTAGAAGGTGGGTTTCAATCAGCTTATACGCGGAGGGGGGAGATCAATCAGGCTCCAAACCGTGGCAACCTTTTGTTTACAAAAGGGTTGATGTTCTGAGCCAACTACTGCCGCAAACGGCACTCGATCAACTTTAGCCAATATGGTCCCGGGATAGTAGTCTGTCAGAGTTCGAAAGTTTTCAGACTGCCTCTCTTGCTTTTCAAGCTGGTTGGTTAGATAGCAGATACCGTCACAATCTGATTCCGGAACGTTTCGGTTTTCACAAAACAGCTCCATGATGCTCTCTTGGAACAGGTGATACTCAATCAGTGGCAGCACCGGCTGAATGGCGCCAACCATAAATGCGAGAAGCAATATTTGTGAGTAGAGAACTTTCATACCTAATGATAACAGAATGTTGCTCAAAAATAAACGGTATTATTATTTAAACAACCGTTTTAAGATGGCATTGTCTGAATATAAGAATATTTAAGACAAAATAAGCTTATTATTATTCATATAAGCGTTTAAAGTTCTATTTGATCGTATTTTTCTTGGTTTTTATTAAAGATAAAAATATCTTTTATTTTCATTACATCAAATCAATCCCCTCTAATGACAGTTCAGCAACCACACCAGTTTCACATCCCCGTTATGGGTACCGGCCACTCCATCGACAGCCCGATCCGGGTTGCCCATCTTGGCATCAGTTCCGTTATCTCCGTGGTGGACGACCTCTTATGCGAAAAAATCCGAAAGCACTATTCCAAGGAGTTTAACCTGCCATATAAGAATATTGCACGTTCCAGGGCAGATGGCCGGGCAGAACGAATAACCGTCTACCTAAATACCGTTCAGAAGATTGTTGAGCAGAAGTTTGAGAGCTTGAAGGAGTGCTCCTTCTACAGCAATAGCGAGAAAGACCGCTACTTCAAATTGCTTCCTAAATCTAATCCGTTGCGAAAACTGTATGATAAGCTCTCGACATTGAATGATGAGAGTGAACGTAAGAGGCTAACAGAACAGCTGACCAAGCTGATGAGACCCGGCGAAATCGAGGTCAACATCATGGCCAAAGTGGATGCGCTGAAACTCGACAGCGACGATCAGCCGATGAGTGCCGAATTCTCAGATGCGAGTGCTGCACTGCGGGGCTTTGCAAATAGCGACCTCACCTCAAGTGTGGTATTATCAGCAGGGTTTAACCCACGACTCTACAGCTACATCTCGGAGTTTAAGGATTTCTATCGCGATAGCGCCGGAGAGATCAAAAAGAAGGTTATTCTGAAAGTAAGCGATTTTCGATCCGCACTGATTCAGGGCAAATTTTTGGCCAAAAAGGGAATTGAAGTTGCCGAATTCCGAATTGAGTCCGGACTCAATTGCGGAGGTCACGCCTTTGCATCCGACGGACATCTTATGCCCGTACTTCTTCAGGAGTTCAGGGAGAAACGGTCTCAGCTTGTTGATACATTCAGCCCTCTAATCAAAAATTATTATGAATTGGAAGGCTTGGACTACCCAGAGCTCTCCGATGAAGAGATATCACCAAAAATCACCGTTCAGGGAGGCATTGGAACCCATGGTGAAATGCGCCGGCTTCTCGACGATTTTGAGATGGATGGGACAGGGTGGGGGAGTCCGTTTCTGCTGGTGCCCGAAGCGACATGCGTGGATGATTTCACATCAAAACTGTTGGCCAGTGCCGCAGAGAAGGATCTCTATCTGAGTAACGTCTCTCCGCTCGGCGTTCCGTTCAACAACATTCGGGGATCGGGTTCTGAAATCCACACCCGGGAGCTGATTGAAAAGGAGAAGCCCGGATCCAAATGTCCGAAAGGATTCCTGGTCTCCAACACAGAATTTACTGATAACCCGATCTGTACCGCATCTGCACAGTATCAGCTTCTCAAGATCAATCAGATTCGGGAAAGTGAAACGCTAAGCGGTGAGGAGAAGAAGAACCAAACCGAACGGGTGATGGAGAAAACCTGTCTCTGCACCAATCTTGGAACGGGATCGCTGATACGTCTTGGTATCACAAAGCCCTCATACGGGCGTCAGGCTATCTGCCCCGGGCCCAACATCGTCTGGTTCACCAGGGAGTACTCTCTGGATGAGATGGTCGACCACATCTATGGGCGCAGGGAGTCGCTTGTGCCCGATGAGAGGCCACACATGTTTGCCAAAGAGCTGACCATGTATGTTGACTATCTTGAGGAACTGGCTGATCAGATAGATGATGGTGACAAAGGCGGACAGAATAAGCTCCAAAAAATTCGGAAGAATCTGGAGTCGGGTATGGAACTCTGCCTCGAAATTTCAGACAGGGAGCCCTACACCGGGGAGAATATCGAGTCGCTGAGGGGAGCCGTTTTTACTCAGAGAGTGAGGTTATCCGCTATTTTCGAAGATTCCCTGGTTCCATAAGTTGAAAAGCACGTTTTTTTGTATAGGGTTTGAGGCTGGGTTCAATCTGAAGAGATCTCCCCTCCCTTCCAAACAGCCTCTCCCTCATCATCAAAAAACTCTTTCTTCCAGATCGGCACATCCTGTTTGATCTGTTCAATGATTGCCAGAACCGCTTGGGTTGACTCCTTCCGGTGTGGCGTACTTACCGCCACAATCATCGATACCTCTCCAACCGGCACCTCACCCGTTTTGTGAAAAATGGCCGCAGCTCCAAGAGGATACTCTTTCATTGCCCGATTCAGAATCACTTCGCACTGTGAAAGCGCCATCTCATCGTAGCTGTCGTAGCTAAGCAGAGTTACGCTTTTGCCGCTGTCGTGATTTCGGGTCACCCCTTCAAACAGGTTAACCGCTCCACAGTGATCACGCCTCACAAACTTCGAAATCTCTTCAAGCGCCGGTAGTTCACCACCAATCTGGATCCAGATGTTTTCAGTTTTCTTGTGATGCATATGAATTAATTTCGGACCAATTAAACTATTGGAGCGTTGATAAACCATCTTCCACTCACCCTCTCTCCCATTCTCCCACTCCCAAACTTCACCCACCAATCGTAACCATACTCCGATTCTCCTGCTTGGCGATGTTAAACCGCCCTGCGTGGCTCGGTTTTTTTTCGAGTATCACCTGGCGAATGATTGGCTCCGGATCTTCCCCGTTCCTCAGCGGAGTGAGCAGGTCCGTTTCGTCGGTGGAAAAGAGGCAGTTTTTCATAGCACCATTTGCAAGCAGCCTGATCCGGTTGCAGCTTCCGCAGAAATGCTCTGTCATGGAGCTGATAATCCCGAACTGTCCTGCAAAACCGGGCACCTGATAGTGCTTTGTTGTGTCGTGCGGGCCGTCGGTGAGTTTATCGAAATCAAACTCCTCCCCGATCCGCTCCTTCATCTCCGCCAACGGCACCATTTTATCATCATCCCAGCGATTGCCGTCAAATGGCATAAACTCAATAAACCGGATGATGATGGGCAAATCTTTGGTCCAGCGCACAAAATCGATCAGCTCATCCTCATTCATGTTGCGCATCACCACCACATTCACCTTCACCTCAAACCCCTCATCCACAAGCAGTTTGATGTTCTTAATCACCTTCTCAAAGCCGGTGCGGCGGGTTATCATTGCGAACCGCTCGGGGATGAGTGTATCGAGGCTAACATTGATCTTGAGCAGGCCGTGATCCTTCAAATTCCGGATATGTCGGTCTATCAGTATGCCGTTGGTTGTCATCGAGAGCTCAACATCCCTGCCGGCAAGGTGCTCCAGAATAGTATTGAAATCTTTTCGCACAAGCGGCTCACCGCCGGTCAGCCTCACTTTGACGACCCCCAGCTCAATAAAACGGTCGATAAGAGTCAGCAGCTCATCCGTGGTGCAGAGCTCCTCCTTTGGGGTCCAGTCTGGATTTTCGGGCATGCAGTAGCGGCAGCGGAGGTTGCATTTCTCAATCAGGGAGACCCGCAGATAGTTGTGAATTCGGCCATGTTTGTCGATCAGGGGTTCATTCATCTCATCCCCCTGATACCGGTGTGATAAAAGCCACTTCATCCCCATCATGAATAACAGTAAATGGTTCAACGTACGATTGATTAACCGCCAGCCTCACGTGTTTCTTCATTCGGTTCAGTTCATCAAACTCTTTGGCAAGTTGACTGATCAGCTCAGCACCCGTAATACCGGATGGAAGCGTGATCGTTTCAGACCTGACCCCTCTCTTTTCAGCCAGCTGGCTGAACCATCTCAGCTCAGCTTCAATCGTCTTCAATTCCGCTTTTACAGCTCTGTCCATCTTGCTACCTTAACTGTTGGTGAACCAATCTTTTAATACTTTATTCCAATGATGAAGATGTCAAAAGTTTGGTTGTTTGCAAAGCTCTGTCTCCAATCAACCTTTAACATGAATATCCCTTGCTGAGATGATTAATATCTCCCACAAAAGAAATTCTCTACGCTACGCAAAAGCATCCGGCACCCTCTTTACCACAGAGGACGTGATCTCAAAAATCCGAAACGGAGAGATCCCGAAAGGAGATCTACTGGAGATTGCACGGGCAGCCGGTATACAGGCGGCCAAAAAGACGTCGGAGTGGATCGTGTTCTGCCACTCCATGCCGATCGACTGGGTGGGAATCAGCTACGAGTTTACGGATGAAAGTATGACGGTTATTGCCGAGGTTGAAGCGGTCTGGAAAACCGGTGTGGAGATGGAGGCGGTTACGGCCGTTATGGGTACGCTTATGAACGCCTACGATATGCTCAAACCGCTCGATGCTCAAATTAAGATCGGCGAAATCACGCTGGTCGAGAAACGGGGCGGAAAATCGGACATGCGCGACACCTTTGATCCGCCAGTTAAAACCAGCCTGATCAGCGTGGACAGCGACAAAAAAAAGGGACGCCAGGCTGACCGTTCTGCATCGGTAATTCTCGACTCACTCCGTAGCAAACCGGTTGAAGTGGTTTCTGAACATCAGCTAAAGGAAGAGGAAGGGCAGGTTCGAAAGATGCTGGTGGACCTTACCGATAGCCGTGAGTGCGAGCTGATCTTTCTCTGTGGATCAACAGGGCCCGCCCCAAAAGATGTGGTTCCGAAGGTGATTCGCGAAATCTCTGACCGCGAAGTGCCCGGAATTGCCCACGCCATGCATCAGTATGGCCTTGAGCGCACGCCTTTTGCCATGATCTCTGATCAGGTTGCAGGCATCAGAAACGGTGTGTTGATGGTTGCGCTGCCCGGCAGTGAACGCGGTGCCCGTGAGAGCATGGACGCGCTCTTTCCCGGCCTGCTCCACATCTTCAAGACGCTTAGACGAACCCGATAATAGTGAGGCTCTTTTTTAAGAGTTGATAATGCGCTTCCACGCTTCCATTCCGCCCTGCAAGTTGAACAGATTCTCTGCACCACTATCTATCAACCGCTGCACAACCTTCCCGCTTCGCCTGCCTGTGCGGCAGTAAAATAGAGAAGGACGCCCGTGCTCAGAGCAAAATGAGTCCGGATCGAGCTTTTCAACCGGAATCAGTTCACCTCCGATGTTGAATGCCCGATGCTCTTCGGGCGACCGGACATCGATCAATCGTACACTCTCCCCTCGTTTCAGCTTCTCTGATAGCTCAGCGGGTGTGATTTCAGGTATTGACTCATCTGCTGATCCTGATCTGCAAAAGACTTCATAATCGATCAGCCCGGTAATCTTCGGGGTGGCTCCCGTTAACGGATTGTCATCCCTTTTGGATAGCCCTACATGGCGGCTCTCAAGGTGAAGTGCATCGAAAAGCAGCAGGCGTCCGTCGAGAAGCCCGTCAAGTCCTGCTATCCACTTTATCGTCTCCGCAGCCTGCATGGTGCCGATCATCGTGGGAAGGACACCTAATACACCTGCATCAGCACAATCGGGGGCCAGTTCGGCTGGAGGAGGCTCGGGGAAGAGGTCGCGATAGTTGGGTCCTCGCACTCCATCTTCCCGGAGATGATTGAAAAGTGAGAGCTGTCCCTCAAAACGGTAGATCGATCCATACACAAATGGTTTACCGGAAAGTACGGAGGCATCATTGATCAGATAGCGCGTCGGAAAGTTATCGGTGCCGTCGATGATGATATCATAGCCGCCTATGATCTCCATACCGTTTTCAGAACTGAGATAGACCGGATGGGTTTCGATCTCAACCTCGCTGTTACGCTCTCTAAGCCGCTCTGCAGCGGCTTCTGCTTTCAGTCGGCCAACATCACTCTCTCTGTAGAGCATCTGCCTGTGGAGGTTGCTCAGCTCTACCCGGTCACCATCCACAATTCCGATCCTGCCCACACCGGCTGCAGTGAGAGCGAGCAGCGCGGGGCACCCAAGTCCACCGGCACCCACAACCAGAACGGAGGCCTGACTGAGCTTCTTCTGCCCTTTGGCACCAACTTCAGGCAGTGCAATTTGACGACTATAGCGTGGGTTCACAGCTTCAGCTTTATGGAGATTGAGCCCGATCCTTGATGAAGGGGCGATTTTTTCTATCTTCAGCAAAAATAGGACGAATTTCAACCTAACCTACTTAAATCGATGGAGACTGTTTCAATTGGAATTATCACCTTATCCGACCGCGCCAGCCGTGGTGAATATGACGATCTCTCGGGACCTGAAATCAGGAGATACTTCTCGGAAAGATTGAAAAACACGATTGAGTGGCATTATGAAGTGATTCCGGATGAACCAGACAGGCTAAAAAGCCTTCTCACTGAGATGAGCGACAATCACATCGGACTGATCTGCACCACCGGCGGCACAGGTCCCGCACCCCGCGACATCACACCACAGGTCACCGAGGAGGTTTGTGACAAGATTCTTCCGGGCTTTGGGGAGGAGATGAGGCGGGTATCGCTTCAGGTAGTACCAACGGCGATCCTGTCGGCTCAGACGGCGGGAATCCGCAAGAAATCGCTGATCATCAACCTGCCCGGTAAACCCAAGGCGATTGCCGAATGCCTGGATGGCGTTTATGCAGCGATCCCCTACTGCCTCGACCTTATTGGCGCACCCCGCATGGAGTTCACCGCTAAAGGGAGTGACGCATTCAGGCCGAAGAAGAAATAGGCCGGTTCTCTCTCTAAATTGGATTCACTTTTCCCATAAATAAAACAACCAAAACACTCCATTGGATCTGACTCTCCTGTTGCTTCTGCCGGCGGGCATTCTTCTGATAGCCTTCCTCTACTCCTCAGTAGGACATGGAGGGGCCTCCGGTTATCTGGCTCTGATGGCCATTTTGAGCGTCTCCCATCTGACGATGCGTCCGGCCGCACTGCTCCTCAATATTCTGGTGGCCTCCATTGCTGCCTGGCACTTTATCCGCGCCGGTTATTTCTCAACCCGCATTTTTATCCCCTTTGCTCTGGCATCGGTGCCTGCCGCATTCATTGGTGGCACCATTGTTTTGGGAGAGGATCTCTACAAGCCACTTGTGGGAGTGGTTCTGCTATACGGGGCCTACAGACTTTTTCGGAGTTCTGGTTCAACGGAAGGAGCCCAAAATGTGAACCTCTCTTTTCTCACCATGTTTCTGATTGGCGCCGGTATCGGATTGGTATCGGGACTCACCGGAGTTGGGGGTGGTATATTTCTGAGTCCGCTGCTTCTATTGGCCGGATTGTGCAACACGAAAACCGCCAGCGGAGTTGCCGCTCTCTTTGTACTGGTCAACTCGGTAGCAGGGCTCGCCGGAACTCTCATCTCACTTCAACACCTTGAACCGGCTATTGGCGCGTGGCTACTTGCCGCAGGCTTGGGAGGGTTGCTCGGTGCCCGTTTTGGAAGTCGCGTTTCACCTTTCATCATCAGAAGGCTGCTCTCAATTGTTCTGATCATAGCCGGACTGAAGATGGTCTTCACCTGAATTGAGATCAGAACGAGATCTCTGCCTGCATCCAGAACTTTCGGGTATCGGGTAGTGCATTTATGCCCTGAAAGTTTGCAAACTTTACCAGCAGGCTCAGGTGCTCGCTGACCTGCTTTCCAACCGAAGCCCCCGCCTCCCTGCCAAGAAGGTGGCCGGATTGATCTGAGTAAAACCAATGGTGATTAATAGACGCCTCAGCGCCGCGAGGCAGGGAAATGTTCGCATAAAGCTTCAAATCCTGCAATCCTACTCCAGGTGTATTGAGAAAGAGATCAGCCCACCCCTGAAAGGCGTGAAGAGTGGCCAGCGGTGTCTGAAAGGAGGCAACGCCATCGTCACTCCCCAACACTTCCATTGACGCCCCAATTCGGCCGAGGCCTGTATCAGAAAGCCCCAAATCTACCAAGTAGTAGTTCGCATTGTAATCGAGCGGTGAGTTTCCTGCATCAGTTTGAATCGCAAACGATCCCGAGTAGTGGATCGCATGGTCTGCGTTAAGGCTAAAACGCCCGTTAATTCGGAAACCTGCCGTTTGAGATGAGAGAACCGGGGCATTATCAAAATTGAGGTGGTAGAGAAACCCCGTCAAACGACTGCCGGGTATCAGGTTATCATACGTAAGGTGAGCCAGATGGCTGTCTGATTCGAAGATCCCCATTTGATGATCGGGTCCCTGAATGCGGTTTACCTGCCAAATGTAGTTGTACTCGAAGTGAAAAGAGTCAAGGCCCAAGGAGGTGGAGGCTGTAAATGCATCAAATGTCTGTTCATTTTGTCGCCATCCCACATTTCCGACAAAGCGTGCGTTTTGATGGATAATCCGCTGCCTTCCGGTTCTCATCACTACCTCGCCGGTCTCACTACGAAACTCACCATAGAGTTGATTCAGAACGGTCATTCGGGGATCGGGCACAACGGCACGCTCCGGTTGATTATTCAGCCCTGCCGCGTTGTAGCGCTCCGGTCCAATCGGTCGTACATCAAGAAAATCGACATATCCGGAAAAACCGTAGAGTGGCTGTGTTCTGTATCCAAGCCGGAGCCTGTTGGTAACGGCATGAGCGCTATCGAATCCGTCGGTGCTAACTACTTCTGATCTGATTCTGTTGTTCAGGTCTACGCGTCCGCGGGTAAGTGCCTGCCAAAACCGTGACCGATTGGAAATGCTTCTATCAAGATCTGCAGCTGCCGTTAAGCCCACTCTGTTTTCCGTTGCGGAACTGTCACTATCGGCAGCAATAGTGGGGTTTGCCATCAGGCAGATCAGAAATACTGCCATGTAGACCGACAGCAGCCATTTAATTTTTTGATAACACCGGACTCGATTCGGTTCAGTCATCATCCAATACTTTACGGGCACGGAGATCACGTATTACCGCATAGATGTAGAGCACCACTCCTGCAAACATAATTGGCATTCCGAGAAATACCCCCAGCCCAACGCTCCAGGCCTGAAATCCGGCAATCAGAAACATCAGCACAAGTAACATACCGGCCATAGCGAGAAAAACGGCCGTTCGAACCAGCTTGTCCACATCACCCAATTGTTCATTCTCTTCACTCATTGAACTTCTCCATAAGTTTGGCCAGATCATCGGCGCTGATTTCCATTAGCTCCTGAGAGAATACATCCGGGTGACGGTCCGGCACATTCTCTCTTTCAGCAGGTGTTGGGTGTGCAGGTCCGTGGCAGGAGCTGCAGCTAACCTCATCGGCCCTCATCTTGTCAGAGAGCGCAATATGACTCGGCACGTCGTTGAACTTTTGGGTACCGCCGTGGCACGCCATGCAGTTTTGATTGGGGTAGCTACCTGAGAAGCTGATCGGCTCATCCCAGGTGCCGGTTACATAGAGCAGCCAGTGCCGGAAACCGTCCCGCTTCCCTTCAAAGGTACCGTGTGCACCATAGGTAGTGTGGTATAGCAGTGGTACTCCGAAATCCATCGGTTCTGATAGTGTTTAGCCGCCATGGTTGTGCTCTCTTCGTCGAAGAGATCATTTACGAAAGGATCCATAACATGACAGCTGGCGCAGGACTCCACGGTTTTTGTGGTTTCAAGCACTGTTGTACCTGTACTCAGAACCACCACAACCGGCAGTGCAAACATCGAGACAATCATCAAACTTCGGTAGCTGAGGCGGCTGATGTTGTCTCTTCTGAAAAACTCGATATAGATAAGAATGAGTATGGCTGCAACTATAGAGAAAATTCCGGCACGCCGCATCAGCTCTCCAACGGTGACTCCCGAATCCGCTTCACTGGCAACACGAGGTGCCGGGTCGGACTGAGCCGTTGCATAGAGTGGGATCACGTTTCCGTAAACGGTTGTACGGGTCTCCTCTGGTTCCATATTCACCCCGGCATGAATCTCCTCCAGGGACGGCTCATTGGGTTGAATGTCACCATCAACAACATAAACACCTATCAGGGCACTGGTTATACCGAATAGAACCAGCAGCGCAATTGAAGCCTGCAGAATCCAATCCGGTCTTTTTGTTGGCTCTTTTTTCATAGTCTCCGGTTTTAGACCATTCCTGATTGTTAAACTTTCTCGATTGTGACTGCACAACGCTTGTAATCCGGCTGACGAGAAAACGGATCTACCGCATCACTCGTAATCTTGTTAACCAGATGCTTGGCAGAGTGGAACGTCGCAAAGACGAGGCCCTCACGAATATCCCCGGTAATACGGGTTACAAAGTCGGCCTCGCCCCGGCGGCTTATCACTCGTACCTCGTCCCCTTCACTGAGTCCTGCAGCCTGTGCATCTGCGGGGTGAACTTCCAGAAAATCGGTACGCACACCCTGAAGGTCTTTAATCCCTCTGGTAATCGTCTCCGTATGCCAGTGCTCCAGTACTCGTCCGGTTGTGAGCGTCAACGGGTATTGATCATCCGTTGGCTCATAAGGAGGATCCTGTTCATGCAGGTAGATAATCGCCCTTCCGTCGGGTCTGGCGTAGAAATCGAGGCGTGCATCTTCATTACGCTCCATAGGGTCCGATCCCGGCACAAAACGTCTGCAGGTTCCGGGATGGTCTTCATCGGGGCATGGCCACAAGATCCCGGGCTGGCTTTTAAGTCGTTCGTAGGTGATTCCTTCAAAATTGTAGTACGATTGGCCTGAAATCTTTCGCCACTCGTTCCAGATATCTTCCTGGGTTCGGTTGGGGAAGAGTTCAGAGTGCCCTAAGCGATCGGCCAGGTTGATCAGGATATCAAAATCGCTGCGCGCTTCGCCCGGCGGATCGGTAAGTTTTGGAACATAGTGGTAGCGGCGTTCCGGCTGACTAAAGACACCGCTCTTCTCAACCCACATCGCTGCCGGAAGCACAACATCGGCATACTTTGTGGTCTCAGTAGGGTGGAAAGCGTCTGCTACAACCACAAACGTGCGTTCCATTGCTTCCCGGTAAGGCAGGATATTAGGGAGTGAGTGAATTGGATTGGTCGACATGATCAGCGCACACTCCACATCACCCTCATACATCGCCTGAAACAAGGCCATTGTGTGATATCCGGGATTTGGACTAATCGTGCCCTCAGGTACATTCCAGAGCTCCTCAACCTCACGCCGGTGTTCGGGATTTGCCACCACTCTTCCCGTTGGCAGGGCGTGTGCCAAGGCTCCTGTATCACGGATTCCGCCACCCGCATTGGGTTGTCCGGTTAGTGAAAAGGGAGTGGCTCCCGGCCTTCCAATCTGCCCAGTAAGCAGGTGCATCGCCATCATCAGCCGGTTTGAAGCGGTTCCCTGCGTCTGCTGGTTAAGGCCCATGGTCCAGAACGACATGGTAGCGGGTGAGCTTCCAAAGCGAAATGCTGCCTCCCGTATCTGTTCGGGCGAAACCCCACACGTTGCAGCTGCTCGTTCCGGCTTATAGTTCTCCAGGTTTTCCCGGAATTGGTCCAGTGATATTCGGTCTGATCCCTGCTGAAACCTTAGATACTCTTCAACCATCTCATCATCAATCATTCCGCGCCGGAAAAACTCGTATATCATCGAATTATAGAGCGATACATCGGTACCCGGGCGGATCTGCAGATGCAGGTCGGCACGCTTCGCCGTGTTGGTTTTTCGCGGATCCACGACAATGATAAATGTATCGGGATTGGTTCGCTTTCGGTCTCTGACGCGCTCCCAAACTATTGGGTGGCAATCTGCCATGTTGGATCCGGTAATAATGAAACAGTCGGCATGGTCGGTATCCTCATAGCAGCTCATCGGCTCATCTACAACAAAAACAATGGTGTAGCCAACGGCTGCTGATGCCATGCAGAGGCGTGGGTTTCCATCCACATTATTTGTGCCTATTCCCGCTTTGAAGAGTTTGTTTGCGGTGTAGCTCTCTTCGGTGAAAAGCTGTCCGCTGCCGCAGTAGGCAACACTATCCGGCCCCTTATCGGCAATGGCCGTGTTGAACCTTCTTGCAATCAACTCCATCGCCTCCTCCCAGCTGGCCCGCTCCAACTCGCCATTTTTACGAATCAGCGGATAGTGCAGCTGGTCTTAGGCGTAAAGAATCTCACGGTTTAGTATCCCCTTGATGCAGAGACGGCCGCGATTATGGGCGTCGGGATCACCTTTTACGTCAACAACCTGACCGTTATTCATGCCGATCAGCATACCGCAGCCGGTACCGCAAAATCTACAGACACCGCGATACCAGCTATCCACGTCAATTACATACTGACGCTCCCAAAGTTCACCACACCCCGCCATCAACGAACCGGTAAAGACACCGGCGGCAGAAAGGGAGGCCAATCGCATAAGCTCCCGGCGCGACAGCCCCTTGTACTCTTCGGAAGGATCATCCGGTGATGAGCCTCTCCCCTTTTCCCCTATACCATTAAAATTTGAGCGATCTTTATCTTCTCTCATAAGCTTAATTAGTTACATCCCATCAACATCCCGACAAAACAATTATAGTTTTATGAATTCAATCTCTCAAGTTCTAATTCTTATTTATACTCATTATAGCCTTCCGCTCCTCATTCACCAACCAGGGTTGTAAGACCACGTTTCTATTGGTTAGATTGAAAGCCTGAGAAAAATCAGAATGAAAATAAATTACTGATCACTATGAAAAACAGAGAGTATATTTCTGTTGATGACGCTCTCAAAATCATCCGTTCAGAATCCAGACCTCACAGTAAATCTGAATCGGTTCCGGTTAAGGAGTCACTAAGCCGGGTACTGGCCGAAGAGTTACCGGCTCAACGCGATGTGCCCCGATTTGACAACTCCGCCATGGATGGGTTTCTGTTTCTACACAGCGATCTTAAAAGCGGGGTTCGAAGTTTTTCCATCATGGGTGAAATCCGACCGGAGAACAACAACCCCAAGACCCTTAAAGCAGGCTCCTGCAGCCGTATCATGACCGGAGCAGCCGTGCCTGAAGGCGACTACTTCGTGGTTCCTGTAGAGCTGACCAAAGAGGATGGGGACACAGTTACGGTTCAGGAGCTACCCTCGAGAAATCCGATTCGAAGAAAGGGGGAAGGATATGCCGTAGGTCGCCCCGTTCTGCAGAAAGGAACTGTGATCACCCCTTATGAACTGGGATTGATGATCGAGTCCGGAAATAAAAAATGCCCGGTTCTGAAAGAGCTAAAGGTTGCCATACAGGTAACGGGATCTGAGATTGATGAGGACCTCAACTCCAACGGTCCGGTTCTGAAGGGCCTGCTCTCACAATGGCCTGGGCTATCAATCACCGAGCTGCCTGTTTTGGAAGATGACCCTCAGGTGGTGAGCAATCGCCTGAAAGAGCTACGTGACAACTATGACATCGTACTGACAACGGGCGGCATCTCTATGGGTCGCCACGACTATATCCTGCAGGAGATGCAGAACCTTGGAGCAGAAGTGTTGATTCGTAAAATCAGGCAGAAACCGGGAAAACCCTTCACCATGACCCGTCTCGGTGATACTCTCTTTTTTCACCTTCCGGGCAATCCCGTTTCAGCCATTTTTACGGCTGAATATTATGTTCGAAAAGCCATTTACAACATGTTGGGTCTGCCGCAGCGTGAACGAAAGCTCCGATCAGCCAACTCACTGAGCAATCACCGTGGCGAAAAGACCCTCTTTATCACTGGCTCGCTTCAAGTCGATTCCAACTATAACGTTTCAGTGAAAAGTGACGGCGTGATGAAGTCGCACCTGATGCAGCTCTATCGTGGTTGTGATCTCTACATTCGCATCGACCCCGAAACGGAGGTCAGTCCCGGCGAACCCGTAGAGGTAATACCGTTTTCCACAACCGGCAAGCTATGAAATCATCAAGGAGGCTCTACATCTTTTGCGGGGGTGGATCCCGACGAATGGGGCGCGATAAGGCACTGCTGGAGCTGAATGGCGAGACCCTGCTGAGCCGTCAGGTTCGCAGAACTGCGCCTCTGTTTGCGGAGATTGTTCTACTGGCGGGCGGCAACAGTTACGATCTTCCCAATCGTACAGTACAGGACACTATCCCCAATGCCGGTCCGCTTGCCGGACTTTTAGCTGCCCTCGATGACCAAAAGAGTGCGGATACCGTTGCCGTACTGCCGGTCGACATCCCCAATCTCACCGATTCGACGCTGCAATTGCTCTCTGAAACCAATTTAACCCCGGATTTGGATGCACTCACGCTTCAAAATGATGAAACCGTTCAGCCCCTTGCCGGGATCTACACTACTGCGTTGGCTCAGCCACTGCGCCACTATCTTGAAGATGGCCAGCGGATGGTGATGAAGTTCCTGGGGTCGATCCGCAGCGGCTCGATTGAGGTCACCGAGGATCAACTGATCAACATCAACTATCCCGATGATTACGGGAAGATTCGGGATCGTGTGGATTCAAACCAAACATAGATCAGGGACTGTAACGCAGAAGCGTTGCTCCGGCATAGTCCAGAAAGTGGAAGCTGCCATCTTCGCCCGGTAGCATAGCCATGATCATCGACTCATAGCTTGTCTGTCCTACAAACTTCTGCTCAAGGAGTTCACCCTCCAGGCTGTACCTGAGCAGATATGCGCCTGAGACACCAGAATCAGGAAATGAAGCTGTTAGCAGGTATATGGAGTCGTCTGTGACTCTCATTTCACGTGCATATTGCAGTCTGAATACCGAGTGCGGCGGAGATTCTGCATTCTGTTCAATAACCAGCCTGAGTATTGGCTCTGTGATCTCATTTGGAATCTTTCGGCTCCAGACCCGTTCACCGTCGCTGCTGTATCTGCGTAACTCTCCCATGCCATACATAAACAGAATGTAATCCTCCCCATCTATTCCAACCAACGCCTCATTCTTCATCCATCCGGGAATTTCACCACCGGCAAGTTTAAGACGATCTTCCTCTAAGTTGGGCCTTTCGGGTACTTCCGCTTCCGGTGTTCCAATACGTTTTAGGATCTCACCATCCAGGCTCAGATCCAGGACAACCGCCAGCGCATCGTCATGACCCTGCGTTGCAACGAGCAGACGGTTCTCATCAATTCCAGCTTTAGATCCATAGTTCATATAGCGCGGATAGCTAACAGAACGCTCAAAGGATCCTTCGTTATCAAAAATGTCAAAATGAAACCGCTCACGGTTTGAAACAATGAAGTGATTCCCGGTAAAGATCAAATCACCGGCTCCCGACATCTGGCTCCACTCTCCGGGTCCGCTGCCTGTGCCCCCCATCTCCTGTAGCTGGTTTCCCTCATCATCAAAGAGAAGTATTCGGTTGAGGCCGTAATCCATGATGGCAAGCCTTCCTTCGCCGGCGCCAATCAGTTCAATCGGCTCTGCAAGAAGTCCCGAATCGGTATCGATTACCGTAGTGAATTTTTCCGGGGTGAACTCCCCTCTGATCACTTCATCGTATCCATTAGTACTACCTGTTTCGCTGTTGCAGGCAGATAACCCAATCATCAAGCCTGTTACGAATAGTACTGCTGATATTTGATTTTTCATTCCAACGCCATTGCTATTTCGAATTACCTCAATAGCACAACGTTACGGAAAAATCACCGGATTGATTCAGGGCATAGCATTAATCGCAGTAATTCAATCAGAAAAGCAGGTTTACCGATTGTGGCCGATGCAGTAGCCAGCCGGTGAGGCTATAGCGCGGAACGTTGGTTGTAAGCACCTCATGTTCGACGCTGTCGCTGCGGAAGAGCAGTAGCCGGCGCGCTATTGGTTCAATTAAAATATCGCCCTCCTTTCGGTAGATCTTGAGCTCGCCGCCGTCACCCGGTTTCCAGTATTCGTTGAGGTAGAGAAGTACCGTTATCTGTTGGTTGGACCGCTCATGAAACTGATCGAGATGTTTATCATAGTGCGATCCTTTTGGGTATTTGGCGATATGAAATTCGGAACCGGAAAGACTCAGGTAGCAGAATCGTCTCAGGTTCGCCATCAGTTCATCCATCACCGCGGAAAATGGTACCATCTCCAAATCAACGTATCGGTCCAGCCAATAGATAAAATCGCCCCTCACTTCAGACTGGATCGGAAAATTATTTTTTTCAGACTGTTCGACCTATCTGTCTAGATCGTTCTCTGCAAAGATAAAATCGCGGACGGGCTCACCGCCGATAAGGTGCTCCTGAATAATCCGTTCCACTACTTCCGGCGTACAAGAGTGATACCAGGTGCCTTCGGGATAGACCACGGCTACCGGACCCCTCTTGCAGATTCTCAGGCAGTCTGCCTTGGTTCTGTAGACACCTCCCTTTCCATCAAGGCCTAGCTCCTTCAGCCTCTTTTTAAGATATTTCCAGGACTTCCTCCCCTCTTTTCCCTTGCAGCATTTTGGTTTGGTGGGGTCAGCACAAATAAATATATGTCGCCTTACTGACTCAAGCTCGAGTTCACTGCTCTTCTTTTTCAGGCGTTTAAGGCTCTTTTCGTTCATTGCGATCATTTTCCGGTTGGCTGCTTAAAATAGGAACTACTTTTGAATTAGATGTTAATTGTTAGCGGAAAGTGCGTTTAAAATCCAGGTTAATTGATGGATCCAAAAAGAGACCTTTCCAATCCCGTCCTTTTTTATCAAATTGGAGCTCACACTTCACCCAATCCTGAGGTTATGAGACCGATCTCCATTACTCTTACATCCCTTCTGATCAGCCTGCTTTTTCTTAATTTAGCTTATGCACAAGAATCTGAACTTGTAGGTGAACCGGAGTTGATTGCAGATGGATTTCAGTTTACAGAAGGCCCTTACTGGCATCCGGACGGATTCCTGATCTTCAGCGACATACCGGCAAGTATTATCTACAAATGGTCGCCGGAATCGGGTGAGACTGAAAGCTGGATAGAGCCGAGCGGCAACTCAAACGGCATCTCTGCCAGACCTGATGGCACAATGCTGGTTGCCCAGCATGCGGGACGGGTATCAGAGATCGATGAAAATCGAGAACTGGTGCCAATTGCTGAGGAGTTTGACGGTAAAAGGCTCAATAGTCCAAATGATATCGCGGTGCGCTCTGATGGGCTGATCTACTTCACGGACCCTCCGTTTGGCGTTTCCGATGATGACCGCGAACTGGATATCAGCGGCGTGTTTCGAATTGATTCTGATGGATCCATTACTCTTGTATATTATGTTTTTAACCTGCCCAACGCACACGTTTTTACACCCGATTAGCAACATTTCTACATTAACGACTCTGAAACAGGTGACATCCTGCGCTTTGAAGTAGAGGAGAACGGCGATCTGGTAAATCCAATGGTCTTCGCCAATGTAGGACCGATGGGCGACTTAGGTGGCGCCGACGGAATGGTAACCGATAGCGATGGAAACCTCTATACCACGGGTCCAAACGGTTTTATCGTCTTTGATCCGGAGGGAAACCGCATCCACCAAATTCGTTTCGATCATCAGATTACCAATATGACCTGGGGTGGCGAGGATCACAGCGACCTCTACATTACCGCGCCGGACCGTCTATATCGACTGCCTACTTCTGCCGAGGGTTGGTACTAACCGCACTTTTGTTAAAAACTTAAAGAATGAATACCACTATAAGCCCCATCTAAAGTGGATTTCATGACCTGATTTACTTTTACCCCAATCTCTAATGTAACATTTTACATATAAGCATCTCTTTAAAGAGTAGTCCCTTTTTCGGGAATGGATTGCAGCGAGAATTTTAACTCAAGCACCGGTTTAACAGACCGGCCGGCAACGGCCAATGAATGACTACTCTGATATTATAATGCTGACAGGAGCTATCCTGCTCTTCTCCATACTTACGCTTCAGGTAAACAGGAGCATGCTCTATAACAACCTGATGAGCGTAAATGCAGAAATAGACTATCACGCACTTTCGGTAGCTCAGGAGCTCATTGATGAAGTTCGCTGGATGACCTCACCTGCCGATCTCGAGGAGTTTGCTGAAGGTTTTCCTACGATCATTGACTTCACTACAGATTTTGAAGGTGAGAGTTCTATTCCCTTTACGGTGAACCTGATCTATGAAAGCGGCATCCTTGAGAATGAGAATATCGTCTCCTATCAGGTAACTGTTCAGGTTCAGAGCCCATATATGACCACTGGTGTTGGTGGGTCTCCAGTTGTCCTGACCATCGACAAATCATTTAATTCCTAACAATGGTTTTCATATGAATTTTGGAATCACCATCAGTTTTGCAATCGGAGGTCTTCTCCTCATCTCTATTCTGACAATGAATAATACCGTCATGAAGAATTCCTACCAATCGGTTGCAGATATGAGGGAGAAAAACCAGGTCGACAATTTACGTCGCCTTATTTCGGAAGATATGCGGTATATCGGCTTTGGGCCCGGTAATGATTTGCTCAACTTCAGCGACAATCATATTCGATTCAGAGCACGAGTTGATGGCCAAAACAGGGTAATCAGTTGGCGAATCATGCCCGGAAACAGTTTTAACGTACCAACTAATCCAAACTTGAAAGGATTGCGGCGAATGGGGCCCTACGGTGACCAAAACAATACGCAGCTCAACTTTCCTGTAAGCCGATTTACCGTTCAGGCCTTCAGTGACGAACAGGGAACTCAGCCAACAGACCAGAAAGATCAGGTCCGAAGCATTTTGATTGAGTTGGAGGTGGAATCGAGAGAACCGGTGGGATACAATCCTGATGGCACGCCCCGATATGCCCGTGCAAGCTGGCGCCACCTATTCAAACCAGACAACTTCATGTTTTAACCCGATACATTATGGGACGAGCACTTCTTTTTCTAACAGGCGGGATGTTTATCGTTTTTGGGATCATACAGTCGGGGGTTCAAAATCGACTGATGATGCTTCCCGAAAGAACTTATAACTATCACGAGGAGCTGCATGCTGAAAATGCGGTTAATGGTGTTATGGAGTATGCTATCCGTGAAATTATTCGAGATCAGAGTTGGGACGAGGGTTATCAGAACAACACCTACATGGATGCTGATGTGAGCCTTCGGGTATACGACCGTAATACTCCGGACCGTCCCGCAAACAACATCGAAAACTGGGACGAATATACTCTGCTTCTATATGCCACAGCTCAATATGAGGGACAACTCGCTCAATCTGAAGTCTATCTCAGAAAAGACTCCTTCTCCAAATGGTCCTACTTCACCGATTTTGAACCAAACAATATCTATTTCATCTGGTCGGATGAGGTTTCCGGACCGGTTCATACCAACGGCAGATTCAACATGGCGGGCGACCCAACTTTTTACGGACCAATTTCCAGCCCTGAAATGTGGCACGCCTATGAGCTGATGGATACCGATCCCAACTTCTTTGGAAGCACCGACTTCAATTCACCACGTCGTGACCCTCCAAGTACATTGGAACTCGACCAGTTACGATCTCAGGGAACAAATGGCGGTCTCTATTTTGAAAACAATGCTGAAATCGAATTCCTGGATGATGGTCAGCTTTTGGTACGTGAAGAGCCCTCAAGGCCCTGGCAGCAACCATCTGAGTATACCGTCGATCTCTCACTCTACAATGGGGTAATCTCATCCAACTCCAGAATATCACTGAAAGGAACCGTAAACGGTAGTTACACTGTCCACTCTACGGATGATATTATCATTACCGGAGACATCGTATATAACGAAGATCCGAGAGATGAACCCTCTTCCACTGATCTTCTCGGCATTGTCAGTGAAAAAAGCGTAATCATCGATCGTGATGCACACCAAAGCTCCGGGAATAACGACCTCAATATTCACGCCTCTATTATGGCTTTAGATAAGTCATTTTCAGCAGAAGACTACAACCAGGGGTCATCAAGGGGCGATCTCAACTTGCTGGGTGGAATCATTCAGATGGAGAGAGGACCAATGGGTACATTCAGCGGCGGACAGATCCGTTCCGGTTTCAACAAAGATTATGAGTATGACGAACGTCTACTACAGATGGTACCACCAAGTTTTCCACGAGAAAGTGTCTTCTCCATCATTCACTGGCTTACCAATGTCTACCCTCACACTCCTTCACCTGATCCGGATGAAGAGGTTTAACGTATCAAGAACTATTATCACAGCTCAGAAACCATGAAAAGTTATCATCTAACTCTAACACCACTACTAACTGTGATGGTTTTCGCCTTCACTGCGGTCATCGCTTCAGCTCAAACCAACATCACCTTTCAGGTGAATCTCTCTTACGAGATTGAACAGGGAATTTTTGACACTGAAGAGCATACCGTTCAACTTTTGGGTAATACCCACCCTCTATCTCCATCCCGAACAATTGAGATGGAACAAGATGGCGATGACCCATCTCTCTACATTGCGCAGGTCTCGTTTTCAGGAATCTCTGTAGGGAGCAACATTCAGTATAGTTTCCGCCTCGATCTCGGCGACCGCTTCATGAGTGAGGATATCCCCCGCTCTTTCCGAATGCCGGAAACCTCTACTGAACTTGATGCACTCTATTTCAATGCGTATGCGTGGTAGGTGAATTGAGAAGGCAGACGAAAGACGTGAGACGAATGAACTTTGCAACAAAAAAGTGGCCAATTGAATTAGATTGATTTTACAGCTTAGTTTATGCTCTAATATCTACAAAGCTACCTTTACTGATATCCATTTTCATGATTCATAGTGTGACGGTGACTTGGTGGCAGTTTTTCCCGAATTTTTTTACCACAACGACGCTAAGGCAGTAAGTTCACAAAGTGTTGCTAACTTCATCTTTACTGAAATGGCTGGCTACTTGCCGTCTCCCGTTTCGCTTCGCGGTTCTTTGCTTCACTTCGAATCCCGTCTCACTTCTCACGTTTCACGTCTTCCATCTCACATCTTTCTTCCCATCATAAAAAAACCCGGACCTTATTAAAGCCCGGGCTCATAAAAATACCGACAGTCAGATATTAATTGGTTGCCTGCCAGCTAATTGTGTTTCCAAAGAAAACCGCATTCGCAAACAGCTTGTTGGTGCCGTACCAGAATGCGCGGAAGTTAGGGTTATCAACGAAGGCTATTACCCGACCGCTGCCGTAACTGCTCACAATCACAGAGGCTGTGCCACCAATTATCTCGAGATTCTCATCAGAGATATAACCACTTACAAGCGGCTCATCGGTCAACCAAAGTGGAGTGGCTGCCAGATTGGAGGTCTGCTGAAGGAAGTTTGTGCTGTTTCTGAAGATATGGAGATCTTCGCTTCTGAAACCGTATCCCAGCGGGTTTGTCACATCGATTTTACCACTGAATATGGACCCTCCAAGAACCTGCGCGCCTCTGGTAGCAGAGAGGTCTGCATAGGGAACACGCCCCTGCTCGGTCGACTCACGCTCTACAGGCTCCACATCTTTCAGGCCTTCACGCCTTGCCCAGTTGATAGCATTTCTCTGAACGATCAACGTACCACCATCACGAACCCACTCTTTGATGCCTTCAACGGCTCCATTTGAGAGATCGCCATAGTTGCCATTTACCATCACAAGGGTGTTGTATCGGCTCAGCGTATTCCCGCCTACCCGATGTTTGTCGAGAATCGTGATCGGCATCTCATAGCGCTGATCGAGCTGGTGCCACACTTCACCCACTTCCAGATTGCTCACTCCGCGACCGGCAAGTATCGCTACATCAGGCTTTCGCAGATTGTTCATGCTTGGGCTTCCAAGATCAATTCCTCCAGTAGAAAGTCCGGAGCTCAGGCTGTAGATCGTCACACCATCCTCCTCGGCTGCGGTTCGGAGAGTCTGATAGATCTCCTCTTCATCCACATCCTGAATTCCCAGGGATACAAGTATGGTACCGTAATCGAAATCTTTCGAGCCACCGGCCGTAACCGACTGGAATGTATCTGAAGCCACTTTTAGCCTCAGCCCCAAATCGTGCAGTCGGTAGAGGGTTCGGGGAGCGTAGTACTCGTCCCATTCGAAGGCGTATGCGTAGTTGCTGCGCCCACCCACTACTTCAGCAGCAGGCAGTTCGGGTGCAGACACTTCACTACCCATCAGGCTGCTTCCAAACTGCCGGCTCGACAGTTCTGCATAGGGCAGGTTGAATGCGTGCGGAAGAGTCCATGTAGAAACATCATAGAATAGGCTGTCTTCAAACTCTGTGCGCTGCTCAAACATCGCCTCAATAAATTTGTACTCCTGCTGCTCCATCGGAATTACCCATGCACGCCCTGCCTGGAACTCCTTGTTGTCTACAGTGAGATCTTCAGCCAGTTCGTAAAGCTTCACATTGTGGTGGCTCATCAGATCGGCAAAGTGGAAGTTTTTCCCCTGATCTCTGTGATCGCCAATCACGATCCCTTTCACGCTGCTTCGGGCTGCTTCATCACGCACTTCCCGGTAGTGGGCTCTCATATTTTCGTGGAGCTCAAGTCTCATATCAACTGACGCATCCACCGTAGAGAGCGAGGTGAGGAACTGGTTCCGAATGGTAAATGGAAACTCAACAACACCATGTACGCTCTCCTGAGCATGTCCCCTTGAACTGGCCTGCTCAAAAAGGATACCGATTGAGCCGAAAATATCAGGGTAGGTGGAACCTTTTCCGTAGTAGAAATCATCAAACACCTCTTTTGTGTAGTAGAGTCCCTGAACCTCGTCCAGTGCCGCTGCGTGGTACTCAGCAATTGCTGCTGTGAGATCCTGATTTCGCTGCGGTGTGAGCGGGTGTGTTCTTGAAGGAATTCCTGGCTGGAAGAAGTAGGTGGCGTTGGTTCCCATCTCATGATGGTCGGTTAGAACGTGCGGACGCCATTTATGGAACATATTGATACGTCCCCGGCTTTCCGGATGAACAACCGGCATCCAGTCGCGGTTAAGGTCGAACCAGTAGTGGTTGGTCCGGCCGTTGGGCCACACTTCGTTATACTCACGATCAGCGGGATCAGGGTTTATCACATTGCTCTTGTGCATGTTCACCCAGCCTGCAAATCGCTGAAGCCCGTCAGGGTTCAGCGAAGGATCAATCAGAATAATAGTATTGGAGAGCTTTTCCTCCATTTCCGGTCCTTGAGCAGCAGCGTAGTAGTAGGCAGAGAGCAAGGAAGCGTTTGAACCGCTCGGCTCATTACCGTGTACACTGTAGCCAAGATTCACGATCACGGGCATGGCATCAACATCCAGGTCACCGGATCTGTCTGCATCTCTCAAGAGAGCCTGGTTTTCACGGATCTGATCGATATTCGCGTGGTTTTCAGGCGTGGTAATGGTTAGAAGGAGGAGCGGGCGACCCTCAAAAGTACGGGCGTACTCTTCGATGGTAACCCGATCAGAGGCCTCTGCAAGTGCCTGCATGTAGAATACAAGTTTGTCGTGCGTAATGTGCCACTCACCCACCTCGTGGCCAATTACCTCGGCCGGTGTGGGAATATCGGGATCGTAGGTAACATCATCGGGCAGATAGTAATCGAGCTGCACCTGTGCAAGAAGCAGTGCAGGCGTTATAAGCCAAAAAAGAAGGGATAGTAACGTAGACTTCATTCTCAGGAGGTTAATTGCGGTTGAATTTTGAATGTCGTCATATAGTAACCATTTCAGGCCATTCTGTGAAATTCAACTCTCCCGTGAAACCTATTTTAACGAAATTACTGATAATGAATTAAAACTACGCCGACTGAAATTTCTCATTCAGTTTACGGGGATCAGTTTAAATAAGTGAGGGCAAGTTAGTCCGAATTGTAATTGAAAAAGACGGAATGGATTAGAAGATCATTGATAATATTCAATTACGTTATAAGTCAACCATCAAAGAGGTAACTCCGTAAAGTTTCAGTGGGCGCAATTCTCCGCCAACTGGTTACGACTAATTGTTAGCGAAGAAATCCCTGATTGATTGAAACGGTTCTATTCATTATTTGGGTTCATCAAAACAAATCACCATCTACATAAGAGGTTTCTATTCATGAGGTTACAATATATTTTAACACTATTTATTACCTATTGCATACTCCTTTTATCTGCACTAACATCGACCGATCTGTTAGCCCAATCTACAGGAACTTTGTCAGGCTATGTTACCGACTCAAGGACTGGAGAACCCCTGATTGGTGCCAATGTGGGCATTGAGGGAACCTCACGCGGAGCCAGTACTGACTCAGACGGCTTTTACGAAATCACAAATATTGAACCCGGCAGCTACAATATCACGGCTACCTATATCGGGTATGAGCCTCAACGGCAAGTAAATATCAACATTCGAAGTGCCGGTAATCGTAGTATTAATTTTGAGCTGACACCCACTGCTGAACAGCTTGAAGAGATCGTTGTATCTGTGAGTGAACCATTTAGAGCACCTCCCGAGAACCCGGTTAGTTTCAGGAGGCTCTCCCCCGAAGAGATCTCCACATATCCGGCCGGGAACAGCGATATTGCAAAAGTGGTGCAGTCGCTACCCGGGGTATCCGGATCCGTAACCGGCTTTCGAAACGATGTGATCATACGGGGTGGTGCACCTAATGAGAACGTCTACTTCCTGGATGGGATTGAAATTCCCACCATCAACCACTTCTCTACACAGGGAAGTGCGGGCGGGCCGGTGGGACTGCTGAATGTTGCTTTTTTTGATGGAGTGGATTTAAGTACAAGTGCCTTCAACGCTTCAGCAAGTAATGCGCTCTCCGGAGTGTTACGGTTTAATCAGCGCACCGGAAACGATCGTGAATTCCGCACAAACTTTCGTTTAGGAGCCAGTGAAGCAGCTCTTACCACCGAAGGCCCCCTGTTTAAGGGTGATGATTCCTTCTCAAATACCACCTTTATTGCATCCGTACGCCGTTCCTACCTGCAGTTGCTTTTTCAATTGATCGACCTCCCATTTCTGCCAGATTACTGGGACTATCAATACAAGGTGAATCATAACTTTAATTCAAGAAACCGCGTCTCGCTTACCGGCGTAGGCTCAATCGACGATTTCCGGATCAACGTACCGGACGATATCACACCCGATCAACAGGCCATTTTAGACCAGGTGCCGGTTATACGTCAGCGCTCCAATACCACGGGAATCACGTGGCAGCGCAGAATGAGTGACGGCAACGGTATTTCCCGAACATCACTAAGCCGAAGCTGGTTTTACAACGACTTTTTGAGATATCGGGATAATGAAAACGAGGAGGGCCTGTTTTCCCGAAACCGTGCAAGAGAGTGGAGAAAAACCCTTCGGAGTGAATTTACCTTTTTTCGTGATCGCTCTACCATCACAACCGGTGGATCAGCAAGGGTAAACACGTTCAGGAACGATTTTTTTGATGAAAATACTGATGTAGCATTTGATTCCGACCTCTCCTTTTTGAGTTACGGAGCATTTGTTCAATGGTCGTCTGAAGGTCTTTCCGACAGACTCGATCTAACGGCAGGAATCAGGTTTGACGGAAATAGCTTCACAGATAGCGGCAATGAGATCTACAGGACCCTCTCGCCCCGCGCCGCCCTTTCGGTCAAGCTTGATGAGGCAGGACGCTGGAATTCGGTGATTTCTGCCGGACGATATTTTAAGAAGCCCCCTCTAAACCTTCTTGGATACCAAGAGAATGGTGAATTTGTTAACCGCGATACACGCTATATTCGATCTGATCATTTCACCGGCGGTATTAACTTTTTTCCACGACCCAGTACCAAAATTTCTATTGAAGGTTTTCTGAAGCTCTATGATCACTACCCTGTTTCCAGTAGAGAGGGAGTAAGCCTGGCAAACCTGGGCGGTGGTTTTGAAGTGCTTGGAAACGATAACGTTGAATCTGCCGGCAAGGGGCGAACCTACGGAGTTGAATTTTTAACCCAGCAGACCTTCGAAACCAGCTATTACGCTATTCTGGCGTATACGCTTTTCTGGAGCGAGTTTACCGGTTTTGACAGGGATCTCTACCTTCCTTCGGCTTGGGACAGCCGTCACCTTCTCACCTTTACCGGCGGCTACCGTATAGGGAACAGCTGGGAGTTTAGTCTCAGAACGCGGCTGCTTGGAAAAACACCCTTTGCCCCAATTAACGAAGAGCGGAGTATCGAAACCTACCCCGCTTTTGTATTCGACTACAATCGTCTGGGAGATGAACGACTGAGACCGTTCCATGCAACAGACATCCGGGTCGACCGGAAATGGGATTTCACCAATTTTTCACTCGATGTGTACTTTGAGATTCAAAACGTGTTTGCCCAAAATACTCCCTCTGAACCAAGCTACCTGCTTCAAAACGGCTCGGACCCCGAACTTGTGAGGGTTGATCAGCTTAGTGAATCGTCAATACTTCCGACTATAGGTGTTATTTTGGATTTTTAGGCTCTATCATGCCTTTGCCGCATGAACTATCGATGACAGACTGGAAAGTACTTCTAAATCATCAATTGATCATCCCTCTCGGCTAAAGTGTGGAATCTAGATTATCGTGAAACCTATTTTAACGTCTCGTCCGCCAACCATATAAAAAAAGCACTCTCACCTGAGTGAGAGTGCTTTGATTTTACTGATTGATCACACGATCAGAATCGATAGGAGGCTGCCACCATCGACTTCATTGGCATCTCCTCTTTTGGCAGGATAAATACCTTGCTTCCCTGTTTGTGGGCGGTAATTGAGAGCCAGTTCAGCAGCTCCACATCTCCGTTTCGGGGTTCTGTGCTGAAGTGCACGGTTTGATTATCCTCGTCGTAGTGTCCCCACTTGGACTCACCGCGGGAGATAAAGACGGCTTGAGACCGGCCCATTACGGTTGCCTCAACAATTTCGCTGAGGTTGTTGGACACCTTGCCTTCGCCACGGGTTGTAAAACTCTCAAGGCTCGAATACATATCCTTGAGGAAGTGCTCCTGAATGAGTTCCCACCCTTTGTCGCGAAGTTTCTTATCCGACAACTCATCGGGGTTGTGATCTATATGCTGATCGATAGCTCGGCTGTAGTTGTTCACCTTCTTATAGAGGCTCACATTATCGGGTAGGCCGATTAGCACAACCGGATCACCATTAACCCTCAATTTGGTGGTAGCCGCTTTTTCAAACTCACGGAAAAACTGCTCTACAACAATTTTGCGATCCTCTTCACTTGCTCCGTGGCCGAAGTACATCGCTTTCTGTCCCTTAGCACCACTGTGAAACTGAAGCTGCTTTTCAGGATCCACCTCAAGATAATCTTCTACCGACGTAGAGACTCCTTCAGGGGTGATGTCGGTTACTTCGTTTCTGGTGCATTCCAAAAGCCTCATTTTTTGACGGCTGAGAGCAAGAACGGTGAATCGGCCGTCCATACTGAGCATTGGCAAAAGCGGTGTGACCAAATGGTGGTCATTTACATAAACCTGCTCCTCTACACTGTAAGGGAGCTTATAGACATTAAATCCTTCATCATTCAGATAGATAGCCAATCCGTGATCGGCGTGTGACCAAAACATAGGTCTTTCCAAAAGATCTTTTGCCGGTTTCAGATACGCTTCTGCTTCCGCCTCTTTTTTCCCTCGCGCTTTCAGAATTTCAGTTGCCTTGCTTATTAGATTTTTAAACCTGATGGGGTCCTGTTTTGACTCTTCTCCTTTTTTGTGTGTGGGTAGTGTGATTGTTACAAGCTCCTTCCCGTTCTTTGTGATCAGCTCTTTAATACTTTTTTCACTTACCATCCTAACCTCGCTACTAGCTTTGGGTTATTATTAATCGTGTGTTATAAAAACATAAAAAAAATCTATATATAAAGGTTCCGAATTCATAGCCCAAAAAATATATTTACATGTCTGGCTTCACACTGAAAGGATTGCGCAAAGCCGTTGGGCCCGGTATCATTATGGCTGCCGCCGCTATCGGAGTTTCCCATCTGGTACAGTCTACGAGAGCGGGCGCAGAGTTTGGCTTTGCCTTGGTCTGGGCTGTTCTTCTCGCAAATCTTTTTAAATACCCTTTTCTGGAGTATGGACCGAGATACGCCCTTGCCACCGGCCGTGATATGATCCGGGGTTATGCATCGCTCCACCCGGCAGCTTTATGGATTTTTATCATTTTCACCGTCTCCACCATGTTTGCCATTCAGGCAGCGGTAACACTTGTGAGCGGAAGTCTTGCTGGCAGCCTGACCGGCATTGATCTTCCCGTATTATGGTGGAGCGGCATCATTTTACTCATCTGCATCTTTCTGCTGATACGCGACCGCTACTCTGTGCTGGACCGGGCCATTAAAATCATCATGGTGATCTTTGCCATCTCCACGATGATTGCGATGATTGCGGCCTTTGCCGTTACCGACTATCAGCCCGATCCCGGTTTTGTTGGCCCGGAGCTCTGGACCGTTGGGGGTGTCGCCTTTTTGATTGCGTTGATGGGCTGGATGCCGATTCCCATTGATGCCGCCGCCTGGCACTCCATCTGGTCTGTAGAGCGTGTAAAGCAGACCGGTTACAAGCCTAAACTAAATGAAGCACTTTTCGATTTTAACCTGGGCTATATTGGAGCATCCGTTATTGCACTGGCCTTTCTCACGCTGGGCGCGATGGTTATGTACGGCACCGGTGAGTCGTTTGCATCAAGTGCAGCGGCATTTTCAGGGCAACTTGTGAGTCTCTACACCCTCACCCTTGGCGAGTGGGCGCGCGCGCTGATTTTGATCTGCGCATTTACAACGATGTTCAGCACCACACTTACCGTTACCGATACCTACCCCAGGGTGTGTACACGAATTGTATCGGTGTTGAAGGGTGAGGATGGCTATTCAAGCAGCCTCTACAGGAAACTACTGGTTGGCATTGCGGCCGGCTCCTTCCTCTTCCTCCTCTTTCTGGGTGAGCAGTTCCGCTTTTTGATCGACCTGGCCACCACTCTCTCCTTTCTGACAGCGCCGGTTCTTGCTTTCATGAACCACAAATTGATTCACTCTCCGGAAGTGAACGAAGAGTTTCGACCAAAACCTTGGTTATGGTGGCTCAGTATTTCCGGAATTATTTTTCTGTCACTATTTGCTATACTCTATCTCTATTGGATGATCCGATTTTAAAACCCCGTTTGACATGCGAAAATCGCTACTTCTCATTTTTTCACTCCTCTTTGCAGCGCCTCTGCATGCTCAGTTTTACAATACCCAATACAGACTGCCCGATCAGAACTGGCAAGAGATTCGGAGCGAACAGTTTCGGGTAATCTACCCGGCCCGATATGAGTCGGAAGCGATTCGCACCCTTTCGATTCTGGAAAAGGAGAGCAGTGATATCAGAGAGCTGGTGGGGGGAGAACTTCGTCACTTTCCCTTTATTCTGAATCCGGAAAATGATCGTTCAAACGGCTTTGTCTCCCCTATGAATTTTCGTTCAGAAGTAGAGATTGCCCCGATAAAGGGTAAGGCCCTGAATCCGCAATCGGG
>JAFIFA010000048.1 GCA_020832225.1 Balneolaceae bacterium
TGGTCAACAATAGCATAAATGTGCCATCAAAAACACTACGGGAATCACGAATTTGCCATAGATCAGGGCGACTTAAAACTCAAAAATAAGGTAAAGTCGTCATGGGAGAAGTATATCCTTGACTTTCTTTTTTATAAAAGAACACAAAGTACGGCACAAAGGTCACTAATTTCATCATGCAAATCTCCTACTACATGTTCAATTGTCCCGATAGGGACTACATATGGGTAGAAAAAAGACGTGAGAAGAACCCCATTCGCCGAGACGTGATCTACATAAAAGAACCAAACCCATCGAGGCGAAACGGACGTGTTCAGAATAGGGAATTCCCTACATAGGCCTGCCAACTGCGCCTCGGTCATATCCTTCCCCTTTTTGGATCTGCTCCTCGTTGCGGGATCCGCGCCATATCCTATTCCCGGGGCGTTGCCCCGGGCTACCCATGTGCCATCCTTACAGGATGGGGTTTGTGGGTATGATTGGTTTACGGATGGTACATGTGCCGGTGCCAAGTGATGTTGATGGTTGCTGGTTTGGGCGGACTTGGTTATCGGGATGTATCAACATTTCTGACAACCCTTGTTTAAGGTTGAAAGTTGGAAGATTGCAGGTTCGGGAAAATCGAAATTTAGGGTAAACCTGCACCCTGTATCATGAACCTTGAACCTTGAACCTTGCAAAAGGTCTCAATTGTCCCGTCAGGGACTACATATGGGTAGAAATTAGGCAAAATAACAATCCCAATCGCCGAGACAGGATCTATGACGAAGAACCGAACCCATCGAGGCGAAACGGACGGATCTAAAAGAGAGAACCCCCACATTGGTTTTCCACCTGCGCCTCGGTTAGAACGTTCCATTAATTGATCCTGCTCCTCGTTGCGGGATCCGCGCCATATCCCATTCCCGGGGCGTTGCCCCGGGCTACCCATGTGCCATCCTTACAGGATGGTGTTTATGGGTATGATTGGTTTACGGGTAGAACATCTGCCCGTGCCAAGTGATGTTGCGGGTTGCAGGTTGCGAGTTCGGGTGAACTCGGGTTCCAGGTTTTGTGAACATTTTTACAAACCATTGTTGAAGGTTGAAAGTTGGAAGGTTCGGGAGAACAAGCAACCCGAATCCCCGACGCTGAAAGATCCTCCGCTTCGCTCCGAATGCTATCAGGTCTGGCTTTACCCTTCCAGCTAACACTTTGCAAACCTTCGTGACCATTGTGGTTAAACGGGATGACACAATGATGTCACCCCTACTCCCTATCCTCCTCAAGGGATAGAAACGAAAACAATTTTTAAGGAGGCGGCCAGCCATGATTGCAGAGAGATACGAAGCGGTAAATATGCTGAATATGAGCGGAGGGAAACGCAGTGGCAACAACCGGTACCCAATCACACCGATACGTTTTGTTCGGAAGAACGGATCCGTTCACCACATTGATGAGATTCGGGTTGTGCATCGAGAATACAAGGGCGGAAAGGTGCAGTACAACTACAACGTGAAGACGCGGGATGGAAAGTATTGCCATCTGCTGTTCGATATCCACTCCCTCACCTGGAGGCTGGTAGAGATGAAGTAGAGAGCGGAAATTGAGCCATCAAAAGACCCGCAAATTAAACGCTTGGGAGAGTTTTGACTTCACCCACAAACCCGCAATAAAAAGAAAGCCTCAATCCCGGTCAGGATTGAGGCTTTTGATGACCAAATAACTGCGGAGAGGGAGGGATTCGAACCCTCGGTACCTCGTAAAAGGTACACTCGCTTTCCAGGCGAGCCCGTTCGACCACTCTGGCACCTCTCCGAAGAAAAAGATCGGGCTTTTACACCGAAATGTTTCAAGGCTGGCAAAGATAGGAGATTAACCGGCGAACGTCAATATGATCCGCCCAATAAATGGCTCTCTCCTTCTGTTTTTTGAGCCGCCCGTTTTAAACGTTGAATCGAAAGAGCATCACATCGCCATCCTTGACGACATATTCTTTCCCTTCCTGCCTCATTTTACCGGCATCGCGGGCCGCTTTTTCCGATCCGAGCTCCGTATAGTCGTCATAAGCGATCGTTTCGGCGCGGATAAAGCCTTTTTCAAAATCGGTATGGATCACACCGGCAGCTTGTGGCGCCTTTGTTCCTCTTCGGATGGTCCACGCGCGAACCTCCTTGGGTCCGGCCGTGAAGTAGGTGATCAGACCAAGATTGCGGTAAGCACCCTGGATGAGTCGGTCGAGTCCGGCACTGTCCAGGCCCAGCTCATCGAGAAACATCTCACGCTCCTCATCCTCAAGTTCGGCAATCTCCGCCTCGATCTTGGCGCAGAAGGTAACCACCTCATCATCAAAGCGGGAGGCGATCTCCTTCACCTTTTCAACCCACTCGTTGCCGCTATTCACATCCTCTTCGGAAACGTTGCAGGCGTACAGTACCGGCTTGTCGGAGAGCATAAAAAGATCCTTGTACGCCTCTTTTTCATCCGCAGTTGCCTTGAAAGTACGCGCTGAGTTTCCATCCTGGAGATGTTCTACCAGTCTGCCCATAACCTCATGTTGGGCAACAATCTTCTTGTCGCCGCTCTTTATCTGTTTTCTCAGATTTTCGAGACGTTTTTCTGCCGATTCGAGATCTTTCAAAATCAGTTCATCCTCGATGATGTGGATATCGCGCTCCGGATCAACCGACCCCTCAACGTGAATAATGTCATCATCATCAAAGCAGCGAACCACATGTACAATCAAGTCTACCTCACGGATGTGGGAGAGAAACGCGTTCCCCTTCCCCTTTCCTTCGGAAGCTCCTTTTACCAGTCCGGCAATATCGACAAACTCGATGGTGGCCGGCATGGTCTGCTTGGGGTCAACCAGAGTAGCGAGCCTTGTAAGGCGCTCATCGGGAACCGGAACCAGCCCCACATTGGGGTCAATTGTGCAAAAAGGAAAATTGGCAGACTCGGCACCGGCATCGCTCAGTGCATTAAACAGCGTTGACTTACCTACATTTGGCAGGCCAACAATTCCACATTTAAGACTCATCTATTCAGGGTATTTCAGATTTATAAAAAGTGGCTCGGGGTTAGTCCAGTGAGACCTGCTGGATAAAATTCAGTTCGGGAAGCAATACGGCGGTCAGTTTACCATATCCGCGACCTTTATAGACGCAGCCGGTGTCGATGCCGATCATCTTCTCCCGTTTGATCGGGTGCGGTTTCGGAGTGTGGCCAAATATGACTGTCTTCTCCCAGGCGGTTTCGGCGATATTGAGGTGCTCCCTTCCCCAAAGAAAAAATCTCATCGCATTCGCATCCTGCTTGCTCATCTCGATGGTTTGATCGGGCGGAGCGCCTGCATGAACAAAAAAGTAGTCGTGGGTATCGTAAAAAGGAAGGGTCTGCTTATAAAACTCGAGGTGATCCTCCGGAAGTTCGGTAACGCGGACATCATCGCCATAGGACCGCAGCGTAGACTCGCCGCCGTTCATCATCCAGCCGTATGCGTCGCCATTTTTGTAGGCGTCGAGCAGCATCTGCTCATGATTGCCGCGCAGAAAGATACACTCCCGCTCATCGCGGTGCTCAAGCAGAAATTCGACCACGCCACTGGAATCGGGTCCGCGATCGATATAGTCTCCCACGAAGACGTGTAGCGCGTCTTTATGGTCGTCCAGCTTATTCCAGAGTGCTTCAAGCGATTTCAGACATCCGTGGATATCTCCGATCGCGACAATTTGTCTACTCATTAGGTGTGTTGGAGCCGATCAGGCCCCGGCCTTTTTTGTTAATTTTTCCTTCCTGCTGAAACTGTCCGAGAACGGCGTCCAGTATGCCATTCACAAAATTGCCGCTCTTGCGGGTAGAGTAGCTCTTTGCCAGCTCAATCGCTTCGTTGATGGTTACTTTTGTTGGAATCTCCTCAAAGTGGAGTAGCTCCGACATCGCCATTCTGATAATCAGTTTATCCATGACGGCCAGACGGCTCACTTCCCAGTTGTTGATGTGGTTCTGGATGATTTCGTCATACTCCCCGGAGAAGTCGACGGTAGTGAGCAGTAGTTTTTCAGCAAAGCGAATACCGTCACGATCATCGATCAGAGATTCCTTAATGATATTTTTGGTAGCATCCTGAGTGGAGTTGTTTCCCACTTCAACGGCGTAAATCGATTTTAAGGCAGCTTCGCGGGCTGCTCGTCTGTTTTGCATAGGATCTGTAAATTTTCAAAGACCTTAAAAATACGAAGGATTGTGATCAGCCGAAAGAAACTTTCATCATTTTGGATTGCAATTCAAATCGGTATCGGCTTATATTCAAGCCTCGGGTTTATAGCTCAGTTGGTTAGAGCGCCACATTGACATTGTGGAGGTCGGCAGTTCGAATCTGCCTAAACCCACTCCAAGCCGGTAAAACATCTGTTTTTATCGGCTTTTTTCGTTTTTAAAACCGGTGGTTCTCTCTTTTTTGTGATTGTTTATTTTGGTTTACCCTTGCACAGAAAGAATTTTATACTTACCCTTCGCGTTAGTAACGAAAATCATTAGCAATGATAAAAGAATTTGGCGATAGGGAGTCCGAAAATATCTGGAATGGGATTCGATCGAAGAAGTTGCCAAATGAGATCCAGAATACTGCACGCAGGAAGTTGCGAATGCTCAATAATACACAGGATATCAATGATTTAAGAATACCTCCTGCAAACAGATTGGAAAAGTTGAAAGGTGTACTGTCAGAGTATCACAGCATTAGAATTAACCGACAGTGGAGAATCATCTTCAAGTGGAGAAACAGTGATGCTTATGATGTAAGAATAGTTGATTACCATTAAATAATAGTAATATGGAAAAGTTGAATAACATACACCCCGGCGAAGTTTTAAAAATGGAATTCTTGAAGCCTATGGATATCTCTGCGTATCGTTTAGCGAAAGAGACATTCATCCCCCAAACCCGCATTTCAGAGATTATTAGGGGAAAACGAAGAATCACAGCCGACACAGCACTGCGATTCTCTAAATTTTTCGGTACCAGCGCAAAGTTCTGGTTGGGATTGCAAGATGATTATGATCTCGAAGAAGAAACAAGGGAGAAAGAAAAGGAGCTTAACGAAATTAAACCCATAGATGGAAGCGCCGCTTAACTTAGGCTTTTAAATCCCTTCACGAGTATAGAGTATCCATTGACACGGCCGGTTCAACATCTGTATTGACCGGCTTTTTTCGTTTTTGGAACTAATGTTGTTTTAGCCATGAATTGTCGGTAAAAAATTTAGTTTTAAATGGTGTGGATAGCTGTTTGCTTTTGCAGATTCTTCATCAAACGGACCAGAAAGACACTGGCACCGTTTGATCCAGAATGACTTTGACTTTAATGGGGAAAGGGGCGGCGTGGCAAAGAATCACAATAGGGTATCATTTCCTCAGCCACACCGCCCATCCACAATACAAGACTATTGTCATCCTGACTCGCAGTCCTGTGTTTTCCAGGACGAAGTGGAAGGATCTGTAAAAGCAGTAATTTTCATTAAATAGCTCAACTATTTGTTGTATTCCGACAATCAAGAACTGACACAACACTAGTGCTTCTCCCCTTCTTTGGTTG
>JAFIFA010000064.1 GCA_020832225.1 Balneolaceae bacterium
TGGTACTGGGAGGAGTAATTGATCATATGCAAGGTTATTTTTAAAAAAGATACAAAATCCCTGCATAAATTGCTTCAAAATTACCCTTCTTGCTACTGTTTTTATGAAATTTAGACTCGGTCTGAGTAAGCCCTAAATAAATCAGTGGTGTTAATCGTAAATAAAGGTACCTGTTTTATCGGAGATTCTGCATCTTTACCCAATCAATCTTTCTTATGAGGGCGCAACGTTTTGTCGATGAAAACGCTTTTTAAAGCCAAATGGAGAATCAAATGATTACACTCTTCCGGAAAACCGAGGATGATGAAGCAGATCGCATCGAAGATGCACTTAATGAACTTGTTTTAGCTTACAAGACGGAGATCGCTGAAGATGAACCAACGCCCACTATTCGGGATGGAGATAATGTAATACGCGAACAGAAAGAGATTTCTGAATGGTTGATGGAACTAACAAAAGAACTTCAGTTTCAGCGCTCATTAACCGGTGATGCCTGTTACATCGACCCTGAGACCGGTGAGACGTGCTAAGCCACTGTTAAATATGGTCGGTTTAATATTATTTTGAAAAATAGGAATTGGATAACAAAACCGTTATCATACATGTGTTACATAATCAACACCCGGTAAGGCTCTTCTTTAGATAGACGCGTTAATCCAACTCAACTCTTCTGAACCCCCTGTTGGGTGTCCTAATTTATACTATACAGTACAATACAATGACACAACAAGGAAAAGTAAAATGGTTTGATGCAGAAAAAGGCTTCGGCTTTATCGAACCAAACGAAGGTGGCAAAGATATTTTTGTTCACAGAAATAACGTAGAAAATTTAGGTCCTAATCAAGGACTGGAAGACGGTGAAGAAGTTGAATTCGCTGTTGAAGAGACTCCTAAAGGTTTAAGTGCCGTTGAAGTACGAAGCCTTACTTACGATTAAGCTTTACACTATTTTCTATTAAAAAAAACGCCTCCATCGGAGGCGTTTTTTGTTTCTGCATGTTTTTCAGACAAAAAAAGCACCTTCGATATCACGAAAGTGCTCTTAAAATCGCCCTCAGGTAAAAGGCGTCTCTCTATGTGTCAAATTTACTATGCCACCGCTGCTCTCTTGTCAAGTCCCTGATTTTTGGCGGCAATGCTGTATCTCGTATGCGGTGCAAACTCAAGTCGCCCCTTTTCAATGGGCTCACCGGTAGCCCGGCAAACTCCGTATGTTCCATTCTCAATTCTCGCTAATGCACGATTTAACTCTCTGATAAATTTTTGATGTCTTTGGATCAGACGGTAGGTCAGATCCATACTCTCCTCTTTGCTGCCCAGGTCTCCCATGTGATGAGCCATTGATGAAGCATCATCATCGTTATTCTCTCTTAAGTCTCGAATAGTCTGCATCAGCGCCTCCAGTTCTTCCTGAACCTCAGCTCTCTTTCTGAGAATCAACGCTTCAAAATAGGCCAGTTCATTCTCATTCATATTGGTTTTGTAAACCTTCGGTTGGCCGGTACTCTCTGTTCTAAATTTCATGACTTCGGGATTTCAGTTGATCTTTTTCTCTGCTTCTGTGACAAACTTACTCACTCAACAGCTCCCTCGAAATCGGGGAATCCCTGATCAGACCTTAAGTAATGAGAGTAATGGCCCTATATCTTCTAAGAAATACCCCTATCAAAAATTTATAGACACAAAAAAACCGGGCGCGAAAAATTACGCCCGGCTTAACTCGTTTCGAAGTTTTCGGTTTACTTAACCGTTATAAAGCAGTTCCCGATACCCTTCCTGGATCTTTCGTACAACCGCACCGGGTTTACCAGATCCGATTGGACGTCCATCAATCTCGGTAACCGGCTGAATATCGGTGGTTGTACCGGAAAAGAAGAGTTCATCCAATTCAAAAAGATCGTCCATTCGAACAGGCTCCTCAATAAGCGGTATGGCCGCATCCATGGCAATCTGAATTACCGTTCGTCTTGTAATTCCATTGAGTATGTAGTTACTCGCAGGGTAGGTAAAGAGTGTACCATCCTTCACGCAGAAGATATTGGCATTCGGACTTTCTGTAATTACACCATCGCGAATCATCACCGCACTGTTCACACCAGCCGCATGCGCCTGCTCCTTGGCCAGTGTGTTCGGAAGAAGGTTTACGGTCTTCAGATTGCATCGACTCCAGCGTACATCGGGTACGGTAATGGCATCCACTCCCGACTCGTGAAGGTCTTTGTGTGCTGTAAACGGTCCTGTTGATAGAAACAGGGTTGGCTTTACAGGCGGATCTGGAAACTGGTGTGTTCTGGGAAATGCCGCTCCGCGAGTTACCTGCAGATAGACGGTAGCCTCCCCTTTGGTATGGCCGTTTTTCTTCAGAAGGTCACGACTGATCTGAGGAATCTTCTCGATCTCCTCTTCAGGCATGTTAATTTTGAGCCCTTGAAGCCCCTCCCTCAGGCGGTTTAAATGTCCCTGTTCACCAAAAAATCGTCCGTCAACAACCCGGGTCACTTCGTAAACACCGTCTCCGAAAACGAAACCTCGGTCGGCAACTGAAACAGCCGCCTTGTCGTGGTCGTGGTAATCTCCGTTTAGATATACTTTCATAATTATGGCAGATAGTTATAGTAGCAGTTTATAAATCAGTTAGCTCCATGCAGAGAGTTCTTATCCGATATTTCTGAAGCTTTACTCAAGCCCTGAGTACCCGACGTCCCTCTGACCTCCGCAACATATCGTTTTCCCTGCAGAGATGAGAAATGAGATTCTGTAAAAATTGAGGGAATGAAAATTAATTGGGCAACATTAAGGTGAAACATCTGTTGTAAAATAGCGTAAATTTGCACCAGGAGCGTGCTATCAATTTTTCCAGAGGGACGAAAAAAGAGATAAACATCTATTATTGCTGCGATTAATCTACAACGATCTGTATGAAAAAACTTGAAACCATAATACACATACACACTCCACCCAAACACGTTTGGGACGTTTTGATGGACTTCGACTCCTACCCGGAATGGAATCCCTTTGTCCGCTCAATCAAAGGATCGGGAGCAGAAGGGGAAAATATTACGATTACCGTCCAGCCACCCGGTAAAAAAGGGATGGACTTTACCCCTTTGGTTCTAAAATCAACTGAGCTGACTGAATTCAGGTGGAAAGGAAAACTTTTTATAAAGGGACTCTTTGACGGAGAGCACTACTTTGTTCTTAAAGAGCTACCCAACGGCAGTACGGCCCTTTATCACGGTGAAATTTTTAGCGGTCTGCTTATCCCCTTCTGTAAAAGCATGCTCGATGATGTGAAGTCCGGTTTTGAGCATATGAATATTGCCCTGAAAGAGCGGTGTGAACAAAGGCCCGCTATTTGAGGCCTGAAATGCCGGCTGCTGCTTCACTTCATCATCTGTTCTCAATTTCTTTCTACTATTACAGATTTAGAAACTGCATCTTGAACAGAAACGTATTGAGGGATGGATACATTAAAGGATATTGGGGAGTTTCAAACCTCTGATGAGGTGATCGAAGAACTCAAACGTGCAGGCTTTATTAAACTGCTGAATGAGGGCGAAGTACTGCTGCAAGAATCGAATCCGATTCAGTTTATCCCAATCATTCTCTCCGGTACAATCAAGGTCTATCGCACAGATGACGACATTAAAGAGATTCTCCTCTACTATCTGAAGCCCGGAGATACCTGTATTATGTCTGTTATGGGTGGCTTCCATAATGAGATCAGCAAAGTAAAGGCTGTAGCCAACGAAGCCTCCGAGGTACTTTTGGTTCCGGTTCATAAAATTGGTCCGCTAATGAAAAAGCACCCGGAGTGGATCAACTACATACTCAGGATATATCACCAAAGGTTCGAAGAGCTCCTGGACGTGGTAAATGCAATTGCTTTCAAGAAGATGGATGATCGCCTTCTGCACTATCTCAAGCGGCACTCAAATCTCAGTGGTGAGCTGACCATGCATATCACACATGAAGAGATCGCCAATGAACTCGGGACCTCCAGGGTGGTGATATCGAGGCTGCTCAAACAGATGGAGAAGGAGAAGCTGGTTGAACTGGGGCGAAACAGGATCACCCTTCTGTAACAAATGTAACTGAACTCTGATTGGCGATAGGGTATCTTGTTCAGAAACAGGTAACCCAAAACGACTATTCTGACAAACATGGAGAATTTAAAACAAACACTATTTACAAACTGGCACCCCATGAGATGGGTTGCCCTTGCTTTCGGCCTCTTTCTGGGATGGAACTGGCTCGTTAACTCTGCTCCCGTATCCGGGTTTTTGTCTGCATTTTTCCTGTTCCAGGCTATCACGAACACCGGATGCCTTTGCGGATCTTGTGCAGTTCCGGCAGTGAGCGACAGCAGAAAAGATGAAGAGACACACTTTACAGAGATCAAGTAAAAAAGGAGATCAACAGGATGACTACTAAAACCAAAAACTCATCTTTAGATAAGATGATTCACAACGAAACCCCTCTGCTGATCGACTTTTATGCAGATTGGTGCGGGCCATGTAAAATGATGAACCCCATTCTAAAGGATCTGAAGAAAAGAATGGGTGATAAGATCAACATCATCAAAATTGATGCGGAGAAAAACCCTGCAGCAGCCATCAAATATCAGGTGCGTGGTGTTCCATCTCTCGTATTAATTAAACAAGGTGATATTTTATGGCAGCAGGCCGGAGTGGTTCAGGCTGCAAGGCTGGAATCTATAATCAATGAGAAGGTGGCAAAACATGCCTGATTCAAACGAACATTTCTATAACATTGACATCAACTGGAACCGTGACAAGATCGGAACCGCTTCATCTCCGGAACTTGATGAGGAGATCACCGTTGCTACCCCGCCTCAATTTCCGGGCGGAGTGGTAGGGGTTTGGTCACCCGAACACCTCTTTGTGGCAGCGGTAAGCAGCTGCTTTATGACCTCATTTACGGCTATTGCAGAGTATTCGAAGTTTAGTTTTGAAAGCCTTAAGGTAGAGAGCAGTGGAAAGATGTCGAAAGAGAACGGTAAATTTGTGATGAGTGAGATCATCCTCAAACCGCTACTCGAAATTTCTGATCCCTCTTTTGAGAAGAAGGCGTTTCGTCTGCTTGAAAAAGCGGAGCAGATCTGCCTCATTACACGCTCAATAAAATCGGATGTAACGATGCAGGCGCGGGTTGAAGTGGTTGTAAGCCGGGATTAACGCCGTTCATAAGATCCTTCCTGTCAATCGGATTTGAACTATCTGTTCAATACCTTTGAAAACGTAAACAACAAAGCTCTCAGACAGAAGCTATGCGATTTGAAACCAAAGCCATCCATGCCGGTCTAAATATCGGCAATCCCTCCAAATCGATTGTGCCACCTATTTCACCCAGCACTATTTTTGAGATCGATGCTGAGGGTCGGGACGATTCAGACCTGCACTATTCACGGCTGGCAAACCCTAATCGACTCCAGTTTGAGCATCTGATTGCCACGCTTGAAGAGGGAGAAGCAGCGGCGGCCTTTTCGTCCGGAATTGCCGCGGCAACCGCTGTTCTGCAGGCACTCAGACCGGGAGATCACCTGATCATTCCCGAAGATGTCTATGCCGGCAACCGAAAAATGGTGAAGCAGTTGATGGAGCCGTGGGGATTGAAAACCAGCTTCATACCGATGACCGACCCTGCAGTTGTAGAAGAGCACATACGTCCGGAAACACGACTTATATGGATCGAGACACCATCCAATCCGCTGATGCAGATCACCGATATTGAAGAGGTCTCCCGGGTTGCAGCAGAACAGGGTATCAAGGTTCTCGTAGATAATACATGGCCAACACCGGTCAATCAGCTTCCACTCCTATTGGGTGCCGATCTGGTTCTCCACTCCACCTCCAAGTACTTTGGCGGACACAGTGACATTTTGGGCGGTGCCATTGTTGCCAAAGAGAGTGATGAGTTTTTTGAACGTATTCGGTTCAATCAGCAGATGGGCGGAGCTGTACCCTCACCACAGGACTGCTGGCTGCTATCCCGAAGCACACGAACCCTCTCCTATCGTATGAAGGGGCATAACGAGCACGCTTCCGCAGTAGTTGAGTATTTGACCAATCACAAGCGTATTGAGGATGTTTACTACCCCGGGCTACCGTCACATCCGAATCATGAGGTAGCTGTTCGCCAGATGAAGGGTTTTGGGGGTATGATCTCCTTCCTGCTTGACGGCTCTGCTGATGAAGCCGTTCGTGTAGTTGGAGGCTCCCGTCTGATCAAAAGAGCAACCAGCCTTGGCGGCGTGGAGAGTACGTGGGAGCACAGGCAGAGTAGTGAAGGCGAAGGATCGGTCTCGCCCGTCAACCTGATTCGGATCAGCGTAGGACTGGAACATCCGGAAGATATTATTGCTGACCTGGAAAGTGCGCTATCTGTTTAAAAGCAGTATTTTACTGCCTAACAGGAAGTTAACACGAAACAAATAAAAAAAGCCGGCTGCTCCTCAGCAACCGGCTTCGTAAGGATCTGTAGTAAATAAGTACATCTATCAGAATCCTTAACCCCGCACAAATATATTAAATTTTCTCCACTGAATAAAGGAATAACCACTCTCAGAAGCTACAATAGCGATTTAAGGCGATTACTAAAGACACACGTAACTCAGAATTATTTTCGTATCTGAGTTCAGGGCTTCTTATCTTTGAGGCTCTCTAAAAAATGGTCTTGGTCTTCAGCGCCATTATTTAGAAAAGGGCCCATAGCTCAGTTGGTTAGAGCAGTCGACTCATAATCGATTGGTCGCAGGTTCAAGTCCTGCTGGGCCCACTTTTTAATTTTGGGATGAATTCGGGGCAAAAACCCCTTTCAAGCACATCTTAACCCCAAAAAACCCTCAAAGCTTACAAGTTGAAAGCGAGTAAAAGTGATCAAAAATGACTCACTCACTTTCACTCCCATTTGTGGGGGCCATTTTGGGGAAGCTGACATTCTACGAAGTCACCCCGGCAACCTCAACCTAATCCCCTGCCTATCTGCTTCGTTGGGATCCATAAACGCATTGCAACCCTCCAATTGTTCTCTTACTTGGTCGAAATTACTCCAATCGATCGATTGGGTAAACTTTTGACCGAAATCGAGAATTCGTATCAGAGGCGTAGAGTGTTGATCGTTGGTAAGAGTTTTCAGTGCTGCCAAATAGTTATTTCGATATACAATGGGGATAATGATTTTCTGGTTTTCACCCGATACCAGCTCTGCATTCATCATAATCCGTGACACACGTCCGTTTCCATCTGCAAAAGGGTGAACCTCACTTACCAAAAACATCATGTACACTGCTTTGTGAAAAGAGGTTTCTAACGCACGATAAATTTCAAAGCCTTTTCGCAAGGTACCTTTTACCAGGTCCGGGTGTACAAACTGAGTACTGCCGGCTACATTTACTTTAGTCTTGAATTGACCGGGATGTTTGTCTTTCCTTGCTGCCAAGATCTCGGCATGCCGGTTTGTTAGTATGTTGATAAAATCATCATAGTCTTGCGGTACTCGATTCATTTCATGATAGTTTGACACGACCCTGTATGTACCCAAAACATCATGTGCATCTTCGGGCCTTTCTGTTGGCATTGCACTACGAAATACAATATCCGCCGCTTCACTAACTTCAAACTCTGTACCTTCAATAAAATTGGAGAAGTAGGCTTCAAAGAACGAGAGGTTGATCCGTTCCTGCTGAGATAACTTTTTTGCAGATCTGGAACTTGGGGCAGTTGCTTCTAGGTCTTCATATAACTTGAGAAAAAGTTCAGTCCGATCCGGGTCATAGGGTTCATCGCCTTTACGCGCTTTTCCAACGTCCGACTTCAGTTCTGCAGTTCGTGTGCCCTGCAGAGTACCAATCAGATCGTCCAGTTTCTGAAACTCTTCCATCATATTTAGCTCTTTCGCAATATTTCGGGCTTTATCCCTGATTTGATTTACATGACTTTCACCCTTTAAACGGATCAGTTTATCCAGCTTTTCTTCCATTTCCTCCCGGGATAGTGTACGGCTGACGGATCCTTTTCTCGCTCGCGATGGCCTAATGTTTTCAAGAAGTGCTCGCGGCTCAGAACTAACCCAAAGATCGTTGATGAAAGGCAGGTCACTCTCCAGAGGACCATGACCTTTACGTGGATTAAAAATTAAACCGGGCACCTCCGTGTTTCTTTTTTTGGATGAAATAATAAAGACCGAACCATCCTTTGCCGGACTGTTCTCCAGGGCCGTCCGATCGGCAATCATGGCATCGGGGTAATACTCCTTTAGAAGATCGTACCAATGCCTTCGAACAATCACTTCAGGATCATCCAGCATGTTTTTGGTATACAACCTGGAAGCAAGTTTTTTAAGTTTACCATCCGCAACTGCTTGTGATACCTTGGAAGATATCTCCGTACTGGAGACAAATACTTCCGGTAAAGAATCTAAAAAAGTGGGCATTAAGCGTGGGTTTCTTATGAAAGTATTAAACTTTCGGGTTTTAAGGAAGGCTTAATTTAAATTTTTGGGGTTTAATGGTGATAGGTTTTAATCTCGAAGTAAGTTCTTAAAGATGTGGTTAAGTATAAGTGTCGGCTTCACCAAGGCCTGGTTGCTGCTCATCGTAATAGTCTATAGCTTCTTGTACATCCTGCAAAGCTCTTGGATCAAATACAGTAGTAAAAGCCATTATTTTCTGGATTTAAACTCCAGTAGTTTTCGGGCCTCGCTCCAGGTAATCACTTTTTCAGGCCCCCCGGTTTTGATTCGATCTCGAACAATCTTTTTTTGCTTTTCCGGAATCTCAAACTCTTCGGAAAACCTCTAACCCCAATTGTTCAATCAGCTCCAATACAAATTCGACCTTATGATCAGGTATTTTCAGGGTAATCTCTTTCATGGCTCTAATTTCCTATTTCAGAAATCACTTCATAATAAATATACGTAACTGAATATATCTGATTTTGAAGTTCGCAATGTAAATCAGGAAATAAAAAAATGAACCCGTGATTTTAGACACTTCCATATCCAATTGATCTGCAGCCATTCTCATCTCCGCGATATATTTTCCATTCTATCCCCCCTCACCTCACCCCTTAATCGTCTTAAGCCGCTGCCCATAATCAACCAGATATCGTTCATACGGCTGATCCATAATGGGTGATGTGATCAGAAAGTCGGCTGAGGAGCGGTCGCAGGCCAGCGGGATGTTGTAGACAATCGCTATTCTGAGCAGCGCCTTTACATCTACGTCATGTGGTTGCGCCTGCAACGGATCCCAGAAAAAGATCAAAATATCGAGGCGGTTCTCTGTGATCGCACTTCCGATCTGAAGATCACCCCCAAGAGGTCCGCTCATAAATCGGTGGACAGGAAGTTCCAAAGTTGCAGAAATAAGCCCACCGGTTGTGCCTGTTCCATAGAGGTCGTGCTGCATTAGAATGTCGCGATTGTACTCAGCCCAGTCGAGCAGATCCCTTTTTCTAAAATCGTGTGCAACCAGCCCAATCTTTTTCTTCTTGCTCATCGTAGAGCTGTGTGAAGCGATGTCGGGGTGGGAATTGATAGGTTTCATAAAAAATACATTGATTCATTGATAGAGCAGACAACACATGGAATAGTGCCGTCCGCAAACTCTTTCAACCCTGAATCTACATTGTTGATCCCCTGTTTCACAGCAGATCCCTCAACATTTCAACTATTTACCAACAAACATCAGCAACCCATATGGAAAAGCGCTTGCCAGATCATAAATTTAATATAGTTTCCTAAGTGGAAAGCGCTTCAATGCACCCTCTGCTTAAAATCAATTTGGTTTAAATATGGTGCTTCTGTGCGCGAAACTCGCCACCGGTTCTTTTGGTAAGTAAGAATAACCCCCTTAAAACTTGACTTTGGGTAACTTCTGAGCAACTTTCCCGTAGATTGATATCGGACGTGTATAAATTGCTCCGATAGATAGACAGTGGGTATCAAAAAGTAGAATGGTGAACAGCTTCAGCAGATCAATTTGGGTATGGGTGATCCCGGGCATCATAGGCCTGATGCTATTCTTTTTGCTTCGTGGCAATTTTGATTTTATGGATGGAGCCCCCGTCTCTTCTTCGAAAACGGAAGCAATTGAAAAGGCCGGCGTTCTTTTTTCCGATTTGGGGCATAGCCCCGACACAACCGCTCTTGTTCCGTTCAGAAGCCAGAGAGTCTCCCTCTATCTCGGTATTAAAGATTCACTCCAATCCGATGCCCCTACCCCCGGAGAGCTAAACCGTGAACAGTTTTTTCTGAACGGCTGGGAAGTTATTTCCGGGTTCCCTCTACCGCTTAATGAGAGCTTTAACCTAACACCGGCCTCCATCTACAACTCTGGCGGATACTACCGTGCTCGGTGGGACAATAGCGGAGCTCTTCGCCTTTTTGAAATAAATCGTACCAGAACCAAAAGCGGACTTCTGACCGGTGAAAACAGCCTTAATTTTGCTGAAGAGCTGATCTCAACTACACTCAGCGTGGATCTTTCCGGTTATTCTCCTGAAACTTCCGATACACTTTTAACCGCTACTTCCGGTGATCCACTCCCGGCAGGAACTGTCTCTGGCAACAACGATACCGCTCAGTCTGTAACTACCTACAGATGGATAAAGGAAAATGGAGATTTTCCAAGCATCATCGAACTTCAGCTTGAAACGGTTGAAACAGATCAGCTTACAGAGTCAGGTGTAGAGATTTCCGGGGTGCGGCTTCTTCGATTCGAGTCGTACAGTGAAATGGAGATGATCGCCACCCGCACCGCAGAGCAGGATTTTCTGCTTTTTTTCTTGAGCATGGTCACACTCATTGGAGTACTTGTTTTCATTGAGGGAATTGGTCAGCTCTTTAAAGGAAAGGCTGACTGGAGCAGAATTTTAATTGTAGCACTGCTCATCTCGCTTGCCATCTATGGATGGCGTTTCATCTTCCTCTTGAATTTTAGCGGACTCTTTACATCTCAAACAAACATAATTCTACAATTCAACCAGATCGTATTTGCTGTGGTATTGGGACTATTTGCCGCCATTGCCTATATCGGTTGGGAAGCGCATGCCCGTAACGAAAAGAGTTTTCAGATCAGGCTGGTCGATGCATTGTGGAGGGGCCGATCCTGGTTCCATGAAACCGGATCTGCTATCATAAAAGGGTTCTCTGCGGCCGGCATCATGCTTGGTATTACGGCACTAATCCTTACCATAACCGGTGCCTACCTCTTTCAGTCAGACAGTCAGTTTGGCTATGCAGAGGTGGTAAATCGTCCGTTCCTGCTCTCTGCAAACCTGAGTATCTTCTCAGTGGCTGCACTCTCATCTATCGCTATCGTGGGAATCATCAGTAACTTCCTCGACAAAAAGATACGTAACAGCAAGGTTGCCGTAACTCTAACCGTGATTTTAACCGGTCTGGCCTTTACAGGACTCGGGCGAACCTTTGGTACAACCGGAACTGTCTATGAGGATATCCTTCTCTTTATACTTTTCGCCATCCCGGTTGTTGCTGCATACAGATCGAGCGGCGTTGTTACCGTGTTCGCTGCACTGTGGCTATTCACAGCTTTCACAACCATCCTTCCCTACACAGGTGCGCCTTCTTTTGATCTTGCCATACAGTTTTGGGGGCAAATCGCAATTGCCGCCACGATTTTGGGGCTCGGAATTGCAGCCTACCTGAATGCTCCCTCCGTTCATTCAGTAAGTTCATACGTACCGGACTATGAAAAGAAGCTGTTGCGAAGTATGCGGTTTGAAAGTGAAATGGAGATCGCCAGAAAGACGCAGCAGAAGCTGATGCCGCTCCTTCACCCGGAAACTGATCAATACGAGCTCTATGGTTACTTCATCCCCTCTTACGAGGTAGGCGGCGACTACTTTGATTATGTGACCCAACCCGGCCCCAATGGAAAGGAGTGCCTCACGCTTGCTGTAGTTGATGTATCCGGAAAGTCGATGCGGGCCGCCATGCACGCTGTATTTACGAGCGGACTTTTACGATCCAGAATGTACACGGATAAACCCTCCCGGATACTTCGTGAAATCAGTCCGGTTCTCTTCGAGAAGACCGATAACCAGACCTTCATCACCTGCATGATCGCGCGGTTCGACCCGGGCAATATGCAGCTATCCATCGCCAATGCCGGACACTGTCTCCCTATTCTGAAACGAAACGGAAAGACGGAATATCTCCATATGCCCGATCCAAAATATCCCCTCGGGGTTCGGGAATTGGTCGACTACACAGACCGGGTGATTGACGTTCAACCCGATGATGTCTTCATATTCTACTCCGACGGTTTTCCGGAAGCCGTAAACAGCAAAGGTGAACGCATAGGGTTCGACCGTGCTCTTGAAATGGTTCGCGAGCTCGACACCAAGTCGATGTCTGCCCGTGAAATCGGTGACGAGCTTCGTAAACAGGTTGAATCGTTTAGCACGGAAAGACTTGCAGACGACACCACCATTCTCTGCCTCAAAGTGAAGCGTCCGGAATCAGAAACTTGATTCAATTGATAGAGAAAAGTCGTGAGTCATGAGTCTTGAGAAACTGTTTCCCTTCCGGGGAGTGGATGCCGTAGCGATAGCGAAGGCAAACGAGGGGTGTAATTGCGGATAAATGTATTGCGGTTTGGTTTAACAGGAACGGACTCAAAGCAGGAACAGAGAGCAGGAGAAGGAAAAATGTATGAGCTTGCCCACCTTAAAGCTTCCAATTCTCTGCTTCTAATAGGTTTAAGAAAGGCATCCAACTCCACACACGTCTCACGTCTGCCGTCTCACATCTCACCTTTCACTTCTCATTCTTCAACGATTCAACCAAGAATCGGATGGTAATAGGTCCCATTAAGCTACTCAATATTTAAAGGAGACTATTTCTCTGAAAACTTAGAATCGAACTCGGTTTTAAAAGTGCTTCTTTTTTACGAATTGTACACCCCTCCCGGCTTACGCCGTACTTCCCTCCCCGACGGTTCGGGGCAGGCTAAGGAGAGATTTGGCCTGCCACCTGCTCAATAGTATAGCCCTGCATTCGGGCATAATAATTAGCTCAGATCGGGAGAACAAAACTCTATTCCATAAAAAAACCGGATCAGATCTCTCTGAACCGGTTTTTTAATATCAATACTAAACTAAAATAGATCAGGAAGAAGCTGCGAGATCACGCAGGGTCTCAGCGATCTTCATCACCTTGTCACCATTGGTTGATGAACCGGCATGGTTCTCAAGCTCAGCGGCGAGTTCGGTCAGCATTCGCTGCCTGTCGGCACCGTTTGTCTGCTCGGCTTCCTGGATGTTTCTGCGAATGGTGTTGATAGCCGCAAAGTCCATTTCACGATCCCGCTCAAGCTGATCGAGGTAGGCCTTGGCAAGAGGGAAAGAAGCAGGCCAGCGGTACATCGGCTGTCCTTGTGGATTGAAGTAGTCCATTCGAACGGTGTGCATCGCTTCAAGTTCATTCTCAGTAATAAATTCACTTGCCACCAGCTCAAATATGTCGAGTCCGCGAGCAATTTCAGAGTTGATCAGTGAACCGTTGTACCAGTAGATCGACCAGCTGCCGCCTACTTCAAGGCTCTCGGCACTAATTGGGCCGCGATCATGAAAAGCGATCTCAATCGGGTTGGCAGGATCAGTGAAATCAAACACGTTGATTCCACCCTGATACCACGACTGTACCATGATATCTCTTCCCGGTATAGGAATTACGGATCCGTTATGCGCAACGCAGTTTTCGGTACTGGTTTGCGGTGCATCCATCTTGAAGTAGCTCTGGAAGACCATCTTTCCATCTTCAATCGTGAAGATAGCGTTCGCACCCCACTCATAAGGATCGGTCTCACGGCACTTAGGCTGTGTTCCTCCGCCCCACTCATCGGTGAAGATCACGGTGGTTCCGTCGTTGTTAAATGTGGCTGAATGCCAGTATGCAAAGTTTGAGTCGGCAACCGCATCGATACGCTTCGGGTTGATCGGGTCGGTGATATCGAGCAGAAGCCCTTTCCCTTCACAGGCACCACCAGCCAAACCAACTTCAGGATAGAGAGTGATATCGTGGCACTGGTTCGGTCCCATATCAAGGCCCCGGCCTCGTGCCGCCATACGCTCTTCCATCAACTCGGTGTACATCTCGTCAACGCGCTCACGTAGTTCAAGGCTGTCTGCCTCGGTAGGCTCGCCGCTTCCGCCACGCTCTTCTACAATCTCATTCAGAAATCGTCGAACAAGTCCGTCGGTCAGAACACGCGGAGTGTTGCCATATTCAGCTACAAATCGCCCTTCTTCAATAGCACGGTCAACAACTGCCTGCTCTTCAGGAGCGAGGCCGTGTCTTGGAGGAGCATCAAGACCCTCAAAGATTCGTGGTGAACTTACAATCTCGGACATTTCCGGATTGGCAAGCGGTACTTGAATCACTTCAATACGGAACAGCGCTGAATCCTCATCTTCATCGGGCATCGCTGCAGAACAGCCCGGTAGTTCATCTTCTGGACGTACAGGTGCAGATCCGGAAACGTAGATGAAGATATTTTCATCATCATTCGGATCAACCAGAACAGAGTGGGTGTGTGAACCACGGCAGGTCTGAACATTGGAGATATACTCCGGCTCATAAATGTCGCTGATGTCAAAAATTCGAATTCCTCTCAGTCTCTCATCACTAACCGTGCTGGAAACACCCTCGGTACCGCAATCAAGACGGCCGCCAAGTCCCTCGCCGGAGACGAACAGCAGATCTCCATAAACAGATACATCACTCTGAGACGCCGGGCAGAGAAAATCTACAGCCACAGTTGGGTCTGCCGGGTTGGTGATATCCCATATCACAAATCCGTTATAGCTACCCTGAATGGCATAGTTGTCTTTAAAGGCAAGGTCCGTATTCCATGAACCGATAAAATCTTCCGGGGAAGGTTTTGCCGCCACAAGGTTCAGATTCCAGATCGCCTCTTCAGCATCAAAGAGTCCGGCACCAAAGCCAACTCTCGGATCTGGTGAAGGCCTTTCTATTTCTGTGATAGGCTTGAGGTCAGACTCTTGTGGTCCCTCGGTTTGCCTGTTTTCTGAAGAGGCACACCCCATTGCACCAATCATTACTGCAAGCAGAAGCGCGGACCAGAATGATCCCCCCTTCAGCCAGCCGGCTACTGCCGGTTTCCTGTTCATAGTATGCTGTTCCATATAACTATCTGTGTTTTTGGTATTGCGTCAGTTTCGCCTGACGATTAATCAGACATGTTTTCGAGCATCTGTCTCATCAGCTCAATTTCTGTAACCTGCTCCGCATGAATATCGGATGCAAGGTCGAATGCTTCAGAATCATTACCGGCGCCATCGGCATCAAAGAGCTGCTGTACCATCCATACAGCACCTTCGTGGTGTTCAATCATAAATTTCAGAAAGAGGTAGTCGAAGTGATCTCCCCTTGCAGCTGCAAGCTCTTCAAGCTGAGCCTGAGTGAGCATGCCAGGCATATCGTGGTGATCGTGCCCCATCATCTGATGGCCGTCATGATCATCTTCATCATGATCGTGGTGATGATGGTGACCGTTATGGCCATCATGATCGTCTTGATCGTGATCTCCATCATGGCCGTGCGCCATCTCCGTTTCCGGCTCCTGCATATGAATCATCATATCAAGCCCGTCCAGGTGCACCATGGGCCACGCCTGGTCGCGGTCGCGAAGCCACTTCTGCATGGTGGCGATCTCATCCTCTTGCGAGTTCTTAATTTTAGCAGCCAGCATTCTGACTGATGGGCCCGCATCGTTCTCTTCAGCCAGTCTTGACATAATCAAAGCCTGAGCGTGATGTGGAATCATATCGAGCATAAAGTCGATATCTGCCTGGGTGAAGTTCATCCGCGACTCGTGAAGCCTCGTCCAAAAGAGCTCCTCGAGGGCACTATGATCGTTTTCTGGCTCTGCTTCGGAGTGATGTTCAGCGCTATGCTCTTCCGCCATATGTTCGGTAGAGGAACAGGCCGAAAGTGAATAGGTAAGAATAGAAAAAACAATAATTAGAAATGACAGTGGTAAATTTCTCACAATATCGAAAATCTTTAATCCGGTTTAGATCATTGGAATATAGGATTATATCACAATCATACAAGGCCTACTTCCGTGATTTATCTCTAAACGGCCCCAAAATAGGAATGTGATACATTTTTTTACTCACCCATCTTTCAAGGGAGTGAACAGGCTCACAGCTTTTCTGATTATTCTTTATCATCCACCATCAAAAAACATAAACCGCTTTCCAATTTCAGACCTATGTTCAGCAGCTATTTCAAAACATTCCGTTCGCTCTTTAACGAGCCACGAAACGTGATTGACGGTTTTGTTCACGGAGACGGCGAGCGGTTCATGCATCCCTTTAAGTTTCTGATGATCGGGCTGATTATCGTCCTGATCCTCAATTCGGCTCTGGTCGATTTCTCCTTCGAACCTACAGCCCAGGCAACCGCCGGTGTGGATGAAGAGAACGAACAGTTGGTTGAAATTGCAGAGTGGATTGAGGTGAGCAATGTTCGGCTCTCTACCCAGTTTCTTCCCGTTTCTCTGATGTTGCTATTTATCCCAATGCTCGCCCTGGGCGGAATGATCTTTCTACGGAATCAGACCGACGGCTTCTATCACAATCTTATGATCAACGCCTATGCTGTGGCTGCCGCTTTCCCTGTACTGCTGATATTGATTCCCGCGTGGATTCTGCTTCCCGCCCCTTTAACCGATCCCTTTATGAACTCCACCATGCCCGCTGTTCTGATTGCCGGAGTTGTTATCTGGATCTGCAACAGCTATCTCAGACCGGATGGAATTATGGAGTGGATCCGGCTCATCTCCTCCTACGCAACCGGCTACATTTTCTACATCATCATCAGCGGTTTTGCGGCCGGTGTGGTTGGCTATCTCTTCTTTGTGGTGAACCGAATTATGGAGCTATCGGGCAGCTAATAGCTGATCATAGCTCGCTTACACACTCTTCCAGTGCATCGATTACCTTTTTGCACTGCTCGGATGTGGTGTAGGGTGCCGGGCCAAATCGGATGATCTCATCACGGGCATCGGTAAAGATTCCACGATCCAGAAGCATCGCCCGAAGTTCACGTGCATTCGGAGATTTTAGTGCCATAAAACCTCCGGTCTCCCCTATAGGCCTCTTGTTTGCATGACGAATCATCTCAGGATCGAAACTTTTCCCGTCAAAAAGCTCTCTTAGATAGGCCACCTGAGATCGATACTGCTTCAGCAGCACATCTCTTGACAGACCCTGACGTACACAAAACTCCGTAACCGCAGCTGCCCTGTATTGAGAGATCGGGTCGTAAGTGGCCGTGGCAAACTTCTGATTACCATCATCAAACTCAACCGGTTCATCCGTGCGTGGGTGATCCAGCTTCGAAAATGCTGAGAACCAACCGGTGATGGCCGGTCGCAGCTTGCAATTTTCCGGGAAGCGCAGAAAACAGTTTGCCTCGCCCCACTGCATATACTTATAGCCGCCAATAAAGATATAGACATCCTCCAGCTCCTGTTCACGTACGGAGAGAGGAACCACATTCGTGCCGTGATAGTCATCAATCAGCAGTGGAACACCGGCTTTACGGGATTCTGCAGCGATCTCCTTAATTCGGGTGTTTACCTCGGATGTCTCAAAGTAGATATGGGAGAGCATCACGGCCGAGGTACGGCTATCCAGTTCTGATCGAATTCCCTCCAGCAGCTTGTCGTCATCCTCATGCGGGAGATAGACAACTTCAATCCCCTCCTCTTCCATCCGCTTCAGTTGACGATACATGGAGTGAAATTCACCGGTTGTGGTGATGATTTTTGGTTTATTCTTTAAATCCAGTGCTGAGAGCCATGCAACCATCAGAACATGCGTATTCTGTTCTCGACAATAGAGCCCTTTCGGGTCATCGTACCAATCGCGCAGATAGTTCCGCATGATCTCTGTCTTTTCAAACCCGAATGCCCACTTTTTGTCCACCTGCTCAGCAACCATCTTCATATACTCCTGCACACCCTCAAAGGCAACATCGGGCCACGCCTGGTGTGAGTGTCCGGTAAAAAGCAGCCGGTTCGAAACGTTGAAATGGGAGTAGTGAGGCTGAAGGGCAAGAGCCAGTTTATCAAAATCCTGCATGAAAATAGGTTTGGTTAATCGGGTTGGTTGAAATGTACGAAGCGCACCGCTCTGCCTGAAATTGATTTAGGGAGAAATCGTTCGTTCGGCGGGTGGGATCTTTCACTTTACACGTTTCGGGCGAGGTAATTGAAAGGAAAAGGCTCTATATATCCCCCACTGAGGGGGGACAGGCTGCGGAGCGTTCAGCGGAGCAGACAGGGGGGTGTCCAGGACTTGGCGGACTCTCATCCACAAGAAGCCCCTCCCATTTAATCGCACTTTATTGCCATTGCACATCTTTTGAACGCGAAGCGAAACACGAGATAGCACGAAGTTCTCCGTGGCATGAATTATGACTTTACAGGTCCTTCATTCCACTCGCTGCGCTCGTTCCGTAACCGGTGACAGGATAAATCTCCCCTTGGCCTGCCCCGAACCGTCGGGGAGGGGAGTACGGCGTAAGCCGGGAGGGGTGTTCAGCTCGTTGATTAAAAGCACTTTCTTATCTGTCAATGGTTGCACCAGCGAAAGCTCTTCTAAATTCTAGACCTTTGTCCTTACAGATCCTTCATTACGTTCGCTCTGCTCACTTCATTCAGGATGACTTGCTTGTCTTATAATAAAGCGGCGTTTCAGTCATCGTGGTTTGCTAAAACTTTCTTACGCCGCAGAAGAGGATTTGAGAGAGACCGGGTCAGACAGAGTATCGTTCGTGATTGGTTACTTATACCCGGCCGTTTACCTAAGGGT
>JAFIFA010000065.1 GCA_020832225.1 Balneolaceae bacterium
TGGTACTGGGAGGAGTAATTGATCATATGCAAGGTTATTTTTAAAAAAGATACAAAATCCCTGCATAAATTGCTTCAAAATTACCCTTCTTGCTACTGTTTTTATGAAATTTAGACTCGGTCTGAGTAAGCCCTAAATAAAACTGCCTTTCATTATACAAATGATCATCACTTCAGAGGCCATTCCTTTTGCACCAACGTCAACCAGACCGCAGGGGATACCATGCCGCAGACTACTACTCAAAGGATCACTTTTCCGGGAGCCCGTGAAGCAGACCGGTCACAGATTGAACTAATAGCCGGTGGGGTGACGCTGAACCGGTCACTCAACCCATCGTCGATCACCATCGACAGCCGCCTGAACCAAATACCAACCGCCACACTTCGAATACCGGAAAAAGGAAACGCACGAAATCCATTTCCAAACAGCGGCAGCCGACACTTTTCGCCCGGCAACACTATCGAAATCAAAGAAGTGACTCCGAATGGTGACTCTTCCCTATTCAAAGGTGTTGTTGTCAAACTAAATGTTTCATCCAACGGCGTGAGCAGTCCGGAACTAGTTGTCAAGTGCCGCCATGTCTCCTTCAGGCTTGACGGCACACCCGCTTCGCGAACCTTCTCCGAACTGTCGCTTTCGGAAATTGCAGATCATCTCGCCGGACAGGCCGGCCTGAAGCTTGAAAACCGGACCCGTTATTCAACCCCAACTATCCCCACAGCCGTTCAAAGTCGCGAGAGCGACTGGCAGTTTCTTCTGCGTCTGGCTTCAGAGTCGGGCAAACTCCTTTTTGTGGAGGGTGAGGACCTGATTCTCAGCGATCCCGACCTCTCATCACCCCGGCTCACCCTCCAGCATGGGCGCGACACTCTTGAATTCGAAGCGGTTATTGATGCCTCACGGCAGATCGGGCGAATCACACTCTCATCCTGGGATTCCTCACAACAAAAAATGGTTCAGGTTCAGAGCAGTGAACCCGATCTCCCGAAAGCCGGTAACGTTACCGGACGAAACCTTGCCGCATCGGGTGGCATGCGACACCTGAATCTGGCCATGAACAGCGAACGACATGAACAAGAGCTTCGGCAGATCGCTGACGCTATACTCCTCTTTTCACGACTCAGCACGGTGAGAGGCAGGGCTGTCACACACGGAACCGGAGCCGTTCGCCCAGGCATGGTCCTTCAGGTTGATGGAGCCGGAGCACGATTCAACGGGCCCGTTGTGATTTCCGGCATCTCCCATCGGGTATCAGATGGCACTTGGACCTCAGAGATCACATTCGGACTTGAGCCGGCAGAGACCAACAGGTACGGCTACTTGCATGGATATGGAACCGTATGCGGACTGGAGGTTGGGGTAGTAACTTCACTTGAAGACCCTCGTAGTGAAGACCGGGTACAAGTCCGTATTCCAGCTGGTGATCCATCATCAAACGGACAGTGGATGCGAATTTCCCGCCCGGGAGCCGGCAACAACCGGGGGTTTGTGTTCCGACCTGAAATCGGCGATGAGGTGATTGTGGGCCGCTATGATGGAAATCCGCAAAACAGAGTCTTAACCGGAATGCTGCACAGCCGACAACGCCCCTTGCCTGAACCTTTCCTGGAAAACCAAACTAGCGGATACTACTCTACTTCCGGACTTACGTTGCTTTTTAATGATGAGGATGAAACAATTCACCTAACAACGCCGGGCGGACAGAGCGTTACTCTTTCTGACGATCCCGGCCAACTGAAGCTCGCGGATGCGTATGGCAACCGGATTGAGCTGAATAAAAATGGTATCACCATTCACAGCAGCAAACGGCTTACACTAAAGGCGGAAAGCGATCTTCAGATTGCCGGAATGAATATCCATGCAAAGGCTCTATCAGGTCTGAAAGCTGAAGGCATTGCCTCTGCAGAACTGTCAAGCAGCGGCATCACCGATGTGAAAGGCTCATTGGTGAAGATTAATTAACCCTCATAAACAACTAGAAAGGAACCCATTATGAACGCAGCCAGAGTCAATGATATGCAGACCTGCCCGATGACAACAGGTCGGGTACCTCACGTTGGCGGCCCTATATTACCACCCGGAGCTTCAACCGTTCTGATCGGCGGTCAACCCGCAGCACGGGTTGGCGATTCAGCCGTATGCACGGGTCCTTCTTCACAGATCGCAACCGGATCCGGAACCGTATTTATTGAGGGGATGCCTGCGGCAAGAATTGGCGATTCAACCACTCACGGTGGGGTCATCATTAATGGAGAGTCAACCGTGCTTATTGGTTGATCGTTGTTGGTGTTCGTTGCGCGGAGTGAAAATTGACAAAAGGCAGAAGACATTTTATTACTTCGAATTACAATGTTGTTCCAGACCTGCATGCAAGGGAGTGTTTAACCACAACGGACACGAAATAGGTACAAAGGTCAGTGAGTACCGTGTTTCGAGTTGCGGGTTGCGAGATGTTGATGCCTAAATACGGTTGATGTTTTTAGTTAACATGTATCATTTTGGTCGGTACGTCGCTATGTTGCCGCCTATCTGCTCCGCTAAACGCTCCGCAGCCTTGTACCCCTCTCCTGGTGTTTTGGGACAGGCAAGAGGGGATGTTCAGCTCTCAAACCAATCTCGCACACTTTGAGCTACCTTCCAGCCCCGAAGGGGCGCTCCAACCCAAACAGGGGCAGAGCCCCTGGAATGAATGGCAACTAACTTTGATGAATGTACTTGTCCCGTCAGGGACTAAATATGGGTAGAAAATACAAAGAGAACCATCACCCCGCGCCGAGGAACAGCCTTTAAAAAAGAACGGAATCAGCCGAGGCGCAATGGACGGGCGTGGGTTAAAGAGCCTGTCTTTGGGTTAGATTTTAGCCCTAACCCAACCACCCCTTTATCCCCTCCTCGAGAAGTAGGGGAATTCATTGCTAAGCACAAAATTAATCCACTGAAAAACCTCACATCCCAATCATTGAACCTATTTGTTTTCCTAACCCAAAATCTCATTATGAAGCCCCCTCCATGCCGAGCCCCGGCAGGGCGAGGTAGGGAGGGAACGGGGGTGGGTTATAAAGAGTGGTTTAGAACCAAATCATGGCCATGACCCAACCACCTCCCGAGTGGGTCGGGACGTCGCTACTCTCCGCCTGCTTGTCCCCTCCCCGACGTCTTGGGGCAGGCTCTTGAGAAGGAGGGGAATTCATTGCTAACCAATAATCTTGCCCAGAACTCAGAGCAGTTCAAATTACCCCAGAATCAATTCAAAAGAATTGGCTCTCCAAACCCAAGCTCTTCAAGCCGCGAGAGTTGAGTGCGGGCGTCGCCTACAACAAGGTAGATCATCTTATTTGGGTTGGCGTACTCTGCGGCAAGCCGGGCGATCTCTTCGCGTGTCATGTCGCGCACGATATCCTGCCGTTCGATGATGTAGTCGGCCGACCAGTTATTGGCGCTCATGGTTTGAAGAATTCCCAGTTTGGCGCCGAGTGTTTCGAATGCACGGGCGCCACTCTTCAGCAGAAAACTCTGGGTGTTTTCGAGATCCCTATCGGTGAAGGTGTCCGGGTAGTCGGCCAGAATTTCACGGATCAGGTCAACTGCTTCAAAGGTCACATTGGTGCGAACACCACTGCTGATTGTGAACGGCCCCGGTATCGTAGTGCCGCTAAATCCGGACCCGATACCGTATGTATAACCGCGACCCTCTCGCAGCTCCTGGGTGAGACGTGAAGCAAAGCCACCGCCACCAAGGATGTAGTTCATTACCGTTGCCGGATAGTAGTCCTCATGAGTTTCTGGCATCGCCAGGTAGCCAAGTCGGAGAACCGATTGTGAGGCATTGGGTACATCATAAAAATAGACTACCGACTCTTCAGGCGAGGCCGGAAGCGTAACGGATGGAAGGCGGGCCTCTTTGCTTTCCCATCGTGAATTCAGCCCATCAAGTGAGCGGTTCACTGCTCTTTGGTTAACAGCGCCGGCCACATGCATGTTAGCCACATTTGGAGAGAGATTGTTCTCGTAGTACGCCTTCAGATCATCCATGGTTATTGAGGCAACGGTCTCTTCGGTTCCAAGCGAACTGTAGGAGAGTATGTGATCATCACCATAAAGCAGCTTGTTGAACTGATTTGCAGCAATGCTGTTTGGATTTGACTGCTGCTGGGCAATCTGGCTCCGCACGCTCTGTTTTGCGAGGTCAAACTCACGCTCATCCCAACGTGGCTCCAGCAGAATCTCCTCAACCAACTTCATCGTTTCATCAAAATTTCTTGCGAGTGTATTCCCGGAGATGGTGAAATACTGCCGACCCGAGCTCACGTTGATATTGGCTCCGAGCAGGGCAATCGCCTCCTCCAATTCAGCCGGAGTGCGGTTTTCGGTGCCCCGGGTCATGATGTTGGCAAGCAGGTTGGCCGTTCCAATTTTCTCCTGATCTTCCATCAGCAGCCCGCCATCAAGCCGGATGTTGAACTGCACCAGCGGAAGCTCGTTGTGCTCCATACCGTACACCTTCATACCGTTAGAGAGCTCGTGCGTCCACACATCGGGCACGCTGATCTGCGGCTCGGGGCCGAAAGGAGGCTCCTGGGTTCGGTCGAACGATGTAGGGGTTCGCTCAAAGGGAGTGTCTTCCGGCAGTGTAAAATCTTCACCATCGCCCGATTCGGTGATCTCCTCTATCACAACTTCTGCACGCTCTGAACCTGCGAGCACCAAACCGGTCTCCCCTCTCGGCACAAAGCTGGTGGCTACATAGTGTTTGTCTTTGATGTAGGTCTCATAAACGCGCTGCACATCTTCGAGCGTTACGTCCAGTGTTTTTTGGATATCCTGGTTCACAAATCCCGGATCACCCGCAAAGATGTTGTACTGTGCCAGCTGAAACGACTTGCCAAGCACGCTCGAGAGGCCGTTGTAGAAGCGAGTCTCAATTCCTGCCTTCACGCGCTCCAGGTCTCGCTCGGTGAAGCCGTTCTCCTCGTAACGGGCAAACGCCTCCTCAACACCCTGCAGAACCTCATTCAGGTCTGTACCGGGAAATGCACGGATCCGCAGGGAGACCTCACCGGCAATCTCCGAGTTGCTGCTGAACATCCCCACACCCGGAGCCAGCTCTTTCTCCTCTACGATCACCTGGTAGAGCGGTGCTGTTCGTCCATCAGACAGAAGCTGAGCCAATATCTGAAGCGGATAGGAGTCATCGTGATAGTTTTCCACACCCGGCCAGGTGAGTCTCATCTCCGGCAGACGGGCAAAGTTGTCTTCGTGGTAGAGTTTTTTTGTCTCATCAAGCACGGCAGGCTGAACCTCCAGTGGTTCAATCTCATCGCCGCGGGGAATTTCATCAAAATATTTGTGGATCCATTCTCGGGCCTGATCCGAATCAAAGTCGCCGGCAATTACCAGCGTGGCGTTGTTGGGTACATACCACTTGTTGTAGAAGTTCACCACATCGTCGAGTGTGGCGGCCTGCAGGTCATCAAGCGAGCCGATCACCTCCCAGCTGTAGGGGTGTCCCTCGGGATAGAGATTGGTAACAACCACATAGTTGGTGTGTCCGTAAGGTGCATTGTCAACACCCTGACGCTTTTCGTTTTTCACCACCTGCTTCTCCTTTTCGAGTACCATCTCATTCACCGTATTGATGAAAAAACCCATCTTGTCAGACTCGGCCCAAATCATCTTTTCGAGGGCGTCATTCGGAACGGTCTGGAAGTAGTTGGTGCGGTCGCGGCTGGTAGATCCGTTGGCGCCGGAACCTCCGATGCGTGCACTCATCTCATCGAGTCCGCCCCGACCCAGGTTTTCCGACTCGAGGAAGAGCAGATGCTCAAACAGGTGAGCAAAACCGGTGCGTCCGGGAAGTTCACGGGCAGAACCCACATGAATGGTGAGGGCCACGGCCACTACGGGATCGGAGTAATCTTTGTGGAAGATCACCTCCAGGCCGTTGTCGAGCGTAAACTTTTCGTACTCAACCGAAAAGTCGGTTTGATCGCTTTGGTTACAGGAGTGAAAAAAGAGAAATGAAACGCAGAGAAGAAGAAAAGCCGGAATATAAATCGATTTCATAGAGAAGATAAGTTCGTGTGGAAGTGCTGATTGGAAGGTACACGAAAAGGAGAGAAAAAGGATGCGGAATTTTTGAGGTGCTAATATTTAAATCAACTCATACAGATAAAGCTCCTCCCTTAGATGAAATACTTTTCAAAAGCACAATAACTATTTGATTAAATCTGTTTTGTGTATAGATTGTAACTTTCATACACATTCAAACATGAATATTATGAGAACCAATATAGTTATTGATGACGATTTGATGGATGAAGCTTTGAAGGTAAGCGGATTGAAAACCAAGAAGGATGCAGTTGAGGAAGGTTTGAAGCTGTTGGTGCAGCGTAAGAAACAGGAAAATATCAAAAACCTGCGTGGGAAACTCCAATGGAGGGGTGATCTCGAACAAATGAGATCCGACGATAAATGATCCTAGTTGACACCAGTGTATGGATTGATTACTTCAACGGAGTCCAATGTTGGCAAACCGATTCACTTGACTCCTTACTATCTGAAGAATTAGTTCTGGTTGGTGATATTATTCTTGCTGAAATATTACAAGGCTTTGACAAAGACTCTGATTATAACCGGGCTAAAAAAGCCCTTGAACCCTTTGATTGTATTGATCTTGCCGGAAAGGGTTTGGCAATAAAAACAGCCGCCAATTTTCGGTTCTTAAGGTCTAAAGGATTTACTGTTCTTAAAACGGTTGATATACTCATTGGAACATGGTGCATTGAAGCCGGGGTAGAACTTCTTCATAACGACAAAGATTTTGATCGAATTGCCTTACATTTGCCCCTGAAAGTCATTCAGAAATGACAACTGATACTGGTCTTAAATTAAAGAGTTAAGAAACCAATCTGCCTGAAGAAATTGCGTTTAAAAAAAGTGCCCCTTCCAAGCAAATGTTATGATTAAGAATCTTCACCACTACTCTCCCGCTTCAGGCTCTTCCCTAAACTCTGCATAGTACCTCAGATACTCAAGAATGGTGATCGCTTCTTCCTTGCTGATTCCCGTATCAGCCATTACGCCGGAGTATTGGTCGGATAGCTCCTGTCCCACCGGATGGTTCTGTCGGTTCTCCCTGGGATTGAGAGTGTAGTTAACCACAAACTCGGGAGTACGGTTTTCAGTAACTCGTCCCAGCGCCGGACCGCTAATGGAGGAGTTCATTCCATGACAGTTGTTGCAATGGGTATCAAAGATCTGCTTCCCCTCAACCGCTAGCACCTCATCGATCTCTCCCAGCTCCAGCGGCTCCTCAACCGGCCCATAGCCGTGATCGTCAACCCACGACTCACCATCTCCGCAGGCGGTCAGAAACAATCCAAGAATTACAAAGAGTATGAGGAGTCGGTTATCAGGTACGTTCATTGCCATGATCTATGAATGTTGGAAGCTTTTTCATTTTTCCTGCGTTAACAGCCCCGAATCGTCGGGGACTTTTCACTTTACACCAACGAGAGTACTATTTTCATCTTTCTGATAAAAGTGAACTCACTATTTAAGAGTCAATTCATAGCTCTTTTCCCAAATATTCTGCTACCCGGTGCATGGCACGCTTCCCGTTGCCGCTGTCTCGCTCTGCCTGTTGGTTGTAGTTGGTGTTCATGTTCAGATCATAGACCCATCGATTGCCGTCTGCATCCTCGGTAAATTCTGCCGCAGCAATTTCAATGTTGTTATCGCAGAAGAACCGTTCCAGCGAGGCGACCAGCTCCGGGTCATTAAACTCACGGTCGATTCTGAACTTAGGCAATCCGCTGTTGTTTTCAACCTTCTCACTCCCGGGCGCTGGGCAGAAGGCGTCTTCAATCGAGCAGACATCCGCCGGACATAGCTCAAAGCCACCCGAAGCGTCAACCTTCACCGCGTAGTAGAATTTGCCCCCGATGAACTCCATTCTTGTGATGGAGCCATTTGCAGGTTTCACATACTGCTGCAGAAGAGCAATTCCATCAAGGGAAATCGGCTCCTCCGTGAGCCGGTTCTCAAGTTCGCTCACTCTATTGAAGAGCTCCACTCCCAGCCCCTTTCCTCCACGGTTGGGCTTCAGAATAAACGGAGTTTCGCCCAGTGCTTCGGCCGCCCTGATAATCTGCTCTCTTCCAGATGCTGCCAACGTACGCGGTACCGAAACTCCGGCCCGTTTCAGCCCCAGGTACTGCTCAAACTTGCGAACCTCCAGCTGCAGGGCGCACCGGCCATTGATCACCCTCCTTCCGTGAGACTCCAGCCAGCCCAGTAGCTGCTCCGACAGCTCCACTGCATACCGGTGTGATCGCGTATGGGATGAAGCGCTCATTCGATTGTAGAAAACACCTTCAGGCGGCAGGGCATCCAGGTTCAGATATCCCTCATCCACAAACCACTCTACATATGGAATGTCCAGTTCGTTAAAGGCGGTACGTAGCGGCACCACCCACTCACTGTTCTCATGAATCACATAGACAGCAGGACGATCCGCAACCGGCAGAGAAAGTCCTTCCCTCTTACCTGTCGGGGTGTTGTGAGTTCGGCTTGAATTCTCTTCAGGTATTTCAATAGATGGTTCTGAAATCATAATCGGGTAGCAATTGCAGGGGTGTTTAAATGAAAAAAGGCTGACTAATCAATGATCAGGCAGCCGGATATTGTATTAAGAATCTGTTTTTGGAATGAAACGTTTCAGACAGGTGAGACATAGAATACGCCGGCTGGTTTGAGGCAACAGCAACAACAGCTGGTAGTGCAGCGGGCATTTTCTCTATGTGTGTCGTTCAATTTCATGTTTCAAAGATAACGGATTAAAGGGATGAACGGTAACCGCTACTGTAACAAAACTGTAACTTTTTGAGCCACAAAATCTCAATTCTTTCTGTCTACCGAAAACTATTGGGCGGGTTGAGGTTATTCAATATTCCACCTGCCCGAACAGATCCGACTGTTTTCATCCCCTTATAAATCCATGAACGAATTGAGGTTGGGGCGTGTAGAGTGTGGAAACTGCCGAAAAAATTGTCCTTATGTCTGACCGAAAAAAGAAAAACCGCATTGTTGCCGCCGGTTCTGCTATCGGAATCATCCTCATCACCATCCTGCTTGTCGGGCTCATCTTCCCTGACGGAGACTCGATGGCCGACGACGCCATAACCAAGGATAGCACTCGCGAAGTGGAGGTAACCATCTACGAACCTGGCGAGATCCGATCTGAGATCCGGATCACCGGGCGCATCAACTCCACACAACGAATTGAACTGCTGAGCGAGGTTCAGGGCGTTCTCGAAGGGGGCGACCAGCCATTTCGTACCGGCGTTCGCTTCAGCCGTGGTGACCTGCTCCTTAAGATCGATCAGACCGAAACGGAGCTTGAGCTGAATGCCCAGCGCAGCCGCTTCTTTACCACGCTCACCGGAACCCTCTCCGATATCAAACTCGACTACCCCGATGAACATGAAGCGTGGGCCGAATACGCCGATCAGTTCGACCCGGAAGCGACCCTCCCACCTCTTCCGGACATCGAAAACAGGCAGCTGAGGCTCTACCTCACAACCCGCGGAATATTTGATCAGTACTTCTCTATCCGCGGAGCCGAGAACAGGCTTGAAAAATACACGATCCGGGCCCCCTTCAGCGGAGAGCTTCGTGAGGCAGACCTCACACCGGGCAATCTGGTTCAGCCTGGAGTTCGGCTGGGTGAATTTACCGGAGACACCTACGAACTTGTGACCTTTGTGAGCCTTCGCGATCTCGACTTCATCAGCGAAGGTGACCCCGTCGAGCTTACGGCTCCCGTTGCAGGCGATTCGATGGAGGGCACCATTTTGAGAATCAGCTCATCCGTAGATCCCGACACGCAGGCATTTCCCGTCTACATTGAGGTAAGGGATCGCGCCCTCCGCTCGGGTCAGTATTTGGAGGGGAGCATCAGTGGCAAGCTGTTTGAAAATGCCGTTGAAATTCCCCGAAACCTTCTTTCGCGCAGCAACACCGTTTTGATTGCTGAAGATGGCAAGGCGACCCACAAAGAGGTGGAGCCACTGCTCTTCAAGCAGGAGTCGGTGATTGTAAGCGGCCTGACGGCAGATGATAAAGTGATTGAGCTCCGCGCCGGATCTGCGGCACTTGCGGGCGCATCGGTAACCATCGCAGAAAACGACGAGTAAGGAAGGATCTATGGAAAAACTTGTCGGCTACTTTATTCGCTACCGTACTGTATCAACGCTGGTCATACTGCTGATCACCATTCTGGGCGTGCTGGTATTCAGCAATCTTCGCTACTCTTTCTTCCCGGATGAGAAGGTACGCTTCATCGATATCGACATCGTCTACACGGGCGCCTCGCCCTCGGAAGTGGAGGATGGCGCCATCGCCAAAATTGAGGATAACCTGAAGGGGGTGAACGGCATCGACCGGTTCATCTCCAGCTCCGAAAATAATGGCGGCTCCATAGAGATTGAGCTTCTTGAGAATGCCAATCCCGATGATGTACTGATCGATGTTCAGAACGCAGTGGATGAGATCACCACCTTTCCCGACATCATGGATGAGCCTGTGGTGACCCGGCGGGATGTTCTGACCCTGGCGATGATTATCGCCATCAGCGGTGATGAACCACTCACGGTGATCAAGGATGTGGCGCGTCAGGTGGAATCGGACTTCCTCAATAGCGGTATCTTTTCGAATGTGCAGATCAACGGATATCCTGAGGAGGAGATTGAGATCAGCGTGCGTGAAGCCGATCTCAGAGCCTACAATCTCACGTTTGATGAGGTCTCTCGGGCCATTTCCGGCAGCAACATTGAGCTGTTTGGGGGCACCATCAAAACAGACCAGGAAGATATCCAGATTAAGGCCGATATGCGGCAGTACTACGCTGGTGATATGGGCGGCATCGTGGTTCGTGCCGGTGAAGATGGTCGCGTGGTTCGGCTGGCTGATATCGCCACCCTCGAGAATATTTTTGCAGATCAGCCGAGCTCGGAGTTTCTGAATGGCAAGCGGGCTGTCTCTATCGTGGTTGAGAATACCAACGATGAAGACATTCTCGATACCGTCTACTTCCTTCGGGACTACGTGGCCGATTTCAACGAAGACCGTGAAGATCTTCAGATTACGATCATCAGTGATCAGGCGGAGGGATTGGAGGAGCGTGTTGAGGTTCTGGCCAACAACGCATGGCAGGGTGCCCTTCTGGTTCTGATTGTGCTCACCATCTTCCTCAATTTTCGACTGGCACTATGGGTAGCGCTCAAAATCCCGATCTCCATCCTGGGGATGATCATCTTCGCCGGTATGGCCGGGGTAACCGTGAATCAGCTTTCGATGTTTGGTGTGATTCTGGTTCTCGGAATTCTGGTCGATTACGGCGTTGTGGTGAGCGAAAATATTTATCAGCATTTTGAACGGGGTGAAAACGCCTTCGAAGCAGCGCTTAAAGGGACCCTCGAACTGATCTCCCCCATCCTGATCTCATTCATCACCACGGTGGCCGCATTCGCCTTTTTCTTCTTCCTGGACGGCAGTCTTGGGGAGTATTTCTCTGATGTCTCTTTTGTTGTGATCGTCTCCAACGTCGTGGCACTCTTTGTCGCCTTCTTCATTATCCCCGCTTTGGTTGCCAACTCCAAGGCGCTCAGGCCGGGAGCGAAGCCAAATCGGGTAGAGAAGAAGCTCGACAATATGTTCAAGGTAATTCTGAAGAAGTTCTATGCCCCGGCACTTCGGTTCAGCATGCGAAACGGGTATGTGGTGTTGATCACCATGATCTGCCTCTTTTTTATCACCATGAGCGGCTTTCGGAGCGGTATGATTCAGGGCACCTTCTTCCCCAATATCGAATTTGATGAGATCACCGCCGACCTCCGCCTTCCCGCAGGCACAAGCGAGCGGGTGACGGATCAGATCCTCCGGGAGATTGAGGAGAGCGTTGATGCGGTAAACGAGCGGCTTAAAGATGAGGAGTCGAACGGTATCGCCCCTGTACTCTATGTGCAACGTGTTCTTGGTCCCCAAACCAACACGGGTCGGCTCGACATCACGCTCACAAAACCGGAAGACCGTGATTTCCTTGCATTCGATATCGCAGGAATGATCCGCGATGAAGTGGGCGATGTGCCTGAGGCGGAGAACCTCTCATTTGGCCCGGCTGCCGCTTTCGGAAAGCCCGTTTCCATCTCCATGACCCACCGATACGATGATCTTGATGAACTCCGTGAGGTAAAGGAACTCCTCAAACAGGATCTGGAAGAGATGGACAGCGTGATTGATATTATTGACACGGACGAGATCGGTCTTCGGGAGCTCAACATCACGCTTAAACCGGCTGGCGAGCTGCTCGGGCTGAACCTGCGTGACGTGGTTGATCAGGTTCGGCAGGGATTTTTTGGTGTTGAAGTTCAGAGCCTTCAGCGTGGAGATGAGGAGGTGAAAGTGTGGCTGCGATACACCGAGAGTGAGCGCTCCTCTGTAGACAACCTGGAGAGGGCACAAATCCGGCTTCCCGAAGGTCAGACCTACTTCCTGCGCGACATCGCAAACATTGAGGAGCAAGATGGTGTGGTGGTTATCAACCGTCGCGACGGACTGAGGGAAATCAGCGTAGAGGCGGATGTGGCCTCACTCGACATCCCCGTGCCGGCTGTTCTTGGAAATATCGAGAGCAACATCATCCCCGATCTTAGTGAAGCGTACCCTTTTATCGATTTCACGTTTGAGGGGCAGTCGCGCGAATCGGGTCGCACCGCAGAGTCTGCACAGCGCGCCGGACCCATTATTCTTGTGATCATCCTCTTCATGTTTCTGCTCAACTCCCGCTCCTTCATGCAGATGTTTGTCAGCATCGCCATACTGCCGTTTGTGATTATCGGGGTTGCATGGGGCCACTATCTTCAGGGAATCCCGATCAGCATCTTCTCGCTGCTTGGTGTTATCGCCCTAATTGGTATTCTGGTGAACAACATTCTGGTCTTTCTCACCACCTTTAACGACTTTCTCAAAACCGGAAAGGATATGCCGGAATCGGTCTACCGGGCTGCGCTCTCACGCTTCAAGCCGATTATGCTAACGGCGATCACAACCGCTGCAGGCCTCACGCCTCTGCTCCTGGGAACCAGCATCGGTGCTCAGTTCCTCAAACCGACAGCCGTGTCAGTCTTCTACGGCCTTCTTTTTGCAACCTTTCTCACGCTTGGATTCCTCCCGGTGTTGCTGCTATACGCCAATACTGCGAAACGCTATATCGTGGGACTCTTCAGGGATGAGAGGCCCGGACGTGCAGAAGTGGAGCCGGCCGTCATTGAGATGAAGAAATTAGAGAACATGAAATCATACTGATGATTCGATGATGAAAATGATCCGCTACTCAACACCTATACTTCTTGCCCTGATCTGGCTGGCACAGCCTGCGTCAGCTCAGCAGCAGTTAACGCTCCAGGATGCGTTTGAAGCGGCCCTTCAGAACAATCACGCCATCGAGATTGAGCGGATTGAACGCGAGCAGGCTGCCAACAACTTCTTTCGCGGCAACGCTGGTCTTCTACCTACACTGGAGCTGGTAGGGGGCGCGGAGTTTTCCCTCGAAAATGCGAATCTTGAGATTGCCGATTTCAGCGAATCACCGCCCCAGATCGACCGTATAAGTGTTGATCAATCCGAATCGAGAAGCTACAATGCCGCACTTCAGCTCAACTATACGCTTTTTGATGGGTTCAGAGGGCGATATGCCTACAGGCAGCTTCGGTCGCAGGATCGTGCAGCCCAACTTTCGGAGCAGATCGCCATCGAGAATACGCTTCTTGAGGTGGCCGGAGCCTACCTGGAGCTGTTGCGAAGAACAGAGAATGTGGAAATTCTGGAAGAGAATGTTGCCGTTTCGGAAGACAGGCTGGAGAGGATTCGGGAAGATCGAAGAGTAGGGTCGGCAACCGAGCTGGAGTTGCTCAATGCCGAGGTAAACTACAATGCAGACGTGATAGAACTCTCCACCGCAGAGGTGGAGCGGGATGCCGCTGTGAGGGATCTCCTATTCCTGCTGGGATCGGATGATCCGGAGGAAGAGATTGAGCCGGCAGACCGCATTGAGGTAAATGAGGATCTCAACCCGGAAGAGATACAGCAGAATGCGCTTCAGCAGAACGCCACGCTTCTGCTTGCCGAAGAGCAGACATCACAGGCGGAACTGGGCAGAAACATCGCAACGGCTGACCGCTATCCAAGAGTCTCCCTAAGCAGCTCCTATGGATATCTTCGACAAGAGCAGGATGCCAGCAACCTTCCCTTGCTCGAAACCCGGGGCTTTACCGGCGGGGTAACCGTGAGCTACAGCATCTTTACGGGCAGGCAGCGCAGCCGTGCCATTCAAAATGCCGATCTCGATATCCGAAGCAGCCGCGAACAGAAGCAAAGCGTGCAGAACGAAGTCAGGACTGAAGTCTCCAACTCATTCTCCCAATATGCCAACGCCCTTCAACAGCTGCAGCTATCAGAGCTCAATGTAGAGACTGCCGACCGAAATTTTGAAAACAGTCGCGAGGCGTTTCAGCAGGGGCAGATTACCTCAATCGAACTCAGAGAGGCACAGGTCAATCTCCTCAACGAAAACCTCCGCCTGAACGACCTCCGCTACCGGGCAAAACAGAGCGAGCTCCTATTGCTGGTGCTCAGCGGTACATTTTTGAATGGGGAGATTTAGGAATTTTTGATGTGGGCATGAAATAGTCTCCCCTCGAGGGGAGTACTCCGGCAGTGTATTTCTGCCGGAGGGAGGGGTGTTCAGGGTCGATACAGATCCTTCATTACGCTTCGCTCCATTCAGGATTACACGCTTACTTTTTAACAGATGCGGCGTTTCAGTTTAGGCGGTTTGCAGACATTATCATACGCCGCATTACAAGACGAGTAATAGACCGGTTTAGACTGAATGTCGCTCTTGCCTGGTTACTTATACCCGGCCGTTTACAATACCGAAACCCGTCATCCTGAGCCACTAATTTTGCCAAAAGCGGGCAACACTATTGATTGGGTGACAGAATAAATCTCCCCTTGGCCTGCCCCGAACCGT
>JAFIFA010000071.1 GCA_020832225.1 Balneolaceae bacterium
GACAGAAAAATCTGTGGCCAAAAGGTTTTTCTTTCACACCCCCCTCACTTATTCTTTCCCACTGTGCCTCGGTGAATCCCGTTCCTTTACATCAACCAATCCTCGGCGCGGAAAAGGCGTCGCCTTTTCTCCACCCGGAGCGTTGCTCCGGGCTGAGTTGGAGCGCCCTTTCAGGGCTTGGGATTTAGGCCAAATTTGAGAAATTTCCCCTCTGCGCTCTTCGCGCCTCCTCAGCGACCGCAGCGGTAAAATCACCCCGGAATGTACATTTTACCTCTGGCTTGTTTCGGGTAGAATGAGAGGAAATCAGAAGTTAATTTTCCTTCGTGTTACTGGTTCCTGCTTTGTGCGCGCTGTGGTTAAACCAACCCGGAACACACCCCTGCCTGCTTCGCTGAACGCTCTTCAGGCTGTCCCCTCTCAAGAGGGGACTTCAACCCCCAACTTCTCTAGTCCCTATTGAATTTCCCCATCACTCTATGCTCAAGCGATGGGACTTTGCGTCGCACTTCGGTAATCTTACCCGGATTGATCTCTGCTATCGCGACTCCGGGTTGATCGCCACCGTCCACGAGAATGGTGCCCCATGGATCAATTATGAGAGAGTGGCCCCAGGTTTCGCGTCTTCCACCGTGTATTCCGGTCTGCGCCGGTGCTATTACATAACACTGATTTTCGATGGCGCGGGCGCGGAGGAGCGGCTCCCAGTGAACCTCACCGGTCGTGTTTTTAAATTACGACGGTACGGTAATAAGATAGGCCGTCCTGTCGGCCATCTTGCGATAGAGCTCCGGAAAGCGGAGATCATAACAGATGGAGAGTCCGATCCGGCCCAGATCTTCACTCCCGGCCACCACCGCCTCCGGCTCTCCCGGTTCCATGATCTCTGATTCCAGGTACTTCTCCGTTTCAGAAAGCACCACATCGAAAAGGTGCATCTTGTGATAGTGGGCAATCACCTCTCCATCCGCATCAAAGAGTGCCGATCGGTTAAACACTTTTCCATTGCCGGCCGGCAGAGGATAGCCGCCCGCAACGATATAGAGTCCCAACTCTTTCGCAAGCGCCGGAAGCTCTTTCTCCACTCGGGCAGAGATCTCATCCGCCTGCCTGAGCTGCTCCCGGTCGTTGCCAAAAAAGGCGAAGTTTTCGGGCAGAACAGCAAGCAGAGCCCCGGCATCAGATGCCTCCCTCAAACGTTCGCCTACTTTCTCCATGCTATGGGAGAGGTCGGGCTGACTATTGAGCTGAATAGCGGCGGCTTTGTACGGTTTCATAAAACTGAGTTTTCAATCCGGAATTCGGGTTGCCTGCCAGGCCACGGCCCGCCACTCACCATTTTCATATTTTCTGAAGGTGCCGGTATTGTAGAACTCCATCCGCTCACCCTCCGCGAGGCCTATCAGCTTAAATGCCACAACGGCCATATCACCATACAGTTTCACCTGAATCTCTTCGGCATCGTAACGCATCTCCGGCTCAGCAGATCGTTCGGGATTTGGATTGGCCCCCTCCATAATATCGGCTTTGGTGGTGCGGGTACCGGCAGACCCGGTGTAGATCAGTTCCTCGCTCCAAAAACGATCATGCGTAGCTGCATCGCCATAAGAGGCGCCCTTCAGGAATTCGTAAAGCAGTTCCACGAGAGCTGCTTCATCATCCGATTCAATTGCCGTTTCGAACGGTTCAGCAACAGCCCAAAAAGGCAAAAGAAGCATTGTCAGAACAGGTATCAGTTTTCTCATGAGTTCGGGCTTTTTGATCGGGTTTGTTGCAATGTAATAGGTCTTGATTGAAATTGGGAATCCAATACGCCGCTTCAGGTTGGTACAACAGAGCACTGACCGAAACCTCAGGCTCTCTCCGACATCTCGAGCCAGGTCATCGTCTTCTCGTCGATCTCATCCGTAAGTTCGGCATAGAGCTCCGATTTTTCACGAAGCTCATCGTGCGTAAGATCACCACTTCCTAATTCAGCCTCGATCGTGCTCTTCTTCTCTTCCAGATCGGCAATCTCCTTTTCAAGCTTATTGAAACTCTTTCGCTCGGTGAAGCTGAGTTTATCTTTGCTCTTTTCCGGTGCCTTTTTTTTCTTTTCCGGCTTCGGGTTACTCTTTCCGGTTCGTGACTGCTGTTTTTTCTCAGCCTCCTCCATCTCCTTCAGCTTGCGATACTCCATGTAGGTTCCGTGATGGTCGCGGATTACCCCATCACCCTCAAAAACAAAGTAGTGGTCCACAAGTCGGTCCATAAAAAAGCGATCATGCGATACAATCACCAGGCAGCCACCAAAACTGTCCAGAAACTCCTCCAGCTTCTGAAGGGTGGTGAGATCGAGATCGTTGGTCGGCTCATCCAGAATCAAAAAGTTGGGATTTTTGATCAGCACCATCATCAATCCCAATCGTCTCTTTTCACCACCGCTTAGCTTGTGAACCGGCGTATACTGAAGGTCGGCCGTAAACATAAAGTGCTCCAGAAATTGAGACGCGGAGATCTGCTTTCCATCTGCCAGAGTAATGACCGAGGCAACCTCTTTGATCACATCGATCACCCGTAAATTCTCATCCACCTCAATTCCCTGCTGACGATAGTGGCCATATTCGATGGTTTGCCCCGTCTTGATCTCCCCCTCATCCGCCTCCTCTTCGCCGGTGATGATCTTCAGGAACGTACTCTTTCCAACTCCGTTTTTCCCAATAATGCCGATCTTCTCACCCTTTTTGAAAGAGTAGCTGAACTCGTCCAGAATCACGTTATCGCCATACTGCTTTGAGATCTTCTCCAGCTCCAGAACCTGTCCGCCGATTCGCTTCATGGAGATCCCCAGCTCCATCTCCTGCTCCTCTTTTTTAGAGGTCGCTTTCTCTTTGGTGTCGTAAAAAGCGTCGATTCTCGATTTCGACTTGGTGGTTCGCGCCTTAGGCTGCCTTCTCATCCACTCGGTCTCCATCTTCAAAAGCTGCCCCGCCTTGGCGATCTCGGTTCGCTCCACCTCTTCGCGCTCGGCACGCTTCTGCAGAAAGTAGCTGTAATTTCCCTTGTGATGGTAGAGCTTACCCGCATCCATCTCCAGAATGTGATTACAGACCCGGTCGAGAAAGTAACGGTCGTGCGTCACCATAAATAGCGTCACCTTACTCCTCACCAGATACTCCTCGAGCCACTCAATCATATCAACATCCAGATGGTTTGTCGGCTCATCCAGAATAAGCAGATCGGGTTCATCAAGCAGCACAAACGCAAGCGCCACGCGTTTCCGCTCGCCGCCGGATAGAGATGCTATCGACTGATCGAGGGTGGTGATGTTGAGCTTATTCAAAATCTGCTCCATCCGCTGCTCATAGTCCCAGGCGTTGATGGCGTCCATCCTTTCGGAGGCTCTCATAAATCGCTCCTGCGTCTGGTTGCTGAAGTCTTCAGCCTGAGCATTGGTCGCTTTCTCATACTCCTCCACCACACTCATCATCTCGGAATTCCCCTCCGCAATATATTCGCGAATTGTGAGAGCGGGGTTCAGCTCCGGCTCCTGCTCCAGAAAACCGATCCGGATGTTGTTCTGAACCATCACCTCACCGCCGTCGGCCGGCTCGATGCCCGCCAGAACTTTAAGGAGCGTCGACTTCCCGGTGCCGTTTTGTGCCACCAGGGCGGTTTTATCCCCTTTTGAAATTCCAAAGGTGATCCCCTCAAAAAGGGTTTTGAGTCCGAAACTCTTGGACAGGTTTTCTACTGAGAGAAAGGTCATATCAGTGGTTGGTTTGAAAAGCCGTTGATCCGGCAAAAAAGAAGGGTATAAGATATGAATACGAGCGTTCCGATTCAGATCTCAATCCTGTTTGGCTACAATAAACGACTGCATCTCTTCTCCATTTCAAATAACTTCCACTTTAATCAAGATAATGATCGATCCGAATGTACGACCGCACCTTTCTCATCCGCCTTGTAAATGCCAGAATGCCCTTTGGGCAGTATAAAGGGAGGTTTATTGCATCGTTGCCGGTTCACTACCTGGAGTGGTTTGAACGTCAGGGGTTTCCCGGCGGACAGCTTGGCCAATACCTCTCAACCATGTATGAGATCAAAACCAACGGTCTTGATGAGATTCTGAAGCCGATCATTCGTGATCACAGGCGCGCGTCCCAGTGAACGTTTCACAACTTCTACATCTTATGGTGTTATCTTCACGCAAATTCAACCTGCACAAATACCTAACCCTGCTGCTATGTTAGTTCTCGTCATCAACTGCGGAAGTTCCTCCGTCAAATACAATCTGATCGAAACCTCTGACGGCAGCGACCTCTGCAAGGGCATGATCGAGCGGATCGGTGCCGTAACCTCAATCGTGAAACATCAGCCCACCGGGAAAAAACAGATTAAAGATACCCGGGTAATCACCAATCACACCGATGCACTGCAGGAGATCATGAACTATCTGCTGAGTCCGGATAGCGAGATTATCTCATCCCCATCCGACATCAAGGCAGTTGGTCACCGGGTGGTTCATGGCGGGGAGATGTTCAAAGACTCGGTTCTGATCGACGATGACGTAACGGAGGCGATCCAGCAGGCGTTTGACCTGGCACCGCTCCACAATCCGCCCAACCTGAAGGGGATTCAGGCGGCAAAAGAGCATCTACCGAATGTGCCCCATGTTGCTGTTTTTGATACGGCATTCCATCACTCCCTGCCCGCTCACGCATATCTCTATGGTATCCCGAACCGACTTTACAGACGGTATAAGATCCGTAAGTATGGTTTCCACGGCACCTCCCACTACTATGTGAGCCGGCAGTACTACAAGATCTGCAACAAGCCGGTTGATCAGACCAAAGTGGTTACCTGCCACCTCGGCAATGGGGCCTCGATTGCAGCGATCAAAGGTGGTAAATCGATCGACACCTCCATGGGTTTCACCCCCCTGTCCGGAATTGTTATGGGCACCCGAAGCGGCGATCTCGATCCCTCCATCCTATTCTACATCATGGAGAAAGAGGAGATTCCGATGAACAGCCTTCACGCCCTGCTCAACCGGCACAGTGGACTCCTCGGCCTCAGCGGATATGCCAGCGATATGCGTGACCTCATTGAGGAGGCGAATAATGGCGATCGACGCTGCCAGCAGGCGATCGATGTCTTCTGCTATAAAATTAAGCAGCATATCGGAACCTACACCGCCACGATGAATGGATGCGACGCCATCCTCTTTACAGCGGGTATCGGTGAGAACTCCTCTCTGATCAGAAAGCAGTCGGTAGCCGAGATGGACTACTTTGGTATTGAGATCGATGATGAACGGAATGAGAATGTGAAACCGGGAGAGATCACCAAAATCAGTACCGACAGCTCCCGAACAGACATCTATGTGGTACCCACCAATGAGGAGCTCGTTATCGCGATCGATACGGCCAAGATAGCCCAAGCCAAATCGCAGTCCCCATGGGTTTAAAGGTAAGAGTATAGGTATACTGAATCTAAATTAAGCCTTCGGGCATCGTCTGCTTTTATATCCGTAGTGAATCCCTTTAATTGTGAACAGTAAATCTGCACTCAGAAACAAAGAGTACTATGGATAAAAAGATTCTCAAGTATGACAGCGAAGATATAAAAGTCACATACGATCTTAAGCGGTGTATACACGCCGCCGAGTGTGTTAAAGGGCTTCCTGAGGTTTTTGATCCCAATCGAAAACCGTGGATCAAGCCTGAAAATGGTGAGGCCAACGCTGTTGCGGATGTGATTGAGAAGTGCCCTACCGGAGCTCTACACTATGAGATGAAGGGTAATAGCCGGGAAGAGCAGCCCTCATCGCGGAACCGGATTCAGCTCACTGAAGATGGCCCGGTCTATTTCTTTGGAGACATTGAAGTTCAGGATCACGAAGGAAACACCGTCCTGAAAGACACCCGCTTTGCTCTCTGCCGCTGTGGCGCCTCCGCCAACAAACCCGCCTGCGACAATACCCACCAGAAGATTGAATGGGAGGCCGATGCAGATGCAGACAAGTCCAAAATGCCGGAGATTGATGAGGAGAAGCACGACAAGCTGCTAATCAAACTGATGAAGAACGGGCCGGCTATACTGGAAGGGAGCTACACGATGGAGTCAGCCGTAATTGGTGAACACACCTCCGACAAAGGAGTGGCACTCTGCCGATGCGGGGGTTCAACAACCAAGCCTTTTTGCGACGGGACGCATAAGGAGATCGGTTTTGAGGGGTAAAACCTGAACAAACTTCTGCCCGGGCATGAAATACCTGATCACAACACTATTTTTTTCCACTGTTTTTCTCTTGACCGGATGCGGGCTTTTCAGCAACCCTGACAAGCGAGTATTCTCAAACCCGTTTGCAGAGAAAGTTAATGAACATGAACGGTTGTATCACGACCTTGCCGGTGCTCTCGCATCAGAAAAACCGTGCTATTTAATATCTCCCAACAGCTACACCGTCTCCCCCGGAGTTGCTCCAATCAACACCTCCGGCCGTGTTGTTGAGCTGCGGCGTTCGCGATGTTTCAGCAATGTAGCCAGACGATCGATGCGGCCGGAACTTTGTGATAGGGTAAAAACAGCCAGTACAATACTCTACTCCGGCACCGAAAATAGTTCAGACAGATGCAGAAGTGAGGTTGCTGCACAGCAACGAATCAGCGGATTTGTCATGCATCCATCTGAAATCGTTGAGCTCGCAGAGCTATCTGATTCTGAGTTTGAAGAAGCAATGCTGGCATTGGGAATTTTTCCAAATAGTTCTACTCTGGTAGCTTATCGTTCAGAACGAGAGGAGCAGTATCAGCGATGCGCAACCCGGTACGTTATCTATTCAGAAATTTTCTTCGACAAGATAGATGAACTCCCGGGTTATGGCGATGACATAGACCTTGAAGAGATGCAGCGGGTTGAGTGGTATGAGCATCCATACATACAGGTACCCGGTTTTACCCACTGCTTTCTGGCTGATGGTGCAAATCATTGGGCTGCCCGCGGGGTGGGAGTCCAAACAGAACGAAGCGGTGGATTTATACAGACATACTGATTCTTGTTATATTCAACAGATCAATAACATAAAATTAACCTACCCTCAGATTCTTTCCGGATTTCCATGACCTCAAAATCCCTTCTCATCACCGGATCCATCTTTATGGCCCTTGCCGTGGGCTTCGGTGCATTTGGTGCACACATTGTTCAGGATATGCTCTCGCCCGATCGCTTTGAGGTCTATCAGACAGGTGTGGAGTACCACTTCTACCACGCAATCGGACTGTTAATTCTGGGACTTCTGGCTCGCGGAGGCGATAGGCCAACAACCTGGATTGGACGAAGCGGTATCTGTTTTGTGATTGGTATTCTCATTTTTTCCGGAAGCCTCTACTTCCTCACGCTCACCGACACCAGCTGGCTCGGCATGGTTACACCGCTTGGCGGCATCGCCTTTATTCTCGGATGGATCTTTCTGGCGATTGGGGTGATGAAGGGAGTGACCTAAATTGTGTAATTCGACAAAAATCACACCCCAAACACCCACTCCCCCTCTCACCCTGACATTACCCATATAAATTTTTGGCATAGCTAAAATTACGATTGAGTTTTACCCAGCCTTGAATCAATTGGCGGGAAAAGGGTGGCTGGCGGGTGACGAATAGAAAAATTTCATCAGCCGGAAATGAATGCTAGGAAGGAATTTAAACCAAATCGGCCTTGAAATTTTTCCGTCGCCCAGAAGCACCCGCCGCCAACCCCGATCACTCGGGGACCGCCTTGATCTTTTGGTTCGTCCCGAAGCGTCGGGATGAACAAGGATCTTGCCTAATGCATTAAATCGTTGCGCTACATCATATTTTATTTCAGGTAGGAATATTACATAGGTAATGTTAGCCCTCTCTCCCTCTCCTATCAAAAAACTCAAACTTGCTCAATACCGCTTTTTTTCGAAGATTGAGGGTATCCACTTCTCATGCAGATCCGGTCGCCATGAAATTACTTATACCCATTCTATTCACCCTCACCCTATTGATTCACCTTCCTGCCGAGCTTTTTGCCCAGAATGAAGTCCAGCGGGAGCAGATCTCGCTTGAAGGCCTCCAGGAGTTCGGTTTTACCGCAAATATTCAGGGTCCGGAACCGATCGTCGGCGGTGATGTGCTCACACCAACCGTGATCCGGCAACAGGCTGTAGATCAGCTCATCAGTGCGGATATTCAATATATTGCGGATGAAGAGGTTCGCTCATCGGCCGACATCCCCTTCCTCCATATGCATATACACGCCATGCAGCTGGAGAATGGACTGGTTCCCTTTTCCATTCAGCTCAAACTATACCAGCCGGTGAATCTGCCCCTCAATCGCGATCTCCTGACATCAGCCAGCACGTGGGAGATCAGTACCGTGGGCCTTGTTTCTCACGACCGAATAGATGCCATAAACCGTGAAGCAGAAAGCCTGATGGCCAACTTTATCGATGAATACTATCGGGCCAATCCCAACGCGGCGCGGATCAATTAACCGTGAAAATGCGCTCCATTCCTGTTAATGCTTGATAAAGAAGGGAATTAGCGTGAAGGCACACCCGTTATAGGGGTATGTTTTTACGATATTTCAAGTTTACGTCAATCCATTCATGACATATATGCCGCTGAACTACTTCAAATTTTTTATGCTGATATTAACGGTATCTCTTGCCATCGCCTGCGGTTCAGATACCGCTACGGAGGACTCGGATGAAAGTGCGGTGGCGATTGCCGGCTATGAGGTTCAGCCACGCGATCTCTCACGAATTGTGAGGTCATCAGCACGGATAGAAGCGGAAAACTACATTACCATTGCCAGCCGCATGAGCGGATTGATTACAGGACTCAACGCCCGGGAAGGCGACCGATTCAGTGATGGCGATATTCTCCTCGAGTTTGACACGGAAGAGCAGGAAGCAGAACTGGACCGCGCCAGAGCCCAGCTCGACCTGGCAACCGCTGTTTATGAACGAAGCCGCACCCTCTATGATCGTGAAGCGATCTCAACCGCTGAGTATGAAGAGACGCGGGCCGACAAACGTATCGCTGAAAGTGAAGTAAAACTGCTTGAGACCCGAATCCGGTTCGGAACGGTACGAGCCCCCACGATCTTGTTGTTCTTTCAAGATATGTTGAACAGGGTGATGCCGTTTCCAATAATGAGTCTCTGTTTCGTGTCGCCAATCTGGATCGGCTTGTAATCCGAGTCGGTATACCTGAGCGTGATGTGGTGAATCTGGATGAAGGGCAGCGAGCAGAACTGACCATTGATGCCTATCCTGAGGAGACCTTTAGCGGAACCATCCAAAGAATTTATCCCTCGGCCGATGATAACAGCCGGCTCTTCACGGTTGAGATCACCATGCGCGCTGAACAACAGGATCTTGTGATTCGCCCTGGCTACCTGGCAAGAATTGCCGTAGATGGAGACCGCCGGGAGAACGTGATCGCCGTACCGAGTGAATCACTCCTCGCCTCCGAGCAGGATGACCGTTTTGTCTACATTATCAACGAAGATGAGCGACTGGAACGGCGGGATGTGCGAACAGGAATTGAACGACGTAACTGGACACAGATAGTGGAAGGCCTTGAAGAGGGCGACCGAATTGCCGGCGCCAACCCGTCCAACCTCCGCGAGGAGATGCTTGTAAACGTAACCCGTTGGGTTGAGGATGACTCCCCGGAAGTGGCGGTGCACAGATAGAATTCTCCCCTAATAAGGGAAAACTAAGAGGGGTGGCTTCGTTTAAGAAAAATTTTGCCGCGTAATATGACTAATTGCTCGTATTAACACCCCCCTTTATCCCCCCTTTTTAGGGGGGACTTTTACCTATTTCCAATTTACATTTCATATACATAAATGCCCGACACACCAAAACATAGCACCAACGGACAGCGGAAGGAAGGCCTGTCGAGTCATGCGATTCGCAGGCCGATAGGGACGATGGCGATTACCTCGGTGGTGATTGTGCTCGGTTTCTTCTTTCTGGATCGCCTGCCCGTTGACCTGCTGCCCGAAATCAGCTATCCGCAGATTCGGGTGACGGTGAACTACCCCGGTACGGCGCCGGAGGTGATGGAACAGCAGATCACGCGTGTTCTGGAGCAGAACCTCGCCGCCACGGAGAACCTGATCAGAATCACCGGCCGTGCTTCCGAAGGACGTACCAACATCGAGATGTACTTCGATTACGGTACCGATATCGATGTGGCCCTGCAGGATGCCTCCCGAAATCTGGAGTTTGCCCGTACGCAGATGCCTCAGGATATAGAGCCGCCCAGGATTTTCAAGTATGACCCCTCTCAGGATCCCGTCTTTGTTGCCGGCTTTGGGTCCACAATGCGCTCTCCCATCGAAGTTCGCGACTGGATGGAGAACGAGCTCGCCCCTCAGCTTCAGGCCCTACAAGGGGTTGGAGGTGTACAGGTAGCGGGTGGACTGGAGCGTGAGCTTCAGGTGGTGGTCGATATTGTACGGCTAAACTCCTACAACCTCACCATGAACGATATCACCTCCACCCTGGCAGAGGAGAATCGCGATATCGCTGCGGGTCAGGTTACCTCGAACCGTTTCGATGTGATGGCCAAAACCGACGGTCGTTTCACTTCGGTTGAGGATATTGAGGGAGTTCGCCTTCGCATTCCTGATACTGATCGCACCGTGCTCATGAGTGAAGTGGCCGAAGTGAGAGACACAAACCGGGAAGAGCGGCTTTTTGTGCGGCTCAATCAGGAGCCCTCAATGGAGCTCTCCATCACCAAACTGCCGGAGGCCAATACACTCGAAGTGATCGATCGGGTTCGGGCTGAGATGAACCGCCTTGAGGGGAGTGGTTTTATCCCTGCCGATATACAGTATCAGACCACCCGCGATCAATCCTTTTTCATCAACAGCCCATTGGTGCCGTTGGTACCGCCGCCATCATTGGAGGCGTGCTGGCGATGCTGGTTGTTCTCCTCTTTCTTGGCAGCCTCCGCAAGAGCTTTGTGATCGGCCTCTCGATCCCGATCGCCATCATGGCCACCTTTGCGATGATGGGAATGAGCAACCTCACCCTCAACATCATGAGTCTTGGTGGACTTGCGCTTGGTGTCGGTCTTCTGCTCGACAACGCCATTGTGATGCTCGAAAACATCTTCCGGCATAATGAAGAGCTGGAGAAGTCGGCTGATGATTCTGCTCACGAGGGAGCAGCTGAGGTATCCTCTGCCGTTGTGGCCTCCACGATGACCAATCTCGCGGCAGTTCTCCCCTTCCTGCTGATCACCGGCCTGGCATCGATGCTTTTCGGAGAGCTGATCCTGACGATCGCCTTCGCAATTCTGGCCTCACTGGCCGCCGCGCTGACGCTTGTACCGAAGCGGACTCGAATCGAGCCGGTTAAACAAAGGGTTTAATTCCGGACTGAAAAAAATGACCGGTGTCTATGCCAACACCCTTCGATCTGTATTGAGGTTCCGATGGGGAATCGCTGTTGGCGCTTTTCTGCTGCTTGGAGGCGTACTCTATCTGATGGATGACCTCGGTAATGAATTTCTGCCTCAGGTGGATGATGGCAACTTTGGAGTCAATTTCAGCATGCCGTCAGGTACCACACCCGATGTGACCAATGAATATGCGAAATGGGTGGAAGAGGCCATTATGGAGATGCCGCACGTGGAGAGTGTATTCAGCCTGGTTGGCGGACACCTTTCGGAGGGCGTTGTTAATGAGCGTCCCGGTACCG
>JAFIFA010000085.1 GCA_020832225.1 Balneolaceae bacterium
ACCACTTCAGAAGCACTTCGGCGGATGAATCGTGATGTATTGAGCCACGAGCCGGAGTGGGTAATTGTAAATGTGGGTCTGTTTGATGCCATTCGCCCCGTCTTTCTTCAGAACCGAACGCTGCTCCCTCTTTCCGAGACCTGGGAGAATCTTACCACCATAGAAGACTGCATTAAAACGGTGACGGATAACCCACCAATCTGGATTACCCCTCAGCCAATTATACCCGGTCTGCTGGATGAGATGGAGCTATTTGATTTCGAAATTAAGGAGGAAGACATCTCACAGATTCGCCAAATTATACTCGGGAAGTCGGGATATATTGTTGACCCTCTGGGCAAACGAATGGGCGCACCACCGGAAGCGTGGTACTATCTGAGTGACGGGATCAACCCGTCTGTATCGGGCCACGTGAACACAGTGCGCGAGCTGATCAAAACCCTGGCTACTACCGAAGAAAAAGAGAGTGGCAGAGGCGGGTTAGAACGATTTTCGTAAGGAAAAAAGTTCTACGGCCGGTTCAAACTCAACGGAAAGCGTAGACCCGGACAGATCTGTATAGTTGTGTAGTTTGGGGCGAACCATATCGAGCTCCAGATTTCTGTTTTTGTCGGAATAGGTAAAGAATGAGCCGCTGGCTTCGCTATTCACAGACATAAGGTCCCGGTTTCGCTCTGCATAGAGAAAACTGTCAACAAGGCCGAATGTAAAACCGGTCCAGGCACCAATACCGGCACCATACTGTAGCCCGTCTACAACCGGTCTGTTGGCAATCAGCATAGCAGCGGTCCCAATCAGAGCCCCACCTGCAACACCGTACATGGTATCGAGCAGTATGATGATGGATGAGTTATTGCCATCATTGAAAATTCCAGAAATGAAGAATCGCTGTCCGGATGGGAGAGTTGCAACATCATATAGCGCAATACCTGCCCCACCGATGATACCTGCCCCGAGTCCAACCCTGAGCGGTGCGAAATCATTACTGTTATTCAGAGCCATCGTTGCGGCTCCAAGTGCGGAACCCGTAATGGCCCCATTCAAAAGATTGTTACCGAGAAGGCTGGCACGCTGCGCTTCACTGTTTGAATGAAAACTGAAAAATAGCAACAGGGCAAAAAACCCGGAAATAAGAAGCTTTTTCATGTCGATGATAGCTGATTGAATTTATAAAAAGGGGGTATAAACGATCTCCATTTTTCGGAATGATGAAAGGTAGCAAGTTCTGACTGAATTTACACAGCACGATCTCTAACCGGGATTGCCAAGAGTTACGGGAAGAACTTGTCCGTTAAAATATTTGTGCCCATTCAGAACGAAATCTCCCATGTACTCACCCATCTCATTAGGGGATAGGGGAGCTTGCACGCCGGGAAACGCCTCATTGAGCATCTCAGTCTGAACAGCTCCCAGACAGAGTGAATTGCAGGAGATATTCTGCTCCGCAAGCTCTTCGGCTAAACACTCACTGAGAATGGCAAGCCCGCCTTTTACCGCACTGTAAGCGGAAAGGCCGGGGAATTTACTGCTACCCTGAAAACCACCCATGCTGCTGTTGGTCACAATATGTGAGCCTTTCTCCATCATTGGCAGAAGGTCCCGGGTAATGCGCGCAGGGGCAAGGAGGTTTACAGCTATCTGAAGCTCCCAATCCTCATCACTCTGTTTGGAAAATGGTTTGTTGATCAAAACTCCTGCATTGTGAATGAGTCCATCAATTTTGAGATTGTTCTCTTTCAGATGGTTTTGAATCTTTTTACCGGCATCTTTAGAGGTGATATCGACGGTTAGAGGATGAATGTTGCCGTTACCCTTTTTTTGGAGCGCCTGTAGTTTATCACCGGATCTGGCGATTGCGGTTACCGTAACACCCTTGTTGGCAAGATAAAGAGCGGTTTCGGCCCCGATTCCTCTGCTGGCTCCGGTTATGATCACATGTTTCTGACTCATATTGACTGTTTTTAATCGCGTTGAGAGTGTTGATTTAAATCGAATCTTATTTTGAAATTGGTAGCGCTTTTTTCGTTTCTTTAGGCTGAATTTAGCAACCGCTGTCTCTGCCAATGTAGGGTCTCAACTTGGCTTCTCAACAGTGGTAGCAAGGTCTGAAAAATCAACCAGAAGTTCCCGTGTGTTATGGATGCTGAAAAATTTATTCCGGAGAATATTCGTAGTCTTAAACCATACGTGGCCGGAAAGACCATTGCTGAAGTTAAGAACCAGTATGGCCTTGAAACCATTTCAAAGCTTGCCTCAAACGAAAACCGGCTCGGCTGCAGTCCAACTGTGAGCTCCGCTGTGGCAGATGCAATCACGAGAATACAGGACTATCCGGACCCAATCGCCTCTAAACTACGAAAAGCAGTAGCAGATCGAAATGGTGTTTCAGAAGGGGAGGTGCTATTTGCTGCCGGTTCTGAAAGCATTATCTCCATCCTCTGCCGAACCTTTTTTGAGCATGATGAAAACGCCGTGACGGCAGATGCCACATTTGTCGGGTTTTTTGTACAGGCGGGAGTAAGAGGTGTGGAGCTGGTTAAGATTCCGGTTACCACCGACTATAAGTATGATGTGAATGGTATTCTCGAAGCGATCGGTCCAAAAACCAAGATGGTCTATCTGGCGAACCCGAACAATCCCACAGGCACCTACCTCAATCGTGAGGAGTACAAAAGGCTCGTGGACGGTATTCCTGCCCATACGCTTCTGATTGCTGATGAAGCCTACTTTGAATACGCAGATGGCGTGGAAGACTATCTGCCGGCTCTCAACTACAGACGGGACAATGTGATTATCCTGCGGACATTTTCCAAAGCCTACGGGCTGGCGGGGCTCAGAATTGGCTATGCCATTGCGCACCCGGACCTGATCACGCAGATGATGAAGACCAAGCTGACATTCGAACCCACTGCTACCGCTCAGGCAGCTGCACTTGCCGCATACAGCGATACCGGATTTCTCAAAAAGAGTATAGAACTGGTTGAAAATGGGAGAGAGCGGCTCTACCGCTTTTTTGACGAAAAAAATGCCCGATACACACGTTCCATTTCAAACTCAGTGATGCTGATTCTTAAAAATGAAGAGGAAGCGATTCGATTTACGCAGGGAATGTTGGAAAAGGGTGTTATTTTAAGGCGTATTAATGCATTTGGTCTGCCGAACTGTGTACGAATCACAATCGGGACCGAAAAGGATATGGGCCACTTCGAGAAGAGTTTTGAAGAGGTATGGACCACAATCAGAAACTGACAGAAACGACTATTTTTAGATGAGCAAGAAGAAGGACGCTAAATCAGAGTTCAATTGGGAAAAGATTGCAAGAACCATGCTTCTATCGAGAGCAATCGATGAGCTTGAAGAGAATGAACTTGTTCCTGCCAAGAAGATACTCTATCAGTTCTCTGCCAGAGGGCATGAACTGGCTCAAATTGTGTTAGGTGAACATCTCACAAATGCCAAAGATGCCGCAAGTGCCTACTACCGATCACGGCCGCTGATGCTCTCTTTGGGGCTCACACCTGAAGATGCGATCGCATCCGGCATGGCAAAAACGGGTGGCTACAGCGACGGGCGAGATATCGGCGTTGTCTGCAATATGCCCAACAGAGAAGGTGTAAATGTGCTCCCTATGGCGGGTGATGTTGGCTCTCAATATACACCGGCAACTGGCTGGGCACAGGCGATCGAGTACCGCAAAAATGTACTAAAAGAGGAGTCCTGCTCTGAAGCGATATCCGTTATTCTTGGTGGCGATGGTTCTGTGGCCACCAACGGTTTTTGGTCTGCCCTAACTATGGCAACTACACTGAACCTGCCCGTGCTCTTCTTTATTGAAGATAACGGATATGGAATCTCCGTGACCAGCGACATGCAGACTCCGGGTGCAAACATTGCCAACAATCTCTACTCCTTCAAAAACCTGAGGATATTCAACGGAGATGGAACTGAACCCGAAGAGACGCTCGGTTTGGTTGATGAGGCCACCGGTTATGTACGGGATCGAAAGGGACCGGCTCTGCTTCGGTTAACCGTTCCGCGCCTCAATGGCCACTCCTATCAGGACAATCAGGCTTACAAACAGGAGAGCCTGGTTAAGGAGGAGAAGGAGCGTGATCCTCTGCTCAAAATCGAAGCTTTTCTGAAAAAGAAAGGGTTGACAAGTAAAAAGTGGAATAAAATGGTGGAAGAGGGGCATCAAATCGCCAGAGAAGCCGCAGAAGCAGCGGAGAGTCGTCCCGATCCCGATAAAGGGAAAATACACGACCTGGTCTTCTATCGCCCCGGAGATGAGGTGCAGCAGATGGGTGGGCTTCTTGCCCATGGCGTTGAACTTCCGGAAGGCAGCCCTGAGCCAAAGCCTGAAAAACAGCGGATCAATATCGTTGAGGCGGTTCGCAGAACCCTGGACCATGAACTTGAGATCAACAATCGCCTGGTTGTATTTGGTGAGGATGTGGGAGCAAAGGGTGGTGTACACGCGGCTACGATGGGACTTCAGACCCGACACGGCGAAGAGCGAGTTTTCGATACCAGCCTTTCGGAAGAGGGGATTATCGGCCGGGCTGTGGGTATGGCCTACGCCGGACTGATGCCGGTAGCGGAGATCCAATTTCGAAAATATGCCGATCCGGCAACGGAGCAGATCAAAAACACCGGGACCATTCGGTGGCGTACAGCCAACCGTTTTGCCGCTCCGATGGTGGTGCGGATGCCTGGCGGTTTTGCGAAGTGTGGCGATCCATGGCACAGTGAATCGAACGAGGTCTTTTTTGCCCACATCCCGGGATGGCAGGTGGCCTGTCCGTCGAATGCACAGGATGCCGTTGGGCTGCTCAGGGCGGCAACGAGAAGCAATAACCCAACGATATTTTTTGAGCACCGTAACCTTCTCGACTCCAAATATGCACGACGGCCCTATCCCGGAGACCAATACGTTGTGCCGTTCGGTAAGGGGAATAAGTTGTGTGAGGGAACTGATCTGACAATTGTAACCTGGGGAGCGATGTGCGAGCGCTGTGAAGAGGCTGCCTCCGCATCAGATCACTCCGCTGAAGTGATCGATCTGAGAACCATCTCGCCCTGGGACAAAGAGCTCGTATTTGAATCGGTGAAAAAGACCAACCGCTGTCTGATTGTTCATGAGGACACATCAACAGCTGGTTTTGGTGCAGAAATTTCGGCGGCAGTAAGTGATGAGCTTTTCCGTTACCTCGATGCCCCGGTAAAACGAATCACGATGCCCGATATCCCAATGCCCTACAATGTGGGCCTGATGAACTCTGTTCTGCCTTCTACCAAGGGAATTTTAGGTGAAATAGCAGCGTTGGTGAACTATTAAAATACCGGGCGAGGTCAAAAAATCTGTAATAGACAGGGCTATTTGGTCAAAAACTCGCGTAAAGAGCAGATCGAAAATAAAACATCGATTCAGGTTTTGGGCGTAAATCGCGCTTAAGATGCTGATCTTAAAATGGTTTTACTTATTTTTGTTAAACAATATTATACTGTTACAGATAGATCTGAATCTTCTTACATTTGCCGGGTGACTGTTGACTGACTGAGAGGGAGATTTCCATCACTAAAGCATTTACATGCGACTTGGTACAAAATTACTGCTCAGTTTTTTAAGCGTGGCATTTCTCGTTCTCATTACGGGGAGTCTCTCGTACTATTTGAGTAACGAAATTAAAAACGATCTTATCGCAGAGAGCGCAAGCACCTCGGTGCAGCTACAGACGCTGACGGAGATGACGGTGCAGCTGCAGAACTCTCTTCTATATACCAGGAACTACCTGACCGAAGCGGACAAGCAGCGGGCAGGGGATGAATCGGTCTCAGTTGCGGCACAGATCCGCGAATCGGAACGAATTGCGATAGAGAGTCTCGATCAGTTCGAGCGTGCTTTGGCCGATCTTGCTGTCGGTGATCCGGATCTGGTGGATCAGGACGATATCATGACCAAGCAGTCGGCCGTGGAACTGCTCACCGATTCCCTTCAGCAATCCTTCAGTTACTACAACACGTTGGTTCGTGAGCTCTACGAGATCGATCAGGAGGTGGCCCTTGGGAATGAGATCTTCAACGTTACGATTGAACCCTACTTTCGAAATACACTGCTCCAGATTCTGTTGAGGCTCCGATCAGCCTACAACGATCGGGTGGATGCCCAGCTTGAGCACCTTCAGCTTCGGGCTGAGCAGACGGTGAGCAATATCATTTTCTACTCCTTTCTGGCTTTTGGAATTGCACTGCTGCTCGCATACCTGATGCACCGCTCCATCACACGCCCTGTTAAGGAGCTGACGCAGACCGCCAGGGAGCTCGGTGATGGCAACCTAAGCAAGCGAATCAAACTCAATACCAATGATGAACTTGCAAATCTTGCCGACACCTTCAACAAGATGGCAGAGAATCTGAGCAAGAGCATGGTTTCGCGTTCGTACGTCAACAATATCATCCAGTCGATGGGTGAGATGCTGATCGTTACCGATTCGGATGGTCATATCGAAATTGCCAACAAGGCCGTTGCAGGAAAGCTTAAAACGGAGCCATCCAGGCTGGAAGGAGAACCATTCTGGAGCCTGATTGCCGGAGAGGAGCGTGAGATTGTGAAACGAAGCGTGGAGGGAACAAACCGCCTGAACGGCCCCGTGGAAACCCGATTTGTCTCTACATCAGGCGATGTAATTCCCGTCAATCTCTCCTACACAAGACTTGAAAACGACGGTGAGCTTTCAAAGCGAATTTATGTAGCAAGTGATATCTCCATCCTTAAAGAGGCGGAGCAGAAGATCAGCGATTCGCTGAAAGAGAAGAGTGTACTTTTGGCTGAGATTCATCACAGGGTTAAAAACAATCTGGCCGTTATTTCGGGACTTCTTGAGATGCAGATCTGGAATATTGATGATGAAGAGCGAACCAAAATATTGAAGGATAGCCAGCTCAGAATTCAGTCGATTGCACTGGTCCACGAAAAACTCTATCAGACCGAGAATTTCGCCGATGTCAGGATATCAGACTACATTAAAGAGCTGGTTAAAGGGATAGCCGAGTCATTCAAGGATCCATCCAAGAAAATTGATGTCTACTTCAGCTGTGAAGATATCAGTATGAACATCAATCAGGCGATACCATTTTCACTGCTTCTGAATGAAGGGGTTGTGAACGTCTATAAACACGCCTTTAAAGGGAGGAGCGAAGGGCGGTTTGAAATCTCCCTGAAACGTGATGGCGATGACCTACACCTCAGGATTATTGATAACGGTACCGGTCTGGTAAAGGAGCTTAGCGAAATTGAGAAGCCCTCACTCGGGATGACCCTGATCGATACCCTGAGCAAGCAGCTGGAGGGCAAATACACGCTAGCTACCCGCGAAGACGGCAACGGTACGCTTTTTGAATTAAAATTCCCTGCAGAGTAATCTGACTTGAGTAGAACCGGTTGTAGAGCTGAGCTCAATGCCCAACTCTCTATGCCAATATATAATCAGAAGCTATAGCAGTATATGCTTCCACCTGCGCTTCAATCCAGGTTTTGTCTTGGCCCATCTCTTCTGCCATTAGTCTGGCTACTTCGGGCGCCATATCCACACTTGCGCGGGCGTCGAGCAGCAGGGCACGGGTTCGGCGGCTTAGCACATCTTCTACCGTCATCGCCATCTCTCTACGAACACCCCAGACAACCTCGGCTTTGAGGTAGGGTAGTCGTTCATGGAGTGGTTCTCCAAGCTCCGGGTTTTCCTTAACCAGCTTTTGGATCTCCACGCGGTCTGAACCGTAGTGGTGGAGCGGGTCACTCTTGTCTACATTCTTCAGCCAGCCATGAATTCGGAGATTCTCAGTGACGCAATCCTTCAGATTGAGTCCGGCAACCGTAGCCGCCTGATCCACCGTATCCTGAGCCATTTTTCGATAGGTTGTCCATTTACCACCGGTAATGGTAACAAGCCCAGATTCAGAGATGATCAACGTATGATCGCGGGAGATAGATGAGGTGCTGCCTTCGCCTCCAGATTTAACGAGGGGCCGAAGTCCTGCGAACACGCTTCTAACATCTTTGCGTGTCGGGTTGCCCTGCAAATATTGAGTGGCGTGTTCGAGGATGAACTCGATCTCCTCTTCCTGCGCTTTTGGTTCAAGCGGAGTGGAATCGACCGGGGTGTCGGTGGTTCCAACCACGATTTTACCATTCCACGGCACGGCAAAAAGTACGCGGCCGTCACTGGTGTGTGGAACCATAATGGCCGAATCGCCCGGCGAGAACTCCTTGTCGATTACCAAGTGAACCCCCTGGCTTGGGGAGATCATCGGCTTGGCTTCGGGGTTGTCCATTTGAACTACTTTGTCGGTAAACACTCCGGTGGCGTTTACCACAACCCGTGCGTTTACTTCAAACTCCTCGCCGGACAGTTGATCCGAAACTTTGACTCCATCCACCATTCCGTTCGATTTGAGCAGACCCACAACCTTGGCATAATTCACCATATTCGCACCATGTTCGGCTGCCGTTTGAACCAGGTTGATCGCCAGTCTGGAGTCATCAAACTGCCCATCATAATAGATGACACCACCGCGAAGTCCCTTCGTTTCGAGCGTAGGAAGCAGCTCTTTGGTTTTCTTCAGAGAGAGATTTTTGGAAGGACCGAGTCCCAGCTTACCGGCAAGCATGTCGTACACTTTCATGCCCACGCCATAAAAAGGGCCTTCCCACCAGTCGTAATTGGGAACAATGAAAGATTGATTTCGAACCAGGTGAGGAGCGTTCTGAATGAGCAGTCCGCGCTCTCTCAATGCTTCAAGAACGAGAGAGACGTTTCCCTGCTGAAGATAACGCACGCCACCATGAACCAGCTTGGTGGATCGACTCGATGTGCCCTTCGAAAAATCGTGCTGTTCCAGAAGCAAGGTACTGTATCCGCGGCTGGCTGCATCTACCGCAACACCCAGCCCTGTAGCTCCGCCGCCAACCACAATTACATCAAAATACCCGGTTTTCTGTTTAGCCGTTTCAAGATGATGACTTCGGTTCATAATGGGACAGGGTTAGTTAGTATTTCTATAGACTTATCTGAGCTCTGCATAAAATGGATGTTTTCTAAATAGTCTTCAACGTCAAATGCATAACCCTAACAGAAGCATTACATGTTGGGTTCATTTTTTGATGGAGTCGTTTTGAAAATGATCGCCCAACTCACCCCGGGGTAGGATGGACTTCAGGTAAAAAAGAGGGGAGTATTTTTCTTGAAACCTTGAACTGAACTCAGTTATCAAATAGGCCTTATCTGGAAATTACAAGTCGGAGGATATTTTTAATCCCGGCTTGCGTCCAAAATCACCTCACCATCAAAATCTCGCAATATGATTCGCTCCGGCAAGAAGTCGCTTCCTGCAGAGTTCACATGAAGATTAAAACGCAAATGGTCTTCCGTTCTTCTCTCGGCGCTGAAGTGAATGCCATCCTGGACCTGCTCTTTACGGTCGGTCCATCCGCGGGCAACAATATCATAGTAGTCTGCTTTTCTTGATTCTCTTTCGCCAATCAGCTCAATGGAGTTGATGGTCATACTTTGAAGGGGTAGGTCCAGAGTTACCGGTCCGTTGTCCGAAAATGTAACCGGAATATCTCCAGGCTCGTCATGAGGAAGAATTTCGAGGGGATTTTTACTGTAGCGTTCATCTCTGCTGTTGGGGTTTGGTAGCTCCACAAAGAAACCAAGATGGAGATGAGGATAACTTGCGCCGGTGCTTCCAACGGTACCCACCACGTCATCGCTGTTCACCCAGTCGCCAACGCTTACAGAGATTGAGTTGAGGTGAAGATAACTTGTGGCGAGGCTATCCGAATGTTTTACGGTTACGGCATTTCCCGCTCCCGTACCTGAACCGGACCAGTGATCTGTTTCTACCACTTCACCGGGGAGTACCGGGTAGACACTGGTACCGCGATCGCCGGGCAGATCGATGCCTGCGTGAAAGTCGTACCCACTGGGCAGGCTTCTCGGGCCAAATTGTGCATAGGAGAGATCGTTATTCGGCTGTTGACTACGGGAAAGGGGCCACTGCGCATTCTCAATTTCAACCGTTTCGCGCACCTGCTCTTCCGGCTCCTCAGAATCGTCAGGTGGTGTGGTTGAAACGGACTCCTCTTCGCATCCGGAAAGAAGGAGTGCTACGACAAAAAGTAGTGTAAAAATTATTTTTAGGGAATAACTCACTGTATTGCAATAATATAGTTGAATAGTCTATTTAAAGTATGATAATTATTTGTGCCCGTCAAATAGGGTAAGGGAGTAGCTGATAAGGTGAGCCGGAAGTTGGAAGTCATAAGCCGGAAGCGAATTTGTCCTGTTAAGGACAAAATATGGGTAGAAAACCGATCAACGTTCATTCCACCTTTAGCCGAGGAGTGGTGGGTTTTGAAAGAGGGTGAACTAAATCGAGGCGTTGTGGGAAAGAGTGCGTAGCTGGTTTAATCCGCAAAATCTTGGAGGTTATTTTACAAAAAATGGTATGTCTGGTAACTCCTCATCAAATGGAAGAGTCTGGTTATTTTCAAACAAACCAGCTGGCTCACCAAGTTGAATAAGACATACCATTTTTGGTTCTAACCATTAATCACTGCCGATGCCCGTGCCCGTCGCCATCGGTAAATAAGCATGCCAGTCGAACTGCTCGCTATAATCTCCTGCGTCTACATCTCGAAAGCCAGATTTGCTAATCATACAACTTTGCGACTTAGGAGTACACTGTTTGACTTTCAATAAAACGAGAGGTAATGTATGCATGTATATATATGCACAGGTACATATCATATTATGAGAACCACATTAGACATACCTAAGAAGTTAATCGATGAAGCCATGAAGGTAGCTGGTGCAAAAACGAAGAGCCAGTTGATTAAGGATGCGCTGCAGGCTGAGATTAATCGTGTAAAACGAAAACGGTTGATTTCAAAAAAAGGAATTCTCGATCTGGATACTGATCTTGATAGCCTTAGAGATAGAAGCTAATGTCGAGATACAGTGTACTAATTGACAGTTCAGTATGGATTGAGTATTTCAAGTTCGGGGGAATAGAAAAACTGGACCGTCTAATAGAGGAAGATCTTGCATGCACGAATGAACTTATATTGACAGAACTGGCACCTGCATTAATGTTGAAGAGTCAGACAGATATTCTTGAGGGCCTGCAGGCAATTTCGCTGATACCGTTAAAAGTTGATTGGGAAATAGTTCGGGAATACCAATTGATGAATCTAAAAAACGGGATAAATAAGGTTGGTATCCCTGATTTGATCATATTGCAACAAGTGATCGATGAAAAAATTACACTGTTCAGTTTTTATAAGCACTTCCGGTTAATGCAAAACCATCTCAAGTTCGATTTGATATCTGACTAAAAACCTCCGGGATTTTCAAAAACCTTGGAGGATTGTTTGCAAAAAATGGTATGTCTGTTAACACCTCATCAAATGGAAGAGTCTGATTATTTTCAAAGAATCCAGCTGGCTCACTAAATTGAATAAGACATACCATTTTTGGTTCTAAATAATATGCTTTCTGGTTTACTCGCGAAACCAGGATTATCTGTCACGATCGCTTATGGTTCAGTAGTTTTGTACATTTTAATTAGTGAGTATGGAAAAATACGTTAAAAAATATCACCTCAAAGACCCCCAGCAGTATGAAGATGAGAGGGAGTACTGGCGTAGTAAAACGCCGGAGGAGCGGTTGATGGCGCTTGAAGCAATTCGAAAAACATGGCACAAATTAAACCCTGACACGGATGGATCCGAACAAGGATTTCGAAGAGTTATTCGAATTATTAAACCGGAATGAGGTAAAGTATCTTCTTGTAGGAGGATATGCATATGCCATTTACGCAGAACCTCGATATACAAAAGATATTGATATATTTTATGAACCTGATCCGGGAAATGCAGAAAAACTGTATAACACTTTGTTAGAGTTCGGGTTTGGCTCTCTTGATATTAGGAAAGAGGATTTTTTGATGATGGGACAGGTTATTCAGCTTGGAATGCCACCCTACAGGGTGGATCTACTCAATCAGATAGATGCAGTTGCTTTTCAAGAGGCTTGGAATAATAGAGAGAGTGCAAAATATGGAGCACAATCGATCCATGTGATTGGTAAAGCCGAGTTGATAAAAAATAAAGCAGCTACAGGAAGAAAACAGGATAAGCTTGATGTCGAGAACCTGAGTAAAAAGAAGTAGCTAATCAAACTCAACGTCTCCCGCGACTTTACAGCTTTTTTACAAAAATGGTATGTCTGTTAAGTCCTCATCAAACTGACTCAAACAACTGCATTAAGACATACCATTTTTGGTTCTAACCATTAATTAATGCTGATGCCCATGCCCGTCGCAATCGGTGATGGCG
>JAFIFA010000088.1 GCA_020832225.1 Balneolaceae bacterium
GAATCTGAAAAAGAGGGTACAATCAATCTGATGCTATTGCGGAAGGAATTTCCCAAAGCTGTGGATGGAGAGTGTGTGATAAAAACCTGATCGTTCGAACAAGAGATACAAAAACTCAGACAGGTCTAAATGCAGAAGAGCGGCTGGTAAATCTGAATGGAGCGTTTAAAATAGATATCTCTTACTTAAATGAACACGATTTTCCACTTATTGTCGATGATGTCTTCACCACCGGTGCCACAACCTTTACCATCGCCGGGTTGATAGGAGAGAACGGTCGTGATACGGGAATTCTGACAATTGCGAGAACATAAACCCTTCTGCAGGCATCAATTCCATTTCTCCCCGATAGAGCCTATCTTTACAGGCTATGAACGACAAGAAAAAACACTCCATCAACATTGTAGAGACACCTTTTTCAACGGTGACCTCGGGTGGCCACTGGTTTCACGCCACACGGGATACTGTAAATGATTACACCCCGGGCTTGCTGAAGAAGTACAGCTATGAGGACCTGATCAGGAAGTCGGTAACCTGGATCGATAGTGCCGACTCGCTGGCAATGTTTCTTTACTTCATACTCGCCTATACGGTAAATCCCTGGATTCCCATTATAGTGGCTCCACTTTTTCACTACTGGTGGTACCATCAGAAAAGCGCGTTTGTGAATACCATTTTCACTCCCTTTTTCAACATCATCAACAAAGATTTTGTACAGCTAATCGTTGCCGCTTTCGCCCTTAGCTTTATGGGGATCTACGGAATGTATCTTGCAGTTACATTCGGCATCATCTACTTCTTTCTCTTCAAGGTGGGACTGCTGCGTCGCCTTTGGGATCGTCTGGACAAAAGCCGTGAAAAAGGAAAGCTTCCGCCAAACGACCGTGTGCTCAAGATGGTTCTTGTACGGTATTCACTCTATCAGAATATGCCGCCCGTTGAGGTTGAAAGCCTGGAGCGGCATGTGAGACAGGCTGTTGTCGATTTCAATACCAAAAACAAGAAGAAAAAGAAGAAATGAGCGCTATTAAGCTGCTAATCGCCAGACACGGAGAAACCGACTACAACCAAAAAGGATTGCTGCAGGGAAGAGGCATTGATGCATCCCTGAACAAGAGGGGCAGGGAACAGGCTGCCAGACTGGCCGGTTATCTGAAAAATTACAACCCTGATTTTGTCGCCTGCAGCTCTCTCAGGAGAACCCGCGAGACGGCAAAGCCTCTGACAGATGAACTGAGTTTATCCGTAACTGAGAGCAAAGGCCTGGATGAGATGGACTTTGGGCGTTACGAGGGTGAGCCATATTTGGAGGTTGCCAATCAGTTAACCGAGCTGCAGAAAACCTGGTTGAGTGGAAATCTGGATGAATCCATCCCGGAAGGCGAATCGCCGAGGGGTGTATTTGAACGAGCCAATAGTGCTTTCCTTGATCTGACCAAGAACTATTCGGGAGACACGATGGTACTGGTGCTCCATGGCAGACTGATCCGTATCTTGCTTTCAGAGTGGCTTGGCTACGGTTTAAGAAATATGCATAAAATTGAACATCAGAACGGGGCGGTCTACCAGCTTGTTTACAATGGGAGCTTTAAACCGGTCTATCTGAATAAAACCGATCATCTGATCGATCTTACCTGATTGAATAATAGGAAATGGAATTGTTATGAGTGAAAAAGTTAGAAACATGTTTGCTGATATTGCCGATGATTACGATCGCATCAACAGCATTCTCTCTTTTGGTGTACACAGTGCCTGGAGAAAAAAAACGGTATTGGAGAGCGGAGCAAAACCGGGTGATCGGGTTTTAGACTGCGCAACCGGCACGGGCGATCTCGCCCTGGAATTTAAGAAAACAGTGGGGCATGAAGGGTATGTGATGGGGACAGATTTCTGCAAGGAGATGATATCCCATGCACCCGGAAAGGCGCACAAGGAGAATTTGGTTGTCGATTTTGAAGTGGCTGATGCCATGGACCTTCAGTACGAAGATGACAGCTTTGATATCTGCAGCATCGCTTTTGGTATCAGAAATGTGGATGATCCTGCCGTTGCCCTGAAGGAGATGGCACGTGTTGTGAAGCCCGGCGGACGCGTTGTTGTTCTGGAGTTTGGACAGCCACAGGGATTGATGAAAGGTCCCTACAAACTCTACAGCAAGCATGTGATGCCGGCAATCGGGGGATGGATCAGCGGTAATCGTGAAGCCTACACCTACCTTCCGGAAACGAGTGCCAAGTTTCCTGCCGGTGACAGATTTCTGGAGCTGATGAACTCCACAGGTTCGTACAGCCGGAGTCGTGCAGAGAAGCTAACCGGCGGCATCGCATACGTCTATGTGGGGACAGTGGCGTAGAATTGCTATATTCCGCATAATCCCACCGGAGATCAGATAAAACCATCCGGCGCTGAAAATCAGGCACCATCACAATAAACTGAACCTGTTTAAACTACTTTTTTCATGAAAATCGAAGAGATTAAAAATTACCTGCCTCACCGTTATCCATTTTTGCTGGTAGACAGAGTCCTTGAGATTGAAGAGGACCGGATCGTTACCATCAAAAATGTGACTGCCAATGAAGAGTTCTTTAATGGACACTTCCCCGGTGCGCCAATCATGCCTGGTGTGCTCCAGGTTGAGGCGATGGCTCAGAGCGGTTGCATCATGCTAATGAAATCGAAGGTTGAAAATCCAAAGGAGACACTCATCGTCTTCACAGGTATCAAGAACGCCAAATTCAGAAAGTCTGTGGTTCCGGGCGATCAGCTCAGGATGGAAGTTAAGCAGGGGATGTTCCGCAGAAACTTCGTTACAATGATTGGTAAGGCCACCGTAGATGGAGAAGTAGTTTGTGAACTGGAAGCATCTGCCGCAATTGTACCAAAAGATCAGGCATGAGCACTCAATCGAAAAACTCTCGACCTGAAAAAGTAACCACTCAAACAGTGGTAGAGATGAAGGGTAAAGGGGAGAAGATCAGTATGCTCACCGCATACGACTTTACCATGGCCGGCATTATCGATAGTGCAGGCGTAGATGTGATTTTGGTTGGAGATTCGGCAAGCAACGTGATGGCCGGTTTCGAAACTACCGTTCCGATGACCATGGAGCATATGATATATCACACCAGCTGCGTGGTGCGGGGTGTAAATCGTGCGCTCGTTATCGCAGACCTCCCTTTTATGAGCTATCAGGTTACGGCCAAGGAGGCGCTGATCAGTGCCGGACGAATGATGAAGGAGGCCGGTGCCCATGCGGTTAAACTGGAGGGTGGCAAAGTGATTGCACCCACCGTAAAGAAGATTGTAGAGGCCGGCATACCGGTGATGGGGCATCTTGGGCTCACACCGCAGAGTATCTATAAATTTGGTACATACAAGGTGCGTGCAAAGGAGGAAGAGGAGGCAAAGCAGCTTCTTAAAGATGCCAAGAAACTCGAGGAAGCGGGTGTCTTCTCTATCGTTCTGGAAAAGATTCCGGCCGATCTTGCAAGGCAGGTATCCGAGTCGGTCTCTGTGCCGACAATAGGAATTGGTGCAGGTCATCACTGCGATGGCCAGGTACTTGTACTCCACGATATGCTGGGACTTAACAAAGATTTTTCACCCCGCTTTCTGCGTCGCTACGCAGATCTCCATCAGTCGATGACCGACGCCGTTCAGAACTACATCAGTGATGTAAAGGAGGGGAGTTTCCCGAACGAAAACGAGCAGTATTAACGGCCACAGGCATTTATTGGTCTCAACTGAGG
>JAFIFA010000096.1 GCA_020832225.1 Balneolaceae bacterium
TACCCTTCCCATCGCTGAAGCGAGCTCTCTCATCGTCTCCGGCTCGGGCGAGCAGGCATTGTAGGGACCTTTCAAATCTTCTTTTTCCATAGGCAGAAGAATAGCCCTGCAGAGATCATGCATGTGAATCCAGGGCATATACTGTTCACCGCTGCCCACAGGCCCGCCGGCGAAAAGTTTAAAGGGCAGGAGCATCTTCTCAATAACGCCTCCCTCCTTCTCCAGAACAATTCCGATTCTGGGTATCGCCACCCTTACACCGAGCTCTTCGGCGAGGAGTGCCTCTATTTCCCAATCTTTACAAACTTTCGCCAGGAAGTCATCCCCGGGCTCGCTCTCTTCAGTCAGAACCGTGTCGCCGCAATCGCCATAGATTCCCACTGCTGATGCAGAGATAAAAAGCGACGGTTTTTTAACCAGTGCCCTCATTGCATCTACGATTCTCCGGGTATTTTTAATCCGGCTGTTGTAGATCGACTCCTTGACCGATTCGGTCCACCGCTTGCCGAATAGCGTTTCGCCGGCAAGGTTGATCACAACATCGGTCTTCTCCAGGGCAGAAGGCATATCATCCCAGGTGATGAACTTCTGGTTCTTTGCCTCCTCCGCCTTGTATGCGATGGGCGATCTTGTAATCACAGTTAAAAAATTACCGGCTCTCAGGAGTTCTTCGCGAAGGTAGCTGCCGATAAATCCGGTGCCACCGGTTATAAGAATCTGCTTTTCAGTCATAATTGGTCTGGTTATCTGTGATAGAGAACAGGTCTGCGGGTGCATAACAACCGCTCAGAAGGAAATCATTCAGATTACGGACCCGACAAGCATAAGATAGAGAAAGAAGATAAAAGGAGCAGTAAGTATAAGGGAGTCAAAACGGTCGAAGAATCCGCCATGGCCGGGAAGCAGGTTTGAGGAGTCTTTAACCTCTGCCAAACGCTTGAGCCTGCTTGCCGTGATATCTCCGATCGGGCCCAGAGTACTCACGATGGCTACAGCGGGAATCATTGCCCAGATAGTGAGCGGCAGGTCTCCGGCAAACCATGCAATCAGAAAACCGACAGCAGCACCCAGAAACCCGAACCAAAATCCTTCCCAGGTCTTTTTGGGGCTTATTTTTGGGGCAAGAGGCCGTTTACCGAATGTTTTCCCACCAAAGTAGGCGAAGACATCATTTCCCCAGATCATCAAAAAGAGTGACAAGGTTAGCCAGAATCCCTCCACACCAACGCCCATTTCACGGATGTAAATCACCATCAAAAAACCGACCGGAGCGTAGATTCCGGTAAAGAGCGTACTGAGCCAGCGGGCAGATATGGGACGGCTGCGATCCAGAATGGCTATGATTGTGAAGAGCAGTAGTGCGCCGATGATGGCCACGAGGGCCCAATCGGGGAAAATGGCTGATCTCCAGATTATCACTGTTAAAATAAGGGAGATCGGGAAAAAGTCTGGAGCGCCCGCCTCGCCCATAATGCGGTGAACCTCCCAGGCTGTAAGTAGTGCAATACCAAAAACAAGAGTTTCAAAGGCCGTTCCACCGAGCCACATCACATAGAGAAAGATGGCTGCGGCTGGTATGGCGAAGAGAATACGTTTGGTTAGTTCACTCAAGAGTCTTTGTCTTCTTCATTAAAGCCGTTTTCCGGATCGTCCGGATCGAAGTCGCTTTCATTCAGTTCAGCCAGTGCCTTACGCGCCCTCTTTTCAAACTCTTTTGGCACATATAGGTATACTTTTGAAAGCTCTCCAAAGTTGAAGCTGTAGGAGGAGTCGCGCTTGGAGAGAATATTGGAGGGGATCTTCAGGCTGGAGAGGTAGCTTTTTGCCAGCTGCACCTCGTAATCAGTGCCGCGCTCAAGTACGCAGACCCAGTTGTTGATTTTATTTGGTTCAGAATCCTTAAACATAACGGTCTATTGGTTATCCCCGCTGAAAAAAGATGATCTGGAGAGCATCACCTTCACAACAAAAAACGTAAGCAGGATACTTGCCAAGAGCAACCACACGGATGGAAGGGTCTCTGCTGTCGACTCCCTGAAGGCCAGATCGGGATAGGTTGAGCCCAGTACCACCGCCATGCCGTTGTTTACAAAATGAGCCAGAACAGCCGGCCAAATGCTTCCGCTTAGCCAGGTCATGACGGCCATTACAGCCCCAAGTACCGTAAGTGGAATGAGGTTTGGCAATTGAACGTGAAATGCGCCAAATACCAGGCTGGAGATAACAATGGCTGCTACAATGCCCCAGCTCTTCTCGAACGCGCTGAGCAGATACCCTCTGAAGAGAACCTCCTCGCAGATTGCGGGCACCAAAGCCATATGGAGCAGGCCAAAAAAGATGATTCCATCCTGACGAAGAAACTGCTCAAACATCTCATATTGCGAGATCTGTATCTCCGAAACCGACTCCGGCATTGGAATCAGGGAGTTGAAAAAGCCGATGTAGATCACAATCGGCTGAACAACCACCATCAAAACTCCCCCCAGCAAGAGGTAAAGAGGGGTGTCATCTCTCCACTTCAGCCGGATAAAGGAGCTCATGCTGTCGCCGCTGCTCAGGTGCAGTTTCGCCACAAGAAATGAGGCGAGACCGATAAAGAGAATCTGTCCGGTGGAATTTCCCCAAAAAACCAAATCGAGTCTATCCGAAAAGAGGGCTAACACTTCTGCGGCTGTCTGTGCCTCCTGCAGTTCGCCTGCATAGAGCAGCAGCCCTATTACTACCACCGATGCCGTCACCTGGAAGAGCAGGAATGCAAAAACAATCCACAATACGCCCACAACCCAGTGGGCAAAACCTTTGCGATCGACCCAGGAGTCAGGTCTTATAAAGTTTTCAATACCGCCGTTTTCTCTATCTATCATCCTGATTTAGAATGACTCCTCTTCCTTTTTGGCAAACAGTTTCACGCCGATCATCGCTGTTGCCATATTCAGCAGTCCCGGCACCGGAATTCCAACGAAAATATCACGCAAGAAAGAGCGGTTGGTCATAGTTTGAGCGGTAGAATCGATCATATCCTCTTTCACATCGGAGGGCAGGTCCATCATCTCCACATTGGCGATAAACGCTTCCATCATCTTCTCGGTATACTCGGGATCAATCAGGTGCCACAGCTCATTCAGCACCGTACTCACTATAAGCAGAAATGCGCCCGTCAGAAATCCAACCAGTGCACCCTGACCAAGTTTCATTTTGGGCGACACCTCCTTGGTGTAGTGCCAAACTGCGATCAAGCCGGCAAACATCGTTACCAGACAGATCACCGCAGAGCTGAGTATCATCGGCGAAAAGAAGGAGCCTGTTGGTTCTGCGTTAATTTGCTGGTACCCGAAAAAGAGGCTGATCACAAAACTTATTACGCTGAAAATACCGCCAACTACGGCAATTGATGGCCAGGCAGCCGCGAAGCTGAAGGATGCATCTTCATCTCTGTTATACTCTTCCACTTCCATAATATTTATTCCTGTTTAATTTTCGGTTTTTTGACAAAGCGATCTGCCAGCATTATTGAAATTGCAAAACCCGGCAATGCCCCTGTAATAAATCTCGAAAGGTTTGTGTTTTCCCAAATCTGAAAAATATTGCCTGAAACATCGATGATTTGAACCATCACCGCAACCACTAAAAGTGTCAGCGGCCATCTTTTTTCCACTGTATACCGGCCCGCAACGGGTATAAGCAGCCAACCTGCCAGAATACCTGTAAAAACGCCGAAACAGCGAGTATTCACCGCCATCTGTTCGCCTTCCAGAAAGAAGGAGCGATCCGGCATTTGATGACAAACCGGGCTCATCATACGGTGAGTCCAGTGGGTGGCACCATTTCCGCCGCCCCAGAAGCCTGCCCCAAGTGAAAATAGTACCAACAGCAAAAATGCGGCCAGCATGCCGCCCCAAAGCCAATGGTGTTTCATGTCAGCTTTTCAAAGATTCAAGCGAATCGAGGAACCATTGAGGTGCCCTCATCGGTTTGCGCGTTTCCTCTGATACAAATACCAGGTTTACCTGCCCCAGTATATGTGGCTCACTGTTCCGGTACGTACTTATTTTGTAATAAGTTTCAAGGCGAACCATGGGTTCTTTATAGACCAGAACCTCAATCTGCATCTCCTCATCGTAGATAATGGGCGTGCGATACTCAATCTGACCATAGGATACCGGAAGCATCACCCCGGCCTCTTCCAGTTTTCTGTAGTCGGTTCCGGTGTGACGAATCATCTCAGTTCGGGCAGCCTCAAAGTAGTCGAAATAGCGGCCGTAGTAGACATAGCCCATACGATCGGTTTCTCCATACCGGCTTCTGAGGGTATGCTTGTAGCTGTAAAGCGGATCTTTTTCCGGGAAGTGAATCATCACTTCTTACCGGATGCGGTCTCCCAGACGCCCATGGAAGCGTACTTATCAATTCGGTTCTCAACCAGCTTCTCGGCCTTCAACTTCTTCAGCTTCTTGAGGCTCTTCAGAATCTGCTTCTTCACCGCTTCCGCTGATTTATTGAAATCTCTGTGTGCACCGCCAAGTGGCTCCGGTATGATGCCGTCGATCACTTTAAGCTCAAGCAGATCTTTAGCTGTCGGCTTTAGGGCAGATGCAGCCTGCTCCTTATACTCCCAGGTTTTCCATAGAATTGAGGAGCACGATTCGGGAGCAATCACCGAATACCAGGTATTCTCCATCATGTAGACCTCATTCCCCATGCCGATACCAATAGCTCCACCACTGGCGCCTTCACCAATTACGATCGAGATGATCGGAACTTCGAGAACGGCCATCATTTTGAGATTTCGGGCAATCGCTTCAGCCTGTCCGCGCTCTTCTGCCTCGAGGCCCGGGAATGCGCCCGGCGTATCGAGTAGCGTTACAACGGGAATACCAAACTTCTCTGCCGTCTTCATCAGACGATAGGCTTTACGGTATCCTTCCGGGTTGGCCATTCCAAAATTTCTGTATTGACGACTTTTGGTATCACGACCTTTCTGATGGCCAATGATCATAACCGACTGACCATCGATTTTGGCAAGCCCGCCAACCATCGCTTTGTCGTCTGCATGAAAACGATCGCCATGCATCTCAACAAAGTCATCCATCATAAGCTCAATATAGTCGAGCGTATATGGGCGCTCGGGATGCCGGGCGAGCTGTACACGCTGCCATCGGGTCAGGTTCGTAAAGATCGATTCCCTTAGCTGATCGGCTTTTTTTCGAAGCCGTTCAATCTCCGGTTTCAGAACATCGTCACCAACCGAGAGGTCGTTCAGTTCATCAATTTTCTTTTCCAGGTCAGCAATTGGCTGTTCAAAATCGAGGTATTGCATAGATTCAGGCTAATTAATTTCTGAAAGGCTTAATATAACAACAATTTACGGGAGTGATTAGTGAAAATATCTAATCCACGATCTCCATCTTCTCAGCAAAATAGTCACAGAAATCCCTCATATCGCCGCTAATTCGCGGATCGTTGATCGATTTCTCCAATGTATCGGCCATGGTAACCAGCGTCTGGTGGAAGAAAATCTTCATCTCATCTACGGTCATATCCTTGGTCCATAGATCGAGTCGAAGTGTATCTTTCCGGTTATGATCCCACATCGAGAGTATCATCGCGCGGCAGGCTGCCTCGTCATATCCCTGAAGGTCGTCGGCAGACCAACGGATCTCCCTGTGTACATTTTGCTTATCCAGCTCTACTTCAATATTTACTTTCTTTGTTCTGTCAGACATATCATTCTTTTGGTTTACAGTTCGTACGAAGGGTTTCGAGAACATGTTTAAAGTCGTCGGGAAGCTCAGAGTCGAAGGCAACAAACTCTTCCGTTACCGGATGTTCGAATCCGAGTGTCTTGGCATGGAGCGCTTGTCGGCTCAGTTTTGCAAAGAGGTTATTGAACATCGCTTTTCTTGAACCGCTGTTTGGGCCGTAGCGTACGGAATCGCCTCCGTAGGTCGGGTCTCCGAATATATAATAGCGTTTATGCTGCATGTGTACACGAATTTGATGGGTGCGGCCGGTCTCAAGCCGTATTTCTACCAGCGCCAGATGGTCGAACCGCTCCAGTACTTTAAAGTGGGTTACGGCCTCTTTTCCGCCCCTCTCAAGTACCGTCATCACTTTCCTGTCCTTTGGGGATCGGCCGAGGTTTCCCTCAATCGTACCCTCATCCGGGGGATCTCCCCAGACAATTGCCCAATAGGTTCTTTCTGCCGCCTTTACCGAAAACTGGTGTGCCAGCTTCTGATGAGCCTCTTCCGTTTTGGCTACCACCAGGAGACCGCTGGTATCTTTATCCAGCCTGTGTACAATGCCCGGCCTAAGAGTCTCCTTTTCAGCGTTGGAGAGGTTCTTTCCGGTATAGTGAAGAAGTCCGTTTACAAGCGTACCTGTCCAGTTACCAAAAGCGGGGTGAACCACCATATCCTCTGGTTTATTGACGATAAGCAGGTGCTCATCCTCATATTCGATATTGAGCTCCATCTCCTCCGGTTTTGCTTTTGGCGGAGGCGGTTTGGGCAGACTGATCTCAATCCGGTCGCCGGGCTGCATCAGATAGGAGGATTTCTCAAGCTTACCGTTTACGAGCACATGCCCGTCACGGATCGCCTTCTGAACCTTATTCCTGGACGCATTCTGTACGAATGATGTGATGTACTTGTCGAGACGGATATCTGTGTGCTGCCCTTCAGACACTTCAAGCAGATACTCGGTTTTTGTGGGATGTTCTTTTTCAATCAGCATATCCTTTTAAGATAGCAAAATTCTCTCATCATCGTGGAACAGAGACTCTTTCAAAATTATTTTAAAAAACTTTGTAAGGAATCTGCAATTTCCGGTTCATACTAATAGACTGTTGATTAAGACAGAAGCACGTTGGGCTTTTACTTAATCAGGGAGAAAGTGGGAGAAACCAATTTGAGCATGTTCTGAAGAATCCGAACCTCCAAGAGGTTCAGACCAGATCAAGAGATGAGCAAGAAGCCGTCTTGTGGAAACACAGACGGCTTCTCTTATTTTCAGGAGTCGCCGCGAATTTTCTGGCGCAGGGTCATCTCGGCTTCGTAGAGTTCACTATCCCGAATCAACTCCACCTTCATTCTGTCTCCCACATCGTAATCGCGGAGTAGTGCCCAGGCGTGCATTTCACTAACCACACGCTCATCACCGATCTTTACAATCACATCGCCCGGCATAATTCCCCCTTCAAAAGCGGGGCCTCCCTTATTCACGCCGGTAACGAGAAGACCTTGTACATAGGGAAGCCGGTAGCGGTAGATCAGCTGCTCGGTCATCGATGTAAACTCCATTCCGGGATCGTAATCGAGCATAACCACTCCGCTATTTAGCAGCTGCGATATGATTCGCTCAATCCGGTTACTAGGGATCGCAAAACCCAATCCCACAAATCCACCACTGGTGCCACCGGTATAGATAAATGTATTAATACCGATCACCTCACCAGCGCTGTTGAGAAGCGGCCCTCCCGAATTACCCATATTGATGGCGGCGTCGGTTTGGAGCATATCGATATAGACGCGCGGATTATTGGGGTCCGGCCTGAAATCGCGGTTCTTGGCGCTGATCACACCAACCGTAACCGTTGGTTGGCCATCATCAAATAAGCCGAACGGATTACCAAGTGCAATGGACCACTCTCCCACTATTACTTCATCGGAGTCGGTCATGCTGAGGTAGGGAAATGGATCATCCGACTCAATCCTGAGTAGCGCCAGATCCGTGAGTTCATCGCTGCCGATCAGTTTGGCTCTGTAGCTGTTACCATCAATTGTGGATACCGTGATTTCTGAAGGGTTCTTCCCCACCACATGCTGGTTGGTAACCACCAGGCCATCTTCGCTGATGATAAAGCCTGAACCCATGCTGCTGTTCTCCCTGGGCAGCTGCCCCCCGAAAAAGTATCTGAGGAACTCTTCATGAGGGTTCTGGAAGCGCCGAACAGGCTCCGTAGCAAGGATACTCACCACAGATCGGCTTGCCTTCTCAACGGCATTGGTAATTGCGTTAGCCCGGCTGATATCTATAGATAGCCGCTGCTCCTCCATAGCGGGCTCTTGCGGATTCTGGGCCACCGTATCCACAGGCTGCAAATTGGCCGCAGAGAAGGGAATACGCTCCTCTTCAGCAGAAATATCGCCCTCCGGACCAGAGCTGCAAGCTGATAAGAGCAGCCCACCCATCAGAAGACTAAGAAGGAGTAGTTTTTTTATCACGTTTAAGCTGTTTGTTACCAATTTCAATCGTTTCGCTGATCGCTTTGCTGAGCGGACCCGGATGCCACGCACCGGCCGCTTTTTTGTGTCCGCCGCCGCCGAGCTCTCTTGCCCAGACATTAACATCAACATCACTGCGCGATCGCAGGCTCATCTTAACACCATCCTCTCCAAGATCCTTGAAGATCACAGCAGCCTTTACGCCCGATATTCGAAGCGGATAGTCTACGAAACCCTCCGTATCGGCGTTGACCGTGTCGGTTTCATTGAGCATACCCTCTGTAACGCTCATAATGGCAACCTGGTTATCAGAACGAAGCTCAACGGTGGAAAGTGCGCGGCTCAATAGCCGGTACTGCCTTACACTCCGGTTTGAATAGAGCTCCTCAATCACCTCGTTCGGTTTGAAGGAACCGCGTCGGAGCAGGTCTGCCACAACTTCAACCGTTTCGGGTGTAACGCTATCGAACTGCAGGGAGCCGGTATCGGTGATGATTCCGGCATAGAGTGCCTTTGCCATCTTCTCATCAATCAGGTCGGGATCATCTTCGCTGATCAGCCTGTAGACCATTTCACAGGTCGATGATGCCGTTGGATCGGAAAAAAGGTGATCGAAACCCTCTTCGGGATCGGGGTGGTGATCGATGATAAGCCACGGTTTTCCCGCCTCATTCTGCCATTCGGCCATCTCTCCAAAACGATGAGAGGCGTTGCCATCCATCAAAATCAGCAGATCAGCATCTTTAACAGAGGAGCTGTCGGGCTTTCCAATCGGGAAGAAATCCCTGATCCACTGCATATTTGGCGTGATATCATCATCATTCCAGGCGGAAACCTCGAACCCCTTATCTGTAAGATATCTGCAGAGTGCAACCTGCGATCCAATACAGTCACCATCCGGCCTAACATGTGAGAAGACAGAAATTTTCCGGTAGGAGGATATCTTTTTTATGAAATCTTTAAACATTATACCTTTCTTCTGATCTGTACATAAATTGAATCTTTAAAAATCCGGCTTCTGCATGCCGATAGCAAGCTGTATCACAAGGAAACTCTAAATGGCACAGCAGCCACTAACTTCTGCTGAACCCAGCAATTCATGAAATGCGTCATTCTCTGCGACGGCAGACCTCCCGAACCTGAACAGATCCGACAACAAGTTGAGAAATCTGATCTCTTCATTGCGGCAGATGGTGGTGCGATAACAGCCCGTCGTCTAAATCTCTCACCCAACTACATTGTTGGAGATATGGACAGCTATGAGATCAACGGTGAGGAAGCTGCCGAGGTGATTCGCGATCCCGATCAGGAGACCAACGACCTGGAGAAGGCGCTTGCCTTGGCCCATAAATCGGGTGCGGACGATGTGGCCGTTTTTGGGGCCACAGGTTGGCGGCTAGACCACACCCTGAAGAATCTCTCGGTGATGCGTCAGTTTAACAGCCAATTCCGATCACTGATTTTCATGGATCGCTTCAGCAAGATCTTCCTGCTTCCACCCCGCTTTTCTGCAACTCTGCCCACAGGCACACCAATCTCCCTTTTCCCACTGTCTGGCCGTGTTGAAGGGATTACAACCAAAGGACTCCTATATCCTCTCAATGATGAATTTCTTGAAAACGGAGTGCGTGACGGCACATCCAACGAAACCAGCAATAAAAAGGTAGAAATCATCCATAAAAAAGGGGACCTTCTGATCTTCATCAACCACGGCTTATTACATGACTGAAGCGACATTTACGGCTATTGACTGGTTCATTGTAGCCTCATACTTCTTTTTCCTGATCTGGCTGAGCTGGAAGAAGGGAGTTGGTGAGGAGAGTGAAGAGAACTTTCTGCTAAGCGGACGAAAAGTGACGCTGCCCGCTTTTGTGGCAACGCTCGTCTCTACATGGTATGGCGGTATTCTTGGTATTGGCGAGTGGAGCTACCAGTTCGGAATCTCGCAGTGGCTCATTCTGGGCGCACCGTTTTATATCTTTTCCGCATTCTTTGCCATCTTTCTGGCCGGCAAGATCCGGCTGAATAAAGCGCTCACCATCCCTGAGGCAGTAGGCAACTGCTACAGTAAGCGGGCGGGGCGGCTCAGTGCACTTCCGATCTTCGTTCTGGTGAGCCCTGCACCCTACATCCTGATGTTGGGCCTGATCTTTCAGTTTCTGAGCGGTGGAGACGCACCCTACCTGCTATACGCATCGCTCGCCGCACTCTTCTCTGTGCTCTACATCACCATTGGTGGATTTGGCGCGGTTATCCGTACCGATATTCTTCAAGTTGTGCTGATGTTCTCCGGTTTTATCATACTGCTGATCTACGCCATGGCTGAGTTTGGAGGTTTCGGTCAGCTCTGGGATGCGGTTCCCGAAGGGCATCGAGACCCCACCGGAGGCTACTCCATTCAGTATATCCTGGTCTGGTTCTTTATTGCCCTTTGGACCTTTGTGGACCCGAGTTTTCATCAGAGGGCCGCGGCGGCCGAGTCACCCAAAACTGCGCGACGGGGAGTCTTCATCTCCATCGCTTTCTGGATGGCATTCGACTTTCTCACCGCTTTTGCGGGACTCTACGCCTTTGCCATACTCGGCCCCGGACTGGAACAGCCGGTTCTGGCCTATCCGGTACTGGCCGATGTTCTCCTGCCGATCGGCTTGAAGGGGATCTTCTTCGTATCGCTGCTGGCCACCATTATGTCTACACTCGACAGCTATCTGTTTATTTCGGGTCAGACACTCGGGCGCGACTTTCTGGTTCGCTACTTTCCGAACGTTCGCGCCAATCTGCTCACCCGAATCAGTATTCTCATCTCGGCACTGCTGGGTATCCTGCTCATTATCATCTACCCAAGCGTGATCGATCTCTGGTATGTGATTGGATCGGTATTCATCCCCGGGCTACTGATACCTGTTATAGGGGTCTATTTGAAGCTCTTCAGGCTGAAAACAGGATTCGTCTACGCAACCATCATCGGGGCTACGGCTGTCTCATTCCTATGGCTGGTGTTAGGTACAATTTACCCCGACGTGGATGGAGGGTATGCGTACAAAGGTATTGAACCGTTTTATCCGGGACTCTTTGCTGCTATATCGCTTTGGTTGATTGGTAGGGACAGGGATGCGAAGTAGATCAGAGCAACCGGTGTTGGGAGGAAACCGACAAACAGCTGCGTGCTTTTTGCAGTTCTGATCCCTCGGAAAGATAAAGTGCTACTCGCCCCAAGTATTTAATTTAGCCCATCAACAACACTTTCTCAGTTACTCTGTGCGTCGGTTTTATTGGTTCTCTGTTTAAAACCGGGCGTTACCTACGGCGGAGCCTGTCAACCACTCAATAGTGTTGCCCGTTTTTGGGCAAAATTAGTAGCTCAGGTCGACTTCAGAATATGGCTCAGGTTGAGCTTATGGATGGGAATGAGGTATTTGTTGGCAAAAACATCTTTCTGAATACCAAGAAGTCCGGTTCCCCGAAAGTCGACAATGCAGTGGTTATCTTCAGCGCCAACCACTTCACCAATACCATAATACTCCGGTGACGGGCCGTAGTAGACCAGATCGCCCAGCTGGATGGTATTCGTAGCCCGGCGGTGATAAGGGTAGATCACCGGGAGAAGATCCAGCCGATAGGATAGCCGTCGTTTTTTGGATTTCATGATCAGTTTAGTTGTGGTACTCAATCTTTCTCCTGTTCGGGGAGAGAGAAGTGAGGGTAATTCGTCTGGCGCCTGCAGGAATCAGCTCTGAGATGCGCTCAGGCCATTCGATTATGCAAACGCCGGTTCCATATAAATATTCTTCTGCGCCAATTTCAAGTGCTTCCGCCGGATTTTCCAACCTGTAGCAGTCAAAATGGTATACAGGGACCTCACCGTCATACTCATTGATGATGGTAAAGGTTGGGGATGAGACCTCATCTCGCTGAACACCAAAATGTTCGGCAAAGCCCTTCACAAAGTGGGTTTTACCGGCTCCCAGATCACCTTCGAGGCAGATAACGTCGCCCGGCTTTACCGTACCGGCATACTCCCTGGCCAGACGAAACGTCTCATCTTCACTGTTGCTGATTTTGGATTCCATCTGTTCTTATGAGCGCGGCTTCAGGACAGCTACAGGAAGAATCATCTCCTCCATTGAAGCGCCGCCATGCTGAAAGGTATCGCGATAACGGTTCTGAAATTTGTTGTAATTGTTTGGGTAGACAAAATAGTAATCTTCCTTGGCAAATATATAACTGTTCGCAGGACCCTTAACCGGCAGCCTGTAATCTTCCGGTTTATCGATGAATATCGCCGCATTATCTTCAGCTTTCAGGTTTCGCCCATACTTGTACCTCAGGTTGGTGGCCGCATCGCGGTCGCCAAAAACCTTCGTATCTTTCATAGACCGGACTGAACCGTGATCGCTTGTCACCACAACCGTCACATCTTCATCGGCCAGCTCCTTGAAGATCCGGAGAAGGGATGAGTGTTGGAACCAGGTTCGTGTCAGAGATCGGAAAGCGGCCTCATCGGGGGCGAGCTGCTTTAGTACTTCCGAATCGGAGCGGCTATGAACCAGCGTATCTACAAAGTTGTAGACAATTGCGGAGAGCGGATTTTGAGTATAGTTGGATATTTTATCGGCCACCTTGTTCCCATCTTCAGGCTGAATGATCTTCTCATACTTAACCTGAGAGGCGAGATGGTGCCGCGCCATATAGAGCTTGAGGAGCTCCTCTTCGTGTCGATTGAGGCTCGTTTCGTCCTGCCCCATCTCCCAAAGCTGTGGGTGGCGCTGCTTGATCTCCAAGGGATAGAGCCCTGCAAAAATAGAGTTTCTTGAATAGGGAGTTGCTGTTGGGAGAATCGAGTAGTAGAAATCGGTCTCTATGGAGAAAAAATCGTTGAGCGATTCCTGGAACAGGAGCCACTGGTCATAACGCATGCAGTCAATCAGCACAAAAACCACGGTCTCATCATCTCGCAGACGCGGAAAGACCTTCTTCTCAAGCAGATTGGGGCTCAGAATTGGTGCACCTTCAGCATCATCATTGAGCCAGCTTTTGTATTCATATTTAATGAATCGGCCGAAAGCCTGATTGGCCTGCTGAAACTGATCTACCAACACCTGCTGGAGCCCTTCGTCGCTGCTCTCCAGGTTCATCTCCCAGTGAGTCAGGGTTTTGTAGATATCGATCCACCCTTTCCAGTCGGTCTGTTCATTAAAGCGATTTGAGAGCTCATTGAAGTTGCGGAGATAGGATTGTGCCGCCTTTTCGTTCTCGATTCTTCGCTTATCCAGGATCCGCTTGGTGGTTAGGAGGATCTGGTTTGGGTTTACCGGCTTGATCAGGTAGTCCGCAATCTTGTTGCCAATCGCATCCTCCATGATCGACTCCTCTTCACTCTTGGTGATCATCACAACCGGCAGATTGTTGTTTACGCTCTGAATCTGCTCCAGGGTGGCCAAACCATCCATACCCGGCATCTGCTCATCCAGGAAAACGATATCGAAGGTCTCATCACGGATCAATGAGACGGCGTCCTCACCGTTCGTCACAGGTTTCACCTCAAAACCTTTCCCTTCCAGGAAGATAATGTGCGCTTTTAGTTGATCGATTTCGTCGTCGGCCCAAAGAATTCGGTTCGGCATAGATATAGTTTCAGATTTTTGAAAAAATGGGTTTGGGCAGTAGTTCTGCGGTTCCCTTAACCAACAGCTTACTATTTAAAATAGTGAATGCCCCGTTCACTCCACAGCATGGAGATGCTTTATACTGTTAAATAGATATCAGCCCCAAGATGTTTCCAATATCACATCTTTTTACGGGTTTTCAACTTCCACAGCCTGCTCCTCACCGATTGTCACCAGAGGCCGCAACGCTTCAAGCCGTCGCTCACCGATCCCCCGTATCTCCAGAAGCTGCTCCACATCTTTAAAATGGCCGTTTTTATTGCGCCACTCAATAATTCGCTCTGCGTAGGCGGGGCCGATACCGGGAAGAGCCTGAAGCTCCTTCGAGGTTGCCGTATTGATGTTAATTTTTGATTCGGGATCCATTAGCGTGGGCAACTCACCGGCAGGCAGCGTCTCTGCCTCGGTCTCCGCGTTAAGGTAAACGGAGGGGATGTATCTCGCCATCAGCTCCTCCTCTTCGGCGCGGATAGCTGCACTCCGTTCGTTAAATATCTGCTCAAGTTTGGCGTAGTGCTCCGGGTCTGCATTGATTTTCGGTTCGGAGTAGGCGATCAGTGCGGAAAGAATGGTGAGGGGAATCAGAAGCAGCGTAATCGCGATTCTCTCTGAGCGGCGGATCTGCAGGCGGTCGATCCAGAAAAATAGTTTTCGTCTTATCTTGTCCATACCGGTCGTTTTTTACGGTTCAGATCATACAGTCTTTTTCTATTCTATCCCTTACCTTTATGAACCGACAAATCGGAATTCCTTACAGAAAATGCTGAATGGACCCCCACTTTTTTACGGATGGTGATGTTAAGGTCGCGTGGTACAAAACAGGAACCGGCAGACCGCTACTGTGCCTTCACGGGTGGGGCAGCAGCTCCGAGCTTATGAAGCCGGTTGCAGAGAATCTGGCCGATATACGGTGCAGCTACCTGCTCGATTTTCCCGGTTTTGGGCAATCTCCGGAGCCCCCCTCTGCGTGGAGCGTGGATGACTACAGCAATCTGACCCGGAATTTTATCAAATCTGAGCTACCTAACGGGAAAACCGATCTACTGGTGCACTCCTATGGCGCACGTGTGGCGATCAAGCTGCTGGCCGATCCCTCCTTTTCAGAGCGAATCGGGAAAGTGATCTTTACAGGAGGCGCCGGACTGAAGCCGAAACGCAAGCCATCTTACTACTTCAGAAAATATACCGCGAAGCTGCTGAAACTCCCCTTTATGATTCTGCCGGGATCACTAAGCGAGAAATCTCTCAACTGGTTAAGGGCCACCCCTCTCTGGAAGTCTCTCGGCTCTTCCGACTATCAGACGCTATCGGGCGTGATGAGAGAGACCTTCGTGAAATCGGTAACGGAGTACCTGGATGATCAACTCGGTCAGATTCAGCACGAAGTGTTATTGATTTGGGGAGAAAATGATCAGGCTACCCCTATGGATCAGGCCAAAAGGATGGAGAAGGGATTAAAAAACGGCACCCTGGTGGTAATCAAGGAGGCGGGGCACTACGCATTTCTCGATCAACCCCGGCAATTTTCGGCCATTGCGAGAGCCTACCTCGAACCGGACGGATAGCCCGAAAATAAAAAAACCCGATCCTCTTGAGACCGGGTTTCTTCGATAAATATCAATTAGCTGTTCTAAAGGGCAAGCTTATAACTGGTGCAGCTACCCTCCTCTTTGCCATTTTTTTCGCACTCTTCCTTACTTTCAAAGCCTTGTTTGGAGAACTCAAGAATTTCACCACTCTTGGTTGTTCGTCTCCATCTCCATTCGCCCTTTACATCTTCATAAATCTCGCATTTCGGCATGGTCGTATCTGTTTAATTGCAGTTATCAACATATATATGGTACCAACTGCAGCGCCAATAATCAATTTTTTGGCCGGGATAGCCAAAAACAAAAAATATGTCCGGGCAGGGACTAACCACCCGGACATCATGACTTAAGCATATGAATTGCATTGGATGTCTATCACAGAAACCATCAACACAACTCTGTATATATATGCGCTAAAACCCGGCAGCAACTTTCATAAAGTTATGAATACCTCCACTTTATGCGATTCATTTCTCCCGGAAAACCCCTGATATGGATCATAAAGTGCTTTAAAGCGATCATAAAATAATTTTACACTTTTACGCACTTCTGATCGCTATGTTTAAGGCACTTTAGGGATCATACAAAACAAACTCAGCTTTATGGTTAGACAGTTACTTTATTTTTTTGCAGTACCCTTTACTTTTCTATTCCTGTTAGGTTCGTGTCAACAACCGGAGTTTGATACCGTGATCATCAACGCCATTGTCTACGACGGAAGTGGTGATGCCCCGGTAGAAGCGGATATTGGCATTCGTAATGATCGCATTGTGAAAGTGGGTACGATCAATGAAAGCAGTGCCAAATATCATGTGATTGATGCCGGTGGATTAGCTGCGGCTCCGGGATTCATCAATATGCTGAGCTGGGGAGCCAATCCATTGATGAGTGACGGACGCTCTATGAGCGGCATCAAGCAGGGTGTTACCCTGGAACTTTTTGGCGAGGGCACATCCATTGGCCCGCTCAATCAGGAAATGCGTGAGGATAGATGGGGAGAAAACCCCGGAGACCACCTCTGGACCACACTAGGAGAGGGACTCACCTGGATGGAGGAGAATGGAGTATCAACCAATATCGGCTCCTTTGTTGGGGCAACCACACTCAGAATTCATGAAGTGGGGCGAAATGACCGGCCTCCAAGCGAAGGTGAAATGGAGAGAATGCGGGAGCTGACCCGTCAGGCAATGGAGGAGGGTGCGATGGGGCTCGGCACCTCCCTGATCTATGCGCCGGCATTTTACGCTGATACTGACGAGCTGATCGCCCTCTCTGAGGCCGTTGCCGAGTATGACGGCATGTACATCTCCCACATCCGAAGTGAGGGGAACCGACTTGTGGAGTCTGTGGAGGAGCTGATTGAGATCGGCCAGGAAGCGGGGTTACATGCTGAAATTCACCACCTGAAAGCTGCGGGACAGGATAATTGTGACAAACTGGATGAGGTGATTGAGCGGGTGGAAAAGGCCCGGAGCGATGGCCAGCCCGTTACGGCCAACATGTATACCTACACCGCAGCAGGCACCAGCCTAGCCGCCATGTTTCCTCCCTGGACTCAGGATGGCGGGCACGACGCCTGGATTGAGCGCCTTGAGGACCCTGAAACAAGGGAGCAGATCGCAGCGGAGATTGCAGAACATTCGGATGAGTGGGAAAATTTCTACCTGATGGCCGGCGGTGGTGAAGGAATTCTGCTATTAGGTTTTCAAAGTGATGAACTGCAGGAGTATGTGGGCATGACCCTCGCGGAGGTTGCTGAAGAGCGCGGCACCGATGAAATTGAGACCGCAATTGATCTGACGATTGAAGACAACAACCGAATCAGCGCAATCTGGGAGTTGATGAGCGATGAGAATGTGGAGCGGCAGATTCAGCTTCCATGGATGAGCTTTGGCTCTGATGGCGGTACGTTTGCCGCCGAAGGGGATGTTTTGAACCGGCGAATGCACCCGCGGGCATGGGGCAACTTTGCCAGGCTGCTTGGAAAGTATGTTCGCGAAAAGAGGTTGATTTCCCTGGAGGAGGCGATCTATCGAATGACCGGTCTGCCGGCAGAGAACCTGAAGCTACACGAGAGGGGCCTCATTAAAGAGGGGTACTATGCCGATCTTGTGCTCTTTAACCCTCACACCATTGAGGATCACGCCACTTACGAAGAGCCTCATCAATACGCTACGGGCGTTCAGCATGTCTTTGTGAACGGAGTACAGGTTCTCAGAAATGGAGAACATACCGGTAAAAAGCCGGGGCGCTTTGTAAAAGGCCCAGGTTACCAAAATCGCTAATGCAGAACAGGTTTGCCTTTACGACTGAACTCAAGACGAAATAGAGCTCCCGGATCTGCAGAGCTGTAACTACTGGTTCCGGAGAGCTGCTGCGTAAGCGTGCGAATTAGCTGCATACCGAGAGACTGCGTGCTTTCTGGTTCAAAATCTTCAGAAAATCCGACCCCGTTATCACGAATAATAAGCTCGATTTCACTATCCTTTTCAGTCAGTGAGATCTCAATTTCACCTTTTTTTCTACCAACAAATGCATGTTTCAGAATGTTGGTAATCACTTCATTCACTAGCAGAGAACAAGGGATTGCACGGTTCACATTCAGAAGAACCGGTTCACAGTGATAGATCACATCGATCGAGGTACAGAACTGCATGGTGTGGATAATATCATCAACCAATGCCTTCAAATTCTCTGAAAAATTTACATCAGCAAAACTTTGAGACTTATAGAGATGCTCATGGATGTTAGCCATCGACTTGATGCGCATCACGCTGTCTAGAAGACTCTCTTCCAAAGATTGATCTTCGGTTAGGTGTGCTTTCATCTGCATCATGCTTGCCACCACAGCCAGATTGTTCTTCACCCGGTGGTGGATCTCTGCCAACAGCGTTTCCTTCTCCCTAAGCGACTTTCTAACCTCCTCCTCTACCCGTTTCCTGTCGGTAATATCGGTTAGTGAACCGATTATAAGGACGGTTTTGCCATCCTCCACCATCGGGGCTTCATTCACCTCAACCCAGAGTTTTGATCCATCGGTTCTGGTAAGCTGCAGCTCGTATGGAGGCTGTTGCTCTCCGGTCTGAATGGCCCGTTCGGTCATCTCAAACCCCTTTTTGTTGATGGGTGAATCGTCAATAAATTCCGTCCACTTCTTTTTGGCTTCCTGTGGATTACACCCGAAGTAGTGTTCTACCTGCGGGCTAACATAGATCATGTTGTGGAGGCTATCGTGGCTGTAGAAGAGGTTTGTACTGTGCTCCACAACATGCTTCAGTTTTTGTTGTGTCTCCTGTAACCGTTTTTCGGCCTCCTTCACGTCCGTAATGTCGGTACCGATACCTCCGATTGCGTTCTCCATTCCGGGAATACCGGTAATCGGAAACTTGTTAACCATATAATACTTGGTACCCGAGACTGTCTCCAGCCTCTCTTCATAAAGCTTTTGCTTACCCGACTCCAGCACCTCAAGATCTTTTTTTCGGATTTTTTCAGCAATCTCTTCAGGAAAAAGCTCCTTCAGCGACTTGCCCAATACGTTGATCTCATTATGGCCAAAGATCTGCCTCCACTCTCTGTTGACAAAAAGCTGGCGCCCATCCGAGTCACGAACCATGATGGCGACCTGCGTCTGGTTTGAGATAGCGTCCAGCAGTTTTTCACTCTTTTCGGATTTCAACACCGCCCGTTTCTTCTCGTCGATATCCTGTACCGTGCCGTAGAGTGATACAGGCTTTCCATTTCTGTACTCAACTTTTCCGGTATCCCGAATCCACTTCACATTTCCTTTTGGAGTGATGACTTCAAACTCCTCCTGGTAGGGTATCCCGTGTTCGATCGCCTTGCGGAAGACTCTCTGCACATTTTCAAGATCTTTTCTATGCCGGATCAGTTTTGAAGCCAACTCGGGGTCCGGTTCTACATCGGGATCAACCTCAAATATCTCTTTAAGAACCGGAGACCAGTAGTGGCTGCCATCCTGAAGATCGATCTTCCATGTTCCGATACGTGCCTGTCGGTAGGTGTCGTCCATCTGCCCCTGCATCTCCTCTTTCTCAATCAGGCTACCAAGTTGGGAGGTAACAATTTTTAGTCCGGCAATTTCTTCCTTCCCCCACTTTTTTTCATACCTGCAGAGATCAAAACCGACCAACCCCCTGAAATGATTACCCGCCATAACAGGCAGAGCAAGCAGGGAGAGAATCTGTTGACTCTCCAAAAGCTCTTTCAGGTCCGGTTCCTCAATCTCCCGAATCAGTATACTAAACGGTTTTCCTGACTTCAACGGGTTAAAAAACTCTTTATATTGACTGAGTTTCATATTCTGCAGCTCCGGGTTATCGATTACCGGTTCAACCTGGTCGCGCACCCACTCGATTTTCTGGCTGCAAAGAGGTTCATCACCACCTTTCGGATCCTCATGTACGTCGAAATAGTAGACCCTGTCCACATCTGCGGCAAGCCCGATTTTTGGGAATACAACTTCCATGGCAGACTCCAGACTAGAACTACCACTCAAAATATTTGCACAGTCGCCAATTACACCAAGAAGTGTTTCACTGGGGTGTGATTTTAGCCCCGTAGCGATCATTAACTCTTCTCTCTGATCGTCTGTAAGCTCGTTTAATATGACCGATTTGAGCCGGTCCATTTTTCCCTTTTCCATGCAGCACCACCACAAAATCTAATTTAGATACATACTGGTATCGGCATGATATTAAATCTCTTCAGCTATTCAGAGCAAATTACGTTTAGGGAAAAAATTAATCTTCTGCTACGATATCAATTTTAGTGTCGAACTCGAGACAAAATTCACATCCTTTTTTCTGCTCCGGATAGTTATACTCACCGTTAAGCTGATCTGTGAGGGTGCGGATCAGCTGCAGTCCAAGTGTGGTAGGGTTTTCCGGATTAAAGTCATCCGGAAGGCCAACACCGTTATCGATCACCCTCACCTTCATATGGCCGTTCTTCTGCTCAATCTTAACATCAATTGTGCCGCTCTCCATGCCTGTAAATCCATGTTTAATGATATTGGTTGCCACCTCATTAATAATAAGTGAAGCCGGCACAGCCTGTATCATCTTCAGATAGACCTCATCGTAGTCAAAGTTTACGCTGATCTCTGTCTCATACTGCATCGTATTGATAACACTATGAATAATCGTCCTCACATTTTCCGCGAAGTTGATCTCCGAAAAGTCGCTCGTCTTATAGAGATTTTCATGTATTGAGGCCATCGATTTGATGCGCAGAACGCTCTCCAGAAGTTCCGCATTCAGCTCCTTGTTGGCGGTACCAATAGCCTGAATCTGTAGCATACTCGCAACTACGGCCAGGTTATTTTTAACCCGGTGATGGATCTCTGCCAGGAGCGTCTCCTTTTCTCTGAGAGATTTTCTGAGCTTCTCCTCCACGTTCTTCCGATCGGTTATATCGGTGAGAGACCCGACAATAGCCACCGTTTCCCCATTCTCTGTAATCGGGGCCTCATTCACTTCCACCCAGAGCTTTTTGCCATCCATTCGCTTTATCTGAATCTCGAAAGGTGGCTGACGCTCTCCGGTCTCAATCGCTTTTTCGGTGTTTTGAATTCCATCCTTATTCTCGGGATGGTCGGTCAGAAATTCCGTCCAGTCGATCATCGCTTCCTCCGCACTACATGCAAAGAAGTGTTCTGATTGAGGACTGATGTAGGTAAGGGTGTGATCGGGGGTGTGCTTATAGAAGAGGTTGGTTGAGTTTTCAACGACATCCCGCAGCTTCTGTTCGGTTTTTCTAAGCTGCTCTTCAGTTCGCTTTCGTTCATCAATATCCTGTATGGTGCCGTAGAGCCTCACCAATTGTCCATCTTCAGCCTCTGCTTGGCCCGTATCGCGTATCCACTTGATGGTACCATCCCGTCTGCGGATCTGGATCTCGAGATCGTAAACCGATCTGTTTCCTGCACTCTAGTTAATTGCCTCCATCACCTTCTCCAGGTCGGGAGTGGAGATAAAAAACTGTTCGGCCATCTCGTAAGTGATCACCTCATCCGGTTCAACACCCATAATCTCTCGTGTTACCGGTGACCAATAGACATCACCGGTATCGAGCCGCATCTCCCAGGTACCGATTCCGGCCTGCTGGTAGGCCGACTCCAGCAGCTCTTTCATCTCATGCTTCTCCATCACACCTGATAGCTGGGCCGTTAACGACTCTAGTGAGGTGATCTCTTCAAGGTCCCACTTGCCGTCCTCCCTTCTCTTTTCTAGCAGTACCATTGCAGACACCTTTTTACGAACCATCACCGGAAGGATCAGAATGGGGTTTTCTGCCAAAATGGTATGCATTTCAACCGGCAAATTTCCGGGCTCTGATTTTTCACCCACTAAAAATGAGCGATTTTCAGACAGTGCAGCCTTCAGGTTCCGAATCTGTTTGGGAGAGAGCTCCTCAAAACGAATCTTTTCAAGCCCCGGTTCTGACTCTTTATCAAAACGGCTATCTGTAACCTCTATCAACGGAGATGTTCTCTCTGTTCCGGCAACAAACCGACAAAAAGATGCACCACGCAGGTTTAGAGTCTCGGAGAGCATCCTGAAACAGTCGTCCACCGTTTCACTCCAATGTCCGGACGAGAGCAGAGAGGCGCTCACCTCAGAGATCGCTCTGAAGAGGCGCCCCCGTTTATCCTGATAGTTTTCATCCAGAAGGTGGGAGATGAATGCTTTCTCCGCTTCCGTCAGCTTTTCTCCTTTACTGATCTTATGTTTTAAATCGTCTGTACGCTTCTTTTCCATAATCACCCATGTATGAAGTGAACGGCCCTTTTTAGTTGCCGGGCCACACAATCCCCCACCCGCCGATCATCCCTGTCTGCACGGGCTTATCTTGCTTTTCAATCAAAAAAAGAACAATATCTAAATCTTCAGATTCACATTATAGTGATTTCGGTTCCGCGATCAAATATGCATCATTTTACACTACAGTGGGTATTTAAACTGTAATAGAGATTAAATTTAAGTATAAGTCTATTTATTCATTACGCTGAAACCTTTACCTTAGATAATTCTTCTAACAGACATTAACCCTTATCTTCATCCCGAATTTGCCGATGAATATTCCACAACTATGAATCGAATCTGGAATCTATACAGAGAACAGGTTCACCGAAACTGCATCGGTGATCTGACAGAGGAGCATGGGCTGGATTTCTGGCGCAACAGACTCTTTGCGTCCATTTTGACCTACCTTCTGCCACTCGGAATTTTGATTATTCTTCCGGCTGTCTATACCATGTTTATGCTCGGGCAGTGGGGGCTTGCCACCTACTACACACTTTTTATGTTTACCATTATGTTGCTCGGGCTTTTTAAGGGGCTTCATATAGCTGTTAGGAAACTTCTTTTCATCGGATTTATCTACATTATAGGATTGGTTCTGCTTTTCTACACGGGAATACAGGGAGCCGGTCTGATGTATCTCTTTGGGGTCACCATCTTCGCACTTCTGATCTACTCCAAAGAGGCGGGTTTCTGGACGGTGGTGATCAACGCTGCATTTTTCCTTCTTTACGGCGCTCTCATATACGCCGGTATCGTTGAATATACCCTTCGGGATCAATATCAGGTTCTCTCATGGTTCACTATTTCCGCAAATAACATTCTTCTAAGCGGTATTGCCGTTACCTATCTGCCGATGATCTTTGACGGCTTGCTAAGTACCATCGAAAAGCAGAGACGGCTGGAGCAGATGCTCCGCCTGAAGCAGCGTGAGCTGGAGGATTCTCTTGAAGAGATTACGGAAAAGAATCAGGCTGTTGAGTTTGCTAATAAACGCTATAACATTCTTACAAAACTCTCAAACGAAGTGATCTGGGAGTGGAATCTGGAAGACAACCACCACTTATGGATTAGTAACGATCCTGCCCTTCTTGAAACCGGTCAAGTTGACGGTGTTGTGGAAGTAACAAGCTGGCTGGACAAAATTCATCCGGATGATCGGGAGCGGGTCAAGAAGTCATTTTTTGGAGTGATTGAGTCTGAAGACGAAACTCAGTGGGAAGCGGAGTATCGGTTTCAAAAGGAGGATGGCTCCTATGCCAATGTTTTTGACAAAGGGACCGTCATCAGAAACAGAGATGGTAAGGCACTACAGATTTTGGGTGGAATACAGGATGTTACTGAACTGAAACGATCCGAAAAGTTCATTCGCCGGTCCCTGAAAGAGAAAGAGACTCTTCTGGCCGAGATTCATCATCGTGTTAAAAACAATCTGGCACTGATATCGAGCATGCTGCAGCTGCAGGCCTTTAAAGATGAAAACAAGGAGTTTCAGAGCAAACTACTCGACAGCACAATACGTATTAAATCGATCGCCAATATCCATGAGCAACTCTATCAGGCCAGCAGTTTCTCAGAAATGGAGTTTGGAGACAGCATCAGGCGGTTGATTGTAACTATCCAGAATACCATTCAGACCACTCTTCACCTCGATTTTGAGTATGATCTTGATTCTGTAGAGCTGAAAGTTACGGAGGCGATCCCCTGTTCACTTATTGTGAATGAGGTAATTACCAACATTATAAAACACGCCTATCCGGAGAGAGATAAGGGAGAAGTACAAATCAGTCTGAAGCGATCCGACGAATCGATTTCACTTACGATTCAGGATGACGGTGTTGGGCTACCTGAAGATTTCAATGAAGCCGAATCGGGTTCTCTTGGTCTTCAACTTATTCAGACACTCTCAAAACAGATTGGTGCTGAATATACCTATAGCTCATGCGATAAAGGAACCACCTTTAAGCTAAATTTCTCTGTGAATGGCAGGGCAGAACCTGTCTAACAGAAAATTGATCAGCTATTAAAGAACTGCTCCAGTGAGGCGGCAAGCAGAGGCAGATTCGCTTTCTGAACTGGATGTGGCGTGCCAGGAAGCGTACAGAGCTCCGCAAAGGGGAGCTTGCCTACAATCCGAAAAGCGGAATCCGGTGTGGCTGTAGCGTCGCGATCTCCCGTATGAAACCGAACCGGTTGCTTTATCCTCTCCCAATCGGCACCCTCAATCAGCGGATTGGCGCCCAGATGGGTTAAAAGCTCATCGGTTTTTGCTGCCACCTCTTCCCAACCGGACGGATGCTCCTTTGCAAGAAACGCCACAAACTCCGGTACCTTCTTTTTCATCTTTTCGATATTGAGAAAGCGGGTTTCAGAAGTTGCCTTTTCCGGGCTCCATTCCAGCACGGTGCCCAATGTGGCAACCCGCCCCACACGCTCCGGATGGTGAAGCGCAAGCCACAGAGCCACATAACCACCCATGCTGTAACCAAAGATATCGGCCGACTCTATCTCACGCCGGTCCATATCCACAAGCAGATTCTCTGCAAAGTGCTCAATCCGGAATGGGCGATCGGGCATCTCCTGCTTCCCATGCCCCTCAAACGTGAGAGTGCGGAAATGCTCCCGATTTTCCATCTCCGCCATCAGCGAATGGAGCTGCTTTTCGGTTCCAAGTGCGCCGTGCAGGAAGTAGAGGGGTTTCATGTGGTTGATTTTTGGTTTGTCAGGTAGTTGGTTGGCGGGTTTAATATGTGTGATTTGGGGGAAAGGCTCAAGGGGACTCACTCAGACTCACCCTCCCGATGTCTCGAGAGGATGAGTACGGGTTGTAATTACCAATTTTTCAAACTATATTACTTGTAACTACATGTACATATAAGTAAAACAGAAGGTACAAATTATGAAGTATGCAATAACAGGATTGGTGAGCGCTATAGTTGGCGGTTTAATTGTTGGAATCGTTGGGTTTTACAGCCTCCCGGGGTTGATGATGCTTGAGGATGAATCGGCACACGACTTTGAAACGACCATCGAAGTATTGGAGCAGGAGCTGGATAACGCAGGTTGGAGTGTTTTAACTGTACACGATATGCAGGAGACTCTTGAGGGGCACGGGCACGATGTGATGAGCGTGAAGATCTATGAACTCTGCTCTTCAAAATACTCTGCTGAGATTCTTCAGTTGGATGATGAGCGCATTGTTTCGCCAATGATGCCCTGCAGAGTGGCTATTTATGAGAAGAGTAATGGGAATACCTACATCGCAAGAATGGACTCCGAGCTATTAGCGAAACCATTTGGCGGGGTAATAAATGAAGTGATGCAATCTGCTGCCTCTGAAATAGAAGATGTTCTTGTGAAACTTATAAAGTAAGATCGAATTCTGCCAAGGAGACCGTGCTATTGGCTTAGCAAATAGCACGGACGTCTTGGTGGATTATTGGACTTGGTTTATGATAGCGTTGAAGGCAAGTTTGTCTTGAACAGTGAATATCACCTTCCTCTTTTTGACTCACCCCCAGCGCCTTCTACTCGCTGTTCTTACAAAAGAGGGGACTTCTTGGTGGTATTTTTGGTTTTTTCAACGCTCTGCGCTAAGCGCTTAGCGCAGAGCAGGCACAGAGCCTGACCTCAGACGTCAGGAGGGAGAGACCCCTGTAAGCCCAAATCCATTACTAATCTACTGATTTATACCAATTCACTGAAAAAGCAAGTATCAGTTTGGTGATGTAGAGAATTAGCAGCAATTGTAGCCCTATAAATTCAATAGGCATTATAACCAAGCCCGTGATTCCAACGATCGTAAGAAATGGTGATACCGACTTAGGAAATTCAAACTTTCGGCTTCCATCGAGCCATATACTTATGCTGAGTGTATAGGCCATCACCGCAAGAATCAAAAAAACCTGATCCGGAAACATCATGGATAGAAGAGCCGGTTGAATTATGTGCAGCAACAGAAACACAACTCTCTTCTGCGGATATTGTTCGTAATAGTTATTTGTCCCTTTCGTAAAATTACTCACAACTCCACCAGCGATATCTACCGTTAGAATCGCAAGCAGAACCGTGATCCAAATCGGATGACCTGAACAAACAGAGAGCCAAACCATCAAAACAGTTAACCCCCATGCGGCCATATGTGTCAAACCTACATCCCGCCAATTTGAGAGCTCACCATGAAGCTCATGCAATAGTTTCGGTATCTTAATTTTATTCTCATTTCTTGTTACTGTTCTCATTGCTTTTATACTTTTTGTGGTTCATTCATTAAATCATCCTCATTCGAGCTCATCTCCCTCACTGCGTTTAGATAAAACTCCTCTAAAGTTTCATCCCCATACTGTTCAGTGATCATATCTCGTGTTGATACAGTGAAGAAAAATTCGAGCGGGCCATACACTGAAATGGGTGTAAAGAGCCGCATCACTTTAGTTGCTGCCGTTACCAGTGCTTCCGGCAGATAGGTGATTTTGGCGGGTTTGCCCAGTACACGAAATGCCATTTCGGCAATCTCTTTCTGTGATAAAATCTGCGGACCGCCAACACCCTCCTCATCAACTTTGCCTTCAAACATATCTGCGACAACCAGCGCCAGGTCTTTTGTCGAAATCGGATTGACCTTATACGATCCATTACCGGGCAGATAGATCCTTCCATTTCGAGCCATCTTTAGCAGCTCAAGCAGGTCTGAAAAGAAACCGTTCGGCCTTACGATCGTATGCCTGATTGGGGAGCTTTTAAGCTCATCCACAAATCGCTCCTTGGCCTCGATCATCTTCAGTTCTCTCATCTCCTCACCATTTAGTGAAGCGATATAGACAAAATGTGCTGCTCCGGCCGAGATGCTCTCCTTTAACAGATTGCTGTTTCCACCGTAGTCCACATCCTGATATGTAATTCCATCCTTCTGCCGGGTTATACCTACGGCTGAGAAAACTGCATCTACGCCTTCTGCTACTCCCCGAAGGGTCTCTCTTTGGGTTACCTGACCTAACCTGATATCATCGGTAAAGATTCGAAACTGCCCCGCCTGCTCCTCCTTTCTGACAAGTATTCGTAGCGGGTAACCTCTTTCGTGTAGTTCTCTCACGAGTTCTCTTCCAAGTGTGCCGGTTGCTCCGGCGATTAAGATCTTTTTCATAGCAAATCTTTTTTATTGAACGTTTGGTCAATAAAAATACAAGGGTTGAAATGAATATTGCAAATTTTTATTGTACATTTGTCCAAAATTAAAATAGCAGACATGCCAAAAGTTGTAGATCACGACGCTTACAGGAAAGAACTGGCCCGAAAAGCGGCCGATGTATTTACCCGCCACGGGTACTCATCACTGGGAATCAGGCAGATTGCCAACGAGCTTGGAATATCCAAAAGCCTGCTCTACCACTACTTCAGTGGTAAGGAGGATTTGTTTGCAGCGAGTACTCAGGAGGTACTCAGCAGAGACCTTGGCAAACACTCCATAGATGAAGATGCCCCCTTAGAGAAGAGACTGGATCAGCTTTTTGAGATCTATCTAAAGATGGAGGAGCACTTTGAGGGAGAGCTTACCCTGATGCTGGACTACCTGAGAGGGAAGAGCCCGGAAGTGGTAGCTGAAGATGAAAACATGAAGCGAGCGATGAAAGCGCATGAAACGCTTGTTGAGTCGGCAGTTGGCAGCAAGCATACTGATACGGTGCTCTGTTTGTTGCATGGTTTTCTATTGGTTCGTTACCTCAACGGCAGAAAGACCGATCCAGAAAGGTTGAAGAGTCAGCTTGAAGGTCTGTTGAAATGAGGGGTATGGACTCACCCCCGGCCCCTTCTACTCGCTGTTCTTACAAAAGAGGGGACTCCTTAATGGTATTTTTGGTTTTTTCAACGCTCTGCGCTAAGCGCTTAGCGCAGAGCGGGCACAGAGCCTGACCTGAGACGTCAGGAGGGAGAGTCACGTTCGCCTGAACCAATAGACCATCTCTTTAATCGTCGGCTCTTTCCCATACATCATCATCCCGACAGCAAATACTTTTCCAGCCCACACTCTGAAAAGCCAGGCCGTGGCTGCAAGTAGAAGGATGGCAACTGCGGGTTCCCACCAGGCCACCTGAGTCATTACCATTCGGGCCGGCAGGATGGCATAGGAAGTGAGGGGAAAGATCCCCAGTATCTGAATGGCGCTACTGTCGGGGTTGAAAATGGCTACGAAAGCAAACATGACGGGATAGATTGGCAGCATCATCAGGGCTGACTTTTGGGAGGTGTTGGGATCATCTATGGTCGCTGCAACACCCGCCAAAAAAGAGTTGATCATCAATATTCCCAGTAATGAAATAATTAGAAAAAGCCCCAAAAGCCCGGGATTGATCAGCAAAATGGCCTTACCAAATGGTGCCCCCGTGAACTGGACCAGGGCGATCATTCCAATCAGTCCCAATCCCGCATAGTAGACTACATAGGTCAACCCGATGCCGGTTATCCCAAGTATCTTGCCGTCAATCCACGTTTGTGGATGAATGGCTGAGATCACCTGTTCGGTTATTCGCTGCTGTTTCTCGCCCGTAATCGCTGTAAACTGATAGGCAAAACCGAGAAATACGGCCACCAGAACCAGGAAGATGGCAATCCCCGCTATCCATTTATCAGCGGATGAGGATTCGCTGCCGTTGTCAAACTCTGTATGTAGCACCATTCCCTCCTGAATAGTCTCGTAAACGGATGCATCGATATTGAACTCCTGCAGTTTGAGGTCGGTACGCTGTTCCTGGAGATGTTGGCGAAGGGTTACCAGCCATCCCCTCTCGCTCTTCATTCGTATGGTGGCAGAATCGGCAGAGACGATTGAGAGGATTCCATCCAGGTTGCCCGATTCAAGCTCCTCTGTAATAGACTCTAACGAATCATCAGTACGGTCGGTAAACCGAAACTCCTCGCTCTGAAAGTGATCCCTGTCAAAATCACCATATTCATGAACAGCGATATCGGGAATTGTGATTGAGTCTGTAGCCACCCAGATACCAACCAGTCCGCCGATCAAGCCAAATGCCAAAAAGAAGAGAGTTCCCTTAATCATATCCTTCCACTTGAAGAAACGTGTAAACTCCCATTTGGTAACGTTCCAAACCGTTTTCAATCTGTTATTCATGGTTCCGCCCTCCATTTGTAAAACTCTCAATGAAAATCTCGTGCAGGTTCACATCTGAGGTCTTCAGGTTATTCACAGAACCGGCATCCGTCAATATTTTCAGTACTGCATTGAGGGAGTAGTTCTCAGAAAAATAGATCTCCCAATCTCCAGCTGGTGTCAAGATGCTGTTTTTGATCTGACTCGATTGCTGAAAAAGTTCATTCTTCACATCACCGCTGTAGGTCACAACCAGCTTCTTGTCTGATATGGTCTTCTTGCGAATATCGTCCAGTGTACCGCTCATCAACTCCCTGCCATGGTTGATCATCAATATCCGGTCGGCAATATTTTCGACCAGCTGCATCTGATGGGCACTCAATAGAATGGTCATTCCCTTATCCCGAAGCTCGCGAATGATATCGGATATCAGCTCCTGATTGATCGGGTCGAACCCTGAAAAGGGCTCATCCAGAATTGCGAAATCGGGCTCATGCAGAATCGAGGCGATAAACTGCACCTTCTGCTGATTTCCTTTCGAGAGGGTCGATATTTTTTCAGATTTTCGATCCAGAATTCCGAAACGATCGAGCCAGACAGTCGCCTTTTGCTCTGCATCTGCCGGATCACTCCCCCTCAGTGTTGAGAGATAGACGAGGGTTTTCATGATGGGTGCGTCCTGATAAAGTCCCCGCTCTTCGGGAAGATAGCCCAGTTTCGATCGGTTCACTTTACCCCTATTCATCACAGACGGGTCAAAAGTGATCGATCCGCTGTCCGGTTCCATGATCTGCATGATCATCCGGACGCTGCTGGTCTTTCCCGCACCATTGGGTCCCAGCAGGGCGAAGATCTCTCCCTTTTTGATCTCAAACGAAAGGTCATCGACAGCTTTCACCTTGGCGAACTTTTTTACAACATTCTCAAATCGAAGCATGCTTTAATTAATTGAAGATTCTAAAAATCTGTTCTGAAACGACGTAGCGTATTATCAGCATAGTGCTACATAATCTAATTTTTCACTCAAGTAGCACGAGAAATTTGATTGAATGTTGCACTCATTTTATTGCTTATTTGGACAGTGGAACGATTCGATATCACCCACCTGACGTCTCGGAACAGGCTCTGTGCTCAGCGCAGAGTGCAGTGCAAAGCGGAAAAACCATCCAGACTCTTTTTAAATCCACTGAAACCCCTATACCACCACTCATACAAAAGATAGCCCTGAACTGTAACAGTGGTGAAATCAATGGCGTACCCTGAATAAACCTAATAACTTAATCTCGGTCGCCATGAAAACAAAACCTATATTACTCACACTATCACTGATCTTGTCATTCGCCACATATTCACTGGCTCAGCAATCTGCTTCAGACAGATACTCAATCGACAATTATCATAAAAGCACTACCGTAAACGAGAGTAATTTAAATTGCTTTAAAAATCTCCAGTGCATTAAACGCAATAACTTCTTTAACGGAAGTGACCTGTCGATGATCAAAAACAACAGAAATCGATACGACTTCATTACCATCGAAGGATCTTCGAAGAATGAAGATCTATATGCCAAATATGACCACTATGGACATCTTGTAAGTGCAACCGTTGTTCATCGAAATATTCCGCTTCCCGAGAAGATCAACAGACAGTTGGTTTCCGCTGAATTTAGTGACTGGAAAATGATCGGAAATGAACGAACCATTGAAAATTTCGATGAACGGAAAATTCAC
>JAFIFA010000078.1 GCA_020832225.1 Balneolaceae bacterium
CCCCCCAGGTAGAGCCATCCAACAAGCTCCATCGCGTATAGCTTGTAGATGGTTGGTATTAAAATCAGGAGCGGAAGCAGGATCCACAGAACCACTTTGATCCCCTTTGGATCGTTTTTAGGCAACATTTTAAACCCTGCATGTTCGTAATCTTTTCGGCAAACCCAGGCAATTGCCATAACGTGTGGAATCTGCCAGCAGTAGATGATGCCGAATAGAATCCACATTCCGTGTTCAAATACGGTGCCGGTGGCAGCAGCCCATCCTCCAACTACGGGAAGCGCACCCGGCACGGCTCCTACAAAAACATTTAGCGGAGAGATACGCTTAAGTGGCGTGTAGGCGAAGAGGTAGATAATGGTTGTGGCAAGAGAGACTACTCCGGTAACAACGTTAACGGCCAAAATGAGGTAGAGAAGTCCTGAAAAGATCAGGGTCATTGAGAATATAAACCCCTGGCGCGGTTCAATTCGCGAATCGGGGAGAGGGCGCTTGCTGGTTCGCCTCATCAGGCCGTCGAAACCACGTTCCAGAAACATGTTGTGCGCGGCAGTACCGGCAGCAATCAGCCAGGTACCGAAAATTGCGTGGACCATCAGCAGATAATCCATACCTGCGGCTGAACCCATCAGAAACCCGATCATCATACTGGCAACAACCGAGAAAGTGATCCCCGGTTTGGTCAGCTCATAGTAATCCCCTGCGATCTCGAGGAAGCTTCTGGCTGATGAATGTATTTCTGTATCTGATCTGTTCATTAAAAAACGAAATTGTAAGCCCCGAAATTAAAGATTTTCGAAGTGATATGTTACCTTTATATCCACTTCAAAAAGAACAGCTAAGTTGGCTGAACGGCTAAATGGGGTTCGGATGTTTGTATCAAACCAAAACAACCCAAGCTCTCTAAAATCCGGCTTAAATATGAATCAGGAATGAAACTAAATCTATACCAAAAGACGGCGATTACAACAGTGATTGCTACTATTGTACTTATTTTTGTTGGCGGACTTGTTCGCGCCTCCGGTGCCGGGCTTGGTTGCCCCGATTGGCCACAGTGTTTTGGAATGTGGATTCCTCCCACCAATGCGGCAGATTTGCCGGCTCAATATGATGCTGACCTGTTCAATCCCGTTCACACCTGGCTGGAGTACATTAACCGGCTCGTTGGAGTTTTGATCGGCTTTTTGATTACGCTCACATTTCTAATCTCCTTTAAATACAGAAAGTCGGATCCGATCATTACCGGTTTTTCCGGGCTGGCGTTTGTATTGGTTCTCTTTCAGGGATGGCTAGGGGGGCAGGTTGTTCGCTCTGGTCTTAGTGCGGGTATCATTACTCTCCATATGGTGTTGGCTATGATTATTCTGGGGGTGTTGCTGTTTGCAGCTTTCAGGGCTATGAACAGTCGCCTGGTAACAACACTCTCTTCGGGGGTACGGCGAACCCTGCTATGGATTTCAGGCGGAATTCTATTTCTCACACTCGCCCAGATGATTCTGGGAACGCAGGTGCGCGAAGCAGTGGATGTGGCAAAGAATGTAATGGAATTACCTAGGGAGATGTGGATCGATCAGGTGGGAGGTCTCTATGATGTACACAGAAGCTTCTCCTGGATTGTGATTGGCCTGTCGGGTGTGCTGGTCTACTACAATCGAAAGTTCAATGTCACAAGGCGTCTTCACATTCTCGGGTGGGCCATAGCGGCACTTATGGTTATGCAGATGTTTGTAGGGATCGGGCTTGAGTGGTTCGACATGCCAGGGGTGCTTCAGGTAATTCACTTGGTTGGGATTGCGATATTGATCTGTGTTGAGCTGCTCTATATGCTGATTGTCGGTTTTTCTCAGAAGAGTGGTTAAGACTTCAGAGTTTCTCCATCAGCTTATTCAGAAATAGCTTCACCTCATTTAGATCTTTCTCGAGCTCAGGAGAGATGGCACTCTCCTGATTGCTATTGTTCTGCTCCTCTTCATCACCCTCAATGATCTTCTTTGCACCGGCAGTGCTGTACTTTTTATCCTGTATCAGATCTTTAAGGCGCAGGATTAGAGTGATATCCTCTTCCCGATAGGTACGGTTACCGGCTTTGTTTTTACGTGGCGAAAGGTCCTTGAACACCGTTTCCCAATAGCGCAGCACATGCGGCTCAATGGATGTAATCTCGCTTACTTCGCCGATAGAGTAATACAATTTCTTCATGGTTCTGAAATGCGTTATTTTTGCATGCAACAGCAGCCGGAATTGATTTTGTTTCGAAAATAACGAATTTACAGACGATTGCAGGAAAAAAAATCTGAACATATCACCAACATTCAAACAGCAAGGCCGGAGATTTCGGTTGTGGTGCCTCTTCTCAATGAAGAGAAGTCTATTCGGGAGCTCTCAATCGCGCTTGGAAAGGCTCTATCCGACTACTCTTTTGAAATGATCTTTGTTGATGATGGATCTACCGACTCCTCCTGGGAAATCATTGAGGAGTTGAGTGAGTCTAACTATAACATAAAAGGGATCAGGCTGAGAAGAAACTACGGAAAGAGCGATGCGCTTCAGGCGGGCTTTGAAGAGGTTCGGGGGCAGTATGTTGTAACAATGGATGCCGATCTTCAGGACGATCCTGCTGAGATACCTGCTATGGTTGTGATGCTGAAGGAGGGAAGTGAACTTGTGAGCGGGTGGAAAAAAGTACGCCACGATCCGATCAGCAAAACGGTTCCTTCACGATTTTTCAATGCGGTTACCCGATGGACAACCGGCATTCATCTGCACGATTTTAACTGCGGGCTTAAAGCGTATCGCCGTGAGGTGATCGAGAACATCTATCTCTATGGAGAGCTTCATCGATATGTGCCGCTTTTGGCAAAGTGGAAAGGGTTTAGCCAGATCACCGAGAAAGAGGTGAAGCATCACCCCCGAAAGTATGGTCGCACAAAATTTGGCATCTCTCGTTTTCTTCATGGTTTCCTGGATTTGGTGACGCTTCTCTTTGTGAATAGATATATGCAGCGCCCGATGCACTTCTTTGGGACAATCGGCGTTCTGTTACTTATTGTGGGGGGATTAATCAGCGGTTGGCTTGCCTACCTGAAGATATTTTTCGGTGAGCCACTAGGGAATCGGCCGCTGCTTTTTCTCGGCATTCTGCTGATTGTAGTGGGAGTTCAATCTTTCTCAATCGGTTTCTTAGGTGAAATGCTGAATCGTGGTCAGGTACGAAATAACAAGCCCGCAATTGCGAAAAAAATAGGTTTATGAGTAAAATTGCCTACGATCCTGTAAAGGATAAATTCGCCCGTATTGTGAGGCGATCAAAAACATTGAGACGACTATTCTATTTTCTTCTCGACATTATTTTTCTAAGGAGTTGGCACATTCGGCGAATTATGAAAGAGAAGGGGAGTGAATTTGATAGAAATGGTGAGTGGAAGCTGCTGGATGCCGGAAGTGGTTTTGGGCAATATGATCGTTTTGCCCTCAAATCGTTCAGCAATGTGAAGGTGCACTCTGTAGATGTAAAAGAGGACTACATTGAGGATAACCGGAGCTATTTTCACAATGAGATCGAGAATGGGCGTATTTCAATCTATGAAGCTGATCTGCTTAACTTCGATAAGGAAGAGAAGTTTGACATGGTGATCTGTATCGATGTGCTTGAGCATATAGAGGAGGATAAGCGGGTGATGAAAAACCTCTGCCGCTGCATGAAGTCTGGAGGACTCTTTATTATGCACTCACCATCTCACTATTCGGAAGAAGATTCTGATACAGATGATACATTTGTAGGTGAACACGCCCGTACCGGCTACTCAAAAGAGGAGATCGATAAAAAACTGATGGAGTCGGATCTACATCCAAAAAAAATACACTACACCTACGGCTATTTTGGTCATAAAGCGTGGGTTCTCTCGGTTAAATGGCCAATGATTCTGTTCAACAAAGTGGGGCTGTTTGCAACACTACCTTTACTTGTCTACTACCCAATTGTGCTTCCTCTATCCCTTGTGCTAAACAGTATTGACCTCTTTACAAAAAACAGAAAAGGTAACGGAATCTATGCTATAGCAGAGAAGATCTGAATGTTCAGATTGGGTTAGTCATTCTTGGCGATTATCCAGACCGCATGAACGATACCCGGCACAAAACCCAGAATGGTGAGTAGTATATTAAGCGAGAAGTGAGGCTTGATTCCTACGGTGAGGAAAACTCCGAGTGGCGGTAAGTAAAATAATGGCAAAAATAATTCTGAGTATACTCATGGTGTTTTCGATAAGTGAAAGCAGTTGAGTAAGTTAGTTGTGCGGTAATATAGTAAATGAGTGGTAGAGAGAAAGGGGAATTTTGGTTTGAATAGTCGTGAGTCTTGAGATGAGAGTTGCTCGTGACTTAAGAATTGCTAATCAAAACAAAAAAACAGCGTGAGATAATTGAACAGGGGGATGAATTAGCAGTACTAAGAGATCAGAATGGGTTGTGAAGAAGGAAGGGTGAGATTTTGTGAACGGAATTGATGTAATGAAGTAAGCCTTTTTTATAAAGTCGAATCAAGGAGAGGCTGATACAATACTCTACTAATTCCGAATTCTAAAAAGGCGTAAACTGCGAAAAAGTAGAGTATAAAAACTCTCAAGACTCACGACTCATATCTCAAGCCTAGAAAAGAGTACCGCGTACGGGATTCGAACCGCGAAAGCACTGCTTTCGCAACTCTACTTAATTACAAAGACTTGTACCAAGAGAGTGTGGCATAGCAAACCAAAAAAATGGTTCGCATGGATAGGAATATTGTACCGCGTACGGGATTCGAACCCGTGTTACCGCCGTGAAAGGGCGGCGTCCTAAACCCCTAGACGAACGCGGCAGGGATATTTAAACGCTGCTGTGTGGCAACGGAACGTTTAAATCAAAATCAATAAGAAAAAAATGGGAGCCCGATGGGAATTGAACCCACGGCCTCCAGGGCCACAACCTAGCGCTCTAACCAACTGAGCTACGGGCTCCGTATAGTCCTGAGACATGAGTCTAGAGTCATGAGTAATTAAACTCATGACTCAAGACTAGCTGCTCAAGACTAAAAAAGTACCGCGTACGGGATTCGAACCGCGAAAGCACTGCTTTCGCAACTCTGTTTGATTACAATGATTCGTTCTAATAGAACAAAAAGTTGTGAACCAATTAAACATCCCGCATGGATACTAATCTTGTACCGCGTACGTGATTCGAACCGCGAAAGCACTGCTTTCGCAACTCTGTTTGATTACAATGATTCGTTCTAATAGAACAAAAAGTTGTGA
>JAFIFA010000100.1 GCA_020832225.1 Balneolaceae bacterium
TGATACTTCACATCGCCCGATCCCTGAATGGTAGCCGGATCGATGTTGCCCTCAAAGTCCGCAAAGATCTTGCGGTAGGGCTTATTCATGATGTTTACGAGGATGTTGAGACGGCCTCTGTGAGCCATCCCGAGGAAGAATTTTTCAATATCCTTTTCGCCTGCACGCTCCATCAGGAAGTGCATCATCGGGATCAGAGTCTCTGCACCTTCAAGAGAGAACCTCTTGTGCCCCACATACTTCTTGTGCAGAAACTGCTCAAAGGCCATCGCCTGATTGAGCTTATGTAGAATATCTTCCTTGTCATCCTTGCTCAGATCGGGCGTGTTTGTAGTAGATTCCATCGCTTCCCGAAGCCATTTGCGCTCTTCAAGGTCCAGAAGGTGCATATACTCTGCACCGATTGTTCCGCAATAGGTATTTCTGAGAAGTTTGATAATATCGCGCAGTTTGGCGGTCTCCTGGCCACCAAGTCCGTCACAGAAAAACTCACGATCGAGATCCCAAAGCGTGAGGCCGTAATATTCGAGATCCAGTTCCGGGCTTTGTCCGGGACCTGCTCCGAGTGGATCAAGGTCGGCCAGAACGTGTCCGCGCATCCGGTACATATTGATCAGTCTCCAGACGGCGATGGCACGGCGATCCTGCTCCAGGGTGTTTACCTTACCGCTGAGCTGTCCCTCATATTTGTCTTCGCCGTATGGAAGCGGCTCGTATGGGATTTCAAGATCTTTGAAGATCGTATCGTAAAAAGTCTCCTCTCCATTCAGCAAGGAGTGAACCTTCTTAAGAAACATTCCAGACTCGGCACCCTGAATGATGCGGTGATCGTAGGTACAGGTTACGGTCATCACCTTGCTTACACCGAGCTGGTTCAGAACATCCTGCGCCATCGACTGATACTCAGCCGGATAGTTGATTGCACCGGTTGCTATAATTGCGCCCTGTCCCTTCATCAGTCTCGGAACAGAGGAGACGGTTCCGATGGTGCCCGGGTTGGTGATACTTATCGTGGTCTCCTGAAAATCGGAGATCTCCAGTTTTCCCTTTCGGGCCTTGTCGATCAGGTCGGCATAGGCGTAGAGAAACTCCTTAAAGTTCATCTTGTCGACACCCTTAATATTGGGGACCACCAGATTTCGGGATCCGTCACGGGCTTCAAGATCGACAGCAATACCCAGATTTACCTGCTCCGGTTTTACGCGGTAGTGGGTTCCGTTCTGGGTGGAGTAGTAGGAGTTGATATTTGGAAACTCTTTTAGGGCCTGAATCACAGCCCATGCGATAAAGTGGGTAAAGGAAGCTTTAGGCTCACCACGCTTGAGAAGGTGAGTATTAACGATGGCCCTGTCTTCGGTCAGCATCTTCACCGGAAGCACTCGCAGCGAGGTTGCTGTAGGCACGGTTAGACTCTCGTCCATGTTGTCCACAATCTTGGACGCGACCCCTTTGATCTTTTCAATTTCCGCACTTTCGGGGATGGAAGTTTTAGCAGCTGCAGGCGCCTTTTTCTCTTTAGGTGGAGCCTGCACAGGGGCTTTTCGGGCTTCAGCCGGTGCTCCATTTGTCTCAGATTCAGGCGCCGCAACATCTTTGCCATCAATCTGATCAAAATATTTTCTCCAGTGTTTGGGCACGGAGTCGGGGTTAGACTGATACTGGTCAAACAGCTCTTCTACGAGTGCGGAATTAGGGCCAAAAACAGCTTCAAGTGATTTCAAAACAGAAAGGAGGTTCGTTTAAGAAAATTAGTTGGTTATGGTAGCGGATTTGAAGATGATCCGTTCGCGGGAACCGAACATCCGCGGTTTGGAAATCTCCGTGGAGATCATCAGGATGAATGTAGTAACGGATTATCGGTTCATTCAGAAATTTGTTGAGTCTAAATATCGATATGAAAAGTAACCATTATTGTTTAAAAAAACGACGTTAAATGGTCTGAAATAAAGAGGAGGAAAGATTTAAATCGGAATTCACACATCCTGATTCATTGTTTATATTCAACGAGCTTAAACAAGTGAAACCGTTCACATCAGCAATACCATGACAGAAAAATCATCTGCAGAAAAAACCGGCGCCGAAAAGATCCGGTGGGATCTATCAGATCTCTATCAATCCCCCAACGACCCTGCCCTGAAGAAAGACAGAGAAGAACTGAAAAAAATGGCCGATCAGTTCGCCAAAAAGTATCGGGGTCGAATCGCATCGATAACACCCTCAGAGTTCGCAGAAGCCCTTGAAGAGTATGAATCGTTGATTTCGCTATCCGGGAAAGTGGGTTCTTACGCACAACTTATATGGAGTACAAATACAGAGGATCCCGCACTTGGAAAGCTACTGCAGCAGGCCCGTGAACTGGGTTCGGAGCTGAGCCAGAAGTTGGTTTTCTTTGATGTTGAGTGGATGAAGGTTGATGAGGACCAGGCCCAAAGGCTGATTGGCTCTGAGGAGCTGAGCCGCTGGAAACACTACCTGGAGATCTCGCGGCGATATCGTGATCACACGCTCTCGGAAGAGGCCGAGCAGGTGATGAGCGCCAAATCGGTGACAGGCCGCTCGGCGTGGAACCGATTCTTCGATGAAACCCTGGGTGCCGCCCGTTTTGAACTGGATGGCGAACAGATGACGGAGCAGGAGGTACTGAGTAAACTTCACAATCCCGACAGGGAGTTGCGGAAAAGAGCCCACCACTCACTAACCACGACATTCCGGGACCACTCTCGAACACTCACCTATATCTTCAACACACTGCTGGCAGATAAGCATACCAGCGACAAGCTCAGAAACTACGAGAGCTGGATCGCTTCAAGGAATCTGTCAAATCAAACCGACGATGAGACCGTGAATGCACTGGTTGAAGCGGTGACCGGTCACTACGGCCTGGTGCAGCGCTACTACAAGCTGAAGCGAAAGCTGCTTGGTGTGGATGAGCTCTTCGATTATGACCGCTATGCGCCGATTGCCAAAACCACCAAGAAGGTAGAGTGGAGTGAGGCGAAGGAGATGGTGCTGGAGGCCTATGGTGATTTCTACCCTCAGATGGGTGAAATTGCGGCCGAGTTTTTTGACAAAAACTGGATTGATGCAGCAATCTCTCCCGGAAAGAGGGGAGGTGCATACTCTGCAAGTACGGTTACAACCGTTCACCCCTATGTCTTTATGAATTACGATGGACAGCTCAGGGATGTTCAGACCCTGGCTCATGAGCTGGGTCACGGAGTTCACCAATACCTCTCACGTAAACAGGGGGAGCTTCAGTCATCCACGCCGCTCACTACTGCGGAGACAGCTTCCGTATTTGGTGAGATGTTGGTCTTTAGCCGTCTCAAGGAGCAGATCACTGATCCGAAAGAGAAGCTCGCTCTACTGATCAGCAAGATTGATGACACCATCGCAACCGTATTCAGGCAGATCTCGATGAACCGGTTTGAAGATCGAATTCATACCGCCCGGCGTGAAGGGGGAGAGCTAACAACGGAAGAGTTTTCAAAACACTGGGAAGAGACACAGAAAGCTCTCTATGGTGATTCTATAACTATTACGGATGAATACCGACTCTGGTGGTGTTATATCCCGCATTTTCTCCATACACCGGGTTATGTCTACGCTTATGCGTTTGGCGAACTGCTTGTGCTGGCCCTCTATGACGCCTACAAGTCGGAGAAGGATGGATTTGCTGAACGCTACATGAAACTCCTCGAGGCGGGTGGCTCCGATTGGCCGCACAATCTGGTTGCCGGAATGGGGATCGATATTCGTGATCCGAAGTTCTGGGAGCGAGGCCTCTCAATTTTTGAAGAGATGGTTACGGAAGCAGAGAAGCTGGCCGATACTATCGAAAAAGAAGGGGGCAAATGACTACCAGGCGAGAAGAAAAAGCACTGCTTGAGTTTAAGAGCGTAATAGGTGATGTGGTTCGGCTGCTTCGAAAATCAACCGAGGCAGATACGGTATACATCTATTGGGTGAACAAAATTCGGGAGCAGTTTGTGCTTGAGACCAGCGCCACGATCCTGCCCAATGTGATGTTTAGAGACCGAATTCCGTTTGATCGCTACTTTCTAAATGATCACAAAGAGATCGACCGGATTATTCAGTTGAAAGTGGGTGAAGACCTCTCCCAGGAAGACCTCGAGCACTACCACGATTTTGTACCTGTCCGGTACCTGACGCTGGTTCCCTTTATCAACAACGGTGAAACCGTGGCAGTTACGGTGATTGAGACCGAACATCAGCCAAACCTCTCCGACTATGAAGAGGTGCTTGTTTCATACCGGAATGCGCTCACCAATGTGCTCAACACCTATCTGGAGGTGACCGACCTACAGGAAAATCAGAAAGAGTGGAGCGATTATGAGGAGGGGCTAAAACGGATCTCACCCAGACTTCATAAAACCGATCTTCTGCAGGTGATGATGGAGGAGCTTCAGGGGCTGCTTTCCGATGGCGGAGTCTCTGTTGTAGCTCGTGGAATGGAGAGTTGGGTTACGGTAATGCGATCTGAGACAAGGCATGGATTGATGTCGCCACCCGGACTGCGCGTGGAGGAGAAATCGATGGCATACGATGCCCTGCAGAAGGGAGAGCCACAGTTTTCGATTCACTTTAATCAAAATCCAAAACGTATCTCTCCATCTGAAAACAGTACGGATGGAGCAAGTATGGCAATACCGTTAATGATCAATGATCGCCGGCATGCTGTTGTACTGGTTACGGACAAGAATCCCCTGGTTTTCAAGGAGTCTTCGAAGCACAAAATGGTAAATCTGGTGCGTCTCACGTCACTTGCGATTCAGGTGAACCTGGGCAAAGTCTCTGTTCATGAAGATATCTTTGCGAATAATCTGGGCAGCTTCATTCCCGATCTGTGGGAAAAGAGCCTTGCAGGGCAGATCCGTGCAGCGGGTGCCAGAAATGAGAAGGCCTGGTTTGGATTTGTGACCATTGATAACCTTACCGAACTGAGATCATCGCTCAGGCTTGAGGAGCTCAATCGGGTTCAGCGAAACATGGTGAAGTTGATTAACCCAACCAGGAATGGGTTTCAGGGTCTTGTCGGGTTTAACACAGACTACATCTACGCTTTCATGCTAACCGGTGATCGGGATGAGCTCTTTAAGGAGTGGTTTAACGGACTTGAGGGGCAGTTTGATAAACCCATTGAGCTGTTGGACGGACAGAAAGTGGACATCCGTATCAAAGCGGGAGTTGTGGAGCTCGATAACCCGGAAGCGGATCTACATCAGGTTATTTCAAATGCAAAAAGAGCTCTGAGTGAAGTGTTGAAGAGCGAAGCTAAAACGGCAATCAATTTTTGAGGTAGGAGATGTCACGCTGCTATACTGTAATCATCGACGGACTTGGATGCGGGGCGCAGCCCGATGCGGTGAGTTATGGAGACGAAGGGACCAATACGTTGAAGCATGTTTGTGAGGCGACGGGCTGTCGGTTGCCCAATTTCGGGGAACTGGGACTTGGGAATATTATTCCGATCACCACCGTGCCTCCGGTCGAAACCCCAAAAGCCTCATTCGGGAAAATGCAGGAGGTCTCTGCAGGAAAAGATTCGACGACGGGACATTGGGAACTGGCCGGATTGGAGCTTGAGACACCCTTTCCAACCTATCCAAATGGATTCCCCGACTCCATATTGGAGGCATTTCGCAAAGGCACAGGTGTGAAGGGGGTATTGAGCAACGAACCGATGTCTGGCACCGTAGTAATTGAACAATTTGGAAAAGAGCACCTCTCCACGGGACGTCCCATTGTCTACACCTCGGCGGATAGTGTATTCCAGATTGCCTGCCATGTGGATGTAACGCCTCTGGAAACGCTCTATGAGTGGTGCCGGTTTGCCCGGGAGACGGTGATGACCGGTGAGCATGCTGTAGGGCGTGTTATAGCGAGGCCATTTCATGGAGAGCCGGGCTCTTTTGAGCGACTATCTGATCAGAGAAAAGATTATTCACTCCCTGCACCATCACCCAATCTGATGACGCTGCTGGAAGACGCCGGCAAAAAAAGATACTCAATTGGTAAGATCATCGATCTTTTTGGCGGAGTTGGGTTCACGCAGTTCAGAAAGACAAATAGCAATGCTGAAGGTCTGTCGCAGCTTCTGAGCCAGATGAGTGCCGGCATTCCGGATAGCTTCACTTTTGTGAACCTGATCGATACCGATCAGCTCTATGGCCACCGCCAGGACCCCGAAGGATTTGCAAGAGCGCTACAGGAGATCGACCGGGCACTCCCGGCAATGATCGGGAAACTGCAGGAAGATGATCTGCTGATTTTAACAGGAGATCACGGAAACGATCCAACCGACGAAAGTACAGACCACACCAGAGAGTATGTTCCGCTACTGGTGGTAAGGGGAGGCAGTGACGGAGTCGGAAGGGACCTTGGCACTCGAAAAAGTTTTGCAGATGTTTCGGCGTCGGTTCTCGACTATTTTGGGGTCGAAAACAGACTTTCCGGCCACTCCTTTCTGGATGGATTGCACTAAAACAGGAATGCGGACTACATTTTTATTGTAGTATTTGTTATATTTTACGGTTCGATTCTATGCGGGAAACAATTCAGGCGCTATCCCGTTCATATAGTCGTACACTCAGGCCGGCACTGTCGGTAACTATACCCCATAAAAGTAACTACATCAAACGTGGCCAAAAGTTCAGGAATTTCTACACGCGAATCGGAATCATTAGATCGCTATCTGCACGAAATTGGAAAAGAGAAGCTGATTACACCGGATGATGAAGTCCGGCTGGCAAAAGAGATACAGAAAGGGTCACAGAGGGCACTTGAAGAGCTCACCAAGGCCAATCTCCGCTTCGTAGTTTCCGTTGCAAAGCAGTATCAAAACCAGGGGCTCTCCCTTGGTGACCTGATCAACGAGGGGAACCTCGGCTTGATCAAGGCGGCCAAACGTTTTGACGAGACACGGGGATTTAAGTTTATCTCTTACGCCGTATGGTGGATCCGGCAGTCAATTCTGCAGGCACTTGCAGAGCAGAGCCGTATTGTTCGTCTGCCGCTAAACCGTGTTGGAGCCCTCAATAAGATCGGTAAGGAGCTCTCTAAGCTCGAGCAGGAGTACGAACGTGTACCATCTGCAGCAGAGCTGGCTGAAAGCCTCGATATGACCGTATCTGAAGTTGCAGATACACTCAAGATCTCCGGCCGTCACCTCTCGATGGATGCACCATTTGCACAGGGAGAGGATAACCGTCTGCTCGATGTTCTGGAAAACGAAGAGATTCCAAATCCCGATAATGATCTGATGGGTGAGTCTCTGAAGGTTGAGATCGAGCGTGCGCTTTCAAAACTGACCAAGCGTGAGGCTGAAGTGATCCGCCTCTATTTCGGTATCGGACGAGAGCACTCACTCACCCTCGAAGAGATCGGTGAAAGATTTGATCTTACACGGGAACGTGTACGTCAGATCAAGGAGAAAGCACTCAGAAAGCTTCGTCACCACAACCGAAGCGCCGCACTGCGAGCCTATCTCGGTTAAGTAAATCATATTTAATGACTTGAAAAGCCCCGACAACCGGGGCTTTTTTTGTTTTGGTATTGGTTGGGAGGCATAACCTTCAGAATAACTCCTGAAGTGAGGTATATTTAGAAAAGAGAAATTCAATCAAAAAAAGAGAAAGATGGGTTCTAAAGCAGTTAAGTACATTTTGTTTCTGGTGATTGCGGTTGTAATAGTTTGGTTCATCAGCTCATTCAGCCTGAACCAGATGATTAAGTCTCAGATTGAGGAGGCTGCATCTGAGATGACCGGAACTGAGGTGACGATCGATCGTTTATCGCTCTCGCTGCTGGGTGGAACGGGTAGCGTAAGCGGATTCACAATTGCCAATCCAGAGGGTTTTGATGGAGACCATGCGCTCAGTATTGAGTCGGCTACACTTCGTATGGAGCCGAGAGCCCTGTTTAGTGATCCCGTTGTGGTGAAGAGCGTCGAGATCGAAGAGCTTAGCATCTCCTACCAGCTCTCAACCTCCGGTACAAATTTTGGCCAGATCCGTTCGAACCTGGAAGACCATACAGCCGATCAAGAAGGGCGCGATCTGATTATCGAAAGACTTCTTATGGAGGAGACAACCGCCACTCTCTCAGTTGATGGTGCAGACCTCGATCAGCTCGAGTTTACGCTATCAAGAATTGAGAGAACCGATATTGGCCGTGAAGGTGACCGCTCGCTCGAGACAACCCTGATGGAGCTTCTCACCATCATACTCTCTGAAGTGGATGACGAGGTAATTGATCAGATACGTGAAGAGGCGGGTTCAAGAATTCTGGATGAAATTGAGGGACTTCTCGACGGACTTTTCTGATTAAATCTAAATAAGGATTTGTCTAAATCCGTATATCCCTGGTTACCTTTAAAGCTCGCTCGTAGGTCTCTTCTGGGTCATCACCCAATAGAGTGAAGTGGGCCATTTTTCTGCCGGGTTTGCTCTGGAGCTTTCCATAGATGTGAAGATGGCCGTTGGCGGTGACGGTTGCCTTATCGGAGTTTTCAACGGTCGCTGTTCGCTTGTCGGTTCCCAACAGGTTTACCATCACTGCCGATGGTTTAACGAGTTCCGTGCTGCCAAGTGGCATTCCACAGACGGCCCTTACGTGATTCTCAAACTGTGACGTTACGCTTCCCTCAATGGAGTAGTGACCCGAATTGTGGGGACGGGGTGCCGACTCGTTTAACAATATCTCTCCATCGCTGGTTAGGAAGAACTCAAAGGCAAAGATGCCTTTTCCGTCAATCGCCTTCACGGCTTTTACGGCGAGCTCTTCTGCTTTTTTACGGTAGGAGTTTAATACCGGGGCCGGGGTGCGAACAGCCACACAGATGTGGTTTTTTTGAACCGTTTCACAGCACGGGTAGACAACATGTCCGGTCTCATTCATGGCAACCTGAACGGCCAGTTCGTGGGTAAAATCAACAAACGCCTCTGCAAGAATGTCGCGCCCCTGATCGCCTCCCAGTTTCACAAATGCCTTACGGGCCTCCTCCGGGTTACGGACGGTCTCATTGCCATACCCATCATAGCCGCCCTTGGAGGATTTCAGAAGGTAGGGCCAGCCATGTGCCTCTCCAAAGAGATCCAGATCAGACTGATTGCCAATCAGCTTATATGGGGTAACCGGAATTTCGGCATTCTCAAAGGTCTGCTTCTCAATCAGCTTGTTCTCGATCAGCGCAAAGGATTTGGGAGAGGGATAGATAGGAGTTCCCGATATCTGCTGCACTTTAGAGAGAACCGTGGAATCGATAAACTCATTCTCGAGAGTAACAACATCGCACGTCTTTGCAAACTCCGCCATCGCTTTAGGATCATCAAATGAGCCTGAAAAGGATTTGGGTGTCATAAACTGAACCGGTTCATCCTCGGGTCGGTCGGAGAAAACCGCTACCTGCATACCGTAGCGAAATGCCTGAAGGGCCGACATCCTTGCAAGTTGTCCTGCACCCAGAAAACCGATTGTAAATGTGGAGTTGAAAGGAGATTTCATCAGGAAAGTCAAATTTTTATGATCCGGGGTTCAGTTCGGCGAAAAGATAGGAATTATTTGAATTCCAAAAGTATGAACCTTGCTCAGTTGAACTGGATGCTCCTGAATTGAGATGGTTGAGAGAAAGAGGAAAACAGCAGAAGTATTCAAAAAAATGAAACCGAGTCGTATTACTGTTTCAATTCATAAACTGCCGAATATTCAATATCTTTTAGGGCTATAGATAAAATGATTTCTCCCGATGGATTTAGAAGCAAAACTGGAACAGATTAAAGAGCGGTATGATGAGCTCAATCAGGCCATGGCCGATCCCTCCATTTACGATCGTCCCAATGAGTACCGAGAGCTCACCATTGAGCATACACAGTTAAAGGAGTTGGTTGAGGATTTCGCCCGCTGGAGGGAGATTCAAGGTCTTCTGGAAGGCAATACAGAGCTGATTGAGGCAGACGAAGATGCCGAGATTACCGAAATGGCGAAAGCGGAGAGTGCCGAACTAAAAACAGAACTGAAGGAGCTGGAAGAGGCAATTAAATTCAAGCTAATTCCAAAAGATCCTGACGACTCCAAAAACTGCATTGTGGAGATCAGGGCCGGTACCGGTGGTGACGAAGCCGCACTTTTTGCTGGCGACCTGTTTGATATGTATCGCCGATATGCCGACTCTCAGAAATGGAAAATGAGTGTTCTCTCTGTTGGAGAGAGTGAGAAGGGAGGATTTAAGGAGATAGTTTTTGAACTCTCCGGCAATGAAGTTTTTGGCAAGATGAAGTATGAGAGTGGTGTGCACCGTGTCCAAAGGGTTCCCGAAACGGAGTCTCAGGGGCGTGTTCATACATCTGCAGCAACCGTTGCCGTGCTTCCTGAAGCGAATGACGATGTCGAGATCAACATCGATATGAAAGATGTACGGGTTGATACTTTCCGATCGAGCGGTGCAGGTGGTCAGCACGTAAACAAAACCGACTCAGCTATTCGCCTAACACACGAACCGAGCGGTGTGGTTGTAGAGTGCCAGCAGGAGCGTTCGCAGCACCAGAATAAAGAGAAGGCGCTCGTGATGCTGAAAACCAAGCTCTACGACATGGAGATGGAGAAGATCCGGTCTGAAAGGGCTGCTGACAGAAAAAGTCAGGTTTCGACTGGTGACCGAAGTGCAAAAATAAGAACCTATAACTATCCTCAGGGGCGTTTAACCGACCACCGTATTAACCTGACCCTCTATAACCTTGATGACATCATGAAGGGGAACATTGATGAGGTGATAAAGTCACTGAGAGTTGAAGATAATCTTGAGAAGCTGAATGCCGTGATGGAGTGATTCTCCCCGGCAGATGTTCAGCCGCCCCGAAACGGGGTCATTCAAATAATCAATCAATAGAAAACAACAATTTAAACCAAATTAACTAACGTGAACTTTCCTGATCCTTTTTTTAGATGGAGACCTCATCCTTGGCATGGACTTGATGCCGGTGAGAACGCTCCAGAAGTTGTAAGCGCATTTATTGAAATTACCTCTTTCGATGCCATTAAATATGAAGTGGATAAACTGACCGGATACATGCGTGTAGACCGGCCTCAACGTAGCTCATCGATGCCGCCATCGCTCTACGGGTTTATTCCTAGAACCTACTGTGGAGAGCGCATTGGGAAATTATCGCCCCATACGGACAAAGGTGATAGTGATCCGCTCGATATCTGTGTTCTGAGTGAGCGTCCGATCGATCGTGCCGAGGTGATCCTGAATGCACGTGTAATTGGCGGCCTTCACATGATTGACCAGGACGAAGCCGATGATAAGATCATCTCCGTACTGGACAACGACACCTACTATGAAGGTGTGAATGATGTAAGTGATCTGCCGCCTGTATTGATTGAGAGACTAAGCCACTACTTCAATACCTACAAGCTGGTACCTGGCAAGGATAACAGCAAAAGTATCTTTGTTGATCGTGTGATGAATCGTGAAGAGGCCTTTGAAGTGGTTAAGGCATCCATGGCAGACTATCAGGATATGTTTGGTGAGTAGCAGACTTACCACCCGTTAAAAACTATAAAGGCTTCAGAGCATTGGCTCTGAAGCCTTTTTTAATTCTCAGGGGTTTCGATCTCATCCGGTTCGATATCAACATCGGTGGTGTCCTGTTCTGACAGCTTTAGCTCTTGAATCCGGTTCCTGAAATCCCGCTCTGCATTCTGAATGGAGTCTCGCTCTGCACGAAGCAAGGAAGCAACCGCCTCCATCCGAGTAAGCTGCACCGGTACATCACTTTGGTAGTAGTCGTGCGAGTACCTGAACTCCTCTTCGGTGATACCAAAGTGGCTGTAGATCTTTTCGCGTTTCTCTTCTCGAGTAAGGCCACCCAACAGCTCCTCATCCATCTGGTTGAGGACAGCCAGTTCAGCAACAACATTCATGTATAGCTCTTCTTCCATCACCTCATCACCACCGGCACAACCGGTGAAGAGTGAAGCGATGAGCAAAAAGGATATGAGAATCAGAAGCTTTTTCAATTTGAATCGGGATTCTTTGGATTAAGCGGTCTCATTGTCACCTCGTTGATCAGCATATTATCCGGCGTCTCAAGAAGGTGAATCAGTGTATCTGCAACGTCTGATGGCTGCATCATATTGGGATGAGTTTCCGTGCCGGTGTTATCGAAGAAGTGTGTGGCTATCGATCCGGGAAACATGGTGGAGACTTTAATTCCATCAAATCGAAGCTCCTTGAAAAGTGCTTCGCTAAACCCGCGCAGTGCAAACTTGGTGGCGTTATATCCGGAGATCTGCGGATTCCCAAGTAGTCCGGCAACGGATGCGATATTGATGATGTGGCAATGACCGGGGGTGGCCTTCATAAGGGGAACGACTTTACGGGTAATGTAGAAGACCCCGTTCACGTTGGTGTCGATCATGGTGTGCCAATCGTCAAGCGAGAGCTCCTCAACGTTCCCAAAAAGACCGAGACCCGCATTGTTGATCAGAATTTGCGGTACGTGCTCATCACTAAAAGTTTTGCTAATCCACTTTTCAACTCCCTCAGAATCGGTTATATCCATCTGGACCGGGATAAACGAGTCACCAAGCTTTTCCCGTATCTCATTGAGTTTGTTCATTCGCCTGGCCAGGCCATATACCGTAGTGCCTTTCTTGATCAGTTTCTGTGAAAAAGCGGTGCCTATACCGCTGCTTGCCCCTGTTACGATCGCAATCTTACCTTCTAAATTCATTCGTTAGCTCTTTTTTTCATTACATTGGTAGTGTAGTAATATAAAACATCACAGGCATTGATCATTCCTTAATCAGTTCATGGAACGTATTTACCTCGATATCGGAAATTCAGGTTTTAAACTCTTTAAACGCAACACGGACCGAAAGTGGACCCTATTGCAAAAAGGGGGTGATGAAGATGCAGGGCAGATCGCTGAATACGTTCTGAGTCTGAATGGAGAGGCAGACCCAATTGTATGCTCAGTGAGAGAAGACCTCCTTCAGAAATTTCAAAGCAAACTGAACGGTCGCTCTATAGAGATTATCCGAACCTCCTCAATTCCGGCCAAGCTTCTCGATTACGAGACTCCTGAGACACTCGGTGTAGATCGTTTTCTTGCATGTCTGGGGGCATTTTCACTGAGTAGTAGTGACGTAATTGTGGTTGACGCGGGTTCTGCCTGCACCATCGATCTAATGACTTCAGACACGGTATTTCGTGGTGGAGTGATCATGCCCGGACTTGGAATTCTTCATAACTCTGTTCGCAATCAGCTGCCTGAACTTCCAAATGTAGAGCGTCAGATTCCGGCACGGTGGCCGGGTAAGACGACGGTAAAGTCTCTTGAGTGGGGGATCAACGGGGCTTTTTTATTTTCACTTAAGGGGTTTCTGAAAAAGTATATGGAGGAGTATAGTGAAGCGGAAATTTGGCTGACAGGTGGTGACTCTGAATTTCTATTTCAGTCGCTTAGGGAAGAATATTCTGTTCAGCGTAACTCCTACCTGCTTCCGGAGGGAATGGCTCTATTTTCAGAAAACTATGGTTGATCGGTAGATTCGACGGTTTCTGCCAGCTTTCCTTTGATCAGCGCGGTAACCATCTCCAGAGCGATCAAATTTTCGCCACCTCTCGGGATGATGATATCTGAGTAGCGCTTGCGCGGTTCAACAAATTCGAGGTGCATGGGGCGAACATACTTTTCGTACTGATTCAAAACCCCGTCCAGATCACGGCCGCGTTCGGAGATGTCGCGCTTCAGCCTTCTCAGAAGCCTTACATCATCATCTGTATCCACAAAAATGAGGATATCCATCCGGTCTCTGAGGTTGGGCTCCGCGAAAATCAGGATGCCGTCAACCAGAATGATCTTTTTGGGAGTTGTACGAACGGTCTCATCCGAGCGGGTGTGCTCAACAAAATCGTAGACCGGCAGATCGATCTGATACCCTTCGCTGAGAGCATCAAGGTGGCGGATCATCAGTTCGGTTTCAAGAGAGGAGGGGTGGTCGAAGTTCTGTTTTTTGCGCTCCTCAAGTGGCAGGTGGCTAAGGTCGCGGTAGTAGGAGTCGTGCTGCAGCAGCAGAACATTCTCTTCGCCGATATTTTCGATGATGTTGCTAACAACGGTGGTTTTTCCCGAACCACTTCCTCCGGCTACGCCGAGGATGAGGGGTTTACTGCTCATAATTTAGTTTCGTGCCTGGCTCCGCCCGTTGCTTCTCAGGCTTCGTTCATATTCTACTTTGTAATCTCTGATCGCCCGAAAAATAGCGGATGCCATCAGTGTCTGTCCCCGTTCGCTGGCAAGAAAACGAGCTTCGTTATGATTGGAAAGAAATCCCACCTCAACAAGAACCGCCGGGGTGGAGGCGTGCCAGAGTACTTCCAGACCGGCCTGTTTAACTCCCCTGGATCTTCTGCTCACCCGATTCTCAAACTGATCTTCTATCATTGTTGCAATTCGCTCACTCAGGGCCATATTGCCTGAATTGGTAAGCTCATAGATCAGCAGCTCCTCTTCGGAGAGTTCAGGAGCATATCCGGTTTGCGGGTCCACAACGCTGTTCTCGCGCTTCATTACCTCAAGGGCAGACTCAGTACGGGCCATCCCCAGGAAAAAGGTTTCGGTGCCGTGTGCGGAGGGTGCATTGGCAACCGAATTGGCATGAATGGATATAAAAAGATCGGCCTTGGCCCTGGTTGCAATCAACCCTCTTTCGGATCGGGTTACATACTCATCTTTATCTCTGGTGTAGACAACTTCAACTTCGGGTAGGTATTTTTTGATATACTCGCCAACCTTCAGGGTTATGGCTAAAGCGATATCCTTCTCTAAAATTCCGTTTACACCGGTGGCACCGGCATCATGCCCGCCATGCCCGGCATCGAGAACAACAACGCTAAAATCGAGATTATCCCGGAGTCTCAGAAACCGGTCATCCTCTTCAGGATCTTGCAGCGTGCTATCTTCGCTGCCGTTCCACACAATTAGATCAGCGCTTGCTATCTGTGACTCCAGCCCAGACAGATCGGTGTATTCAAGGGCAAGAAGAAGGTGTTGACCATTTTGATCGGGATAAACGTTGGTTGTGAAGAAGATATTTTCACCAAGGAAGATATCGACACCGAGCCCTTTTGACGTTGTATGAACATCAATTTGAGGAAAGGTTTCGCTTACAGGTGGAAGTCTGAGGTCTGTGGTATCGAGCCCTTCACCATACAATTTCATCTGGATCAGGTCTGCTGCCGGTTGAACAACCTTAAAAGAGTCGGCCAATTCCGTAAGATGGTATCTCACAACAAACCCCTTGCCGTCGCTGCGTTCGTTGGCCGAGATCCGCTCAAGGTTTTGAGTGGACGCAGTCTCTGGAGTCAGCATCAGCGAGAATCCGGCAATAAGCAGAAGAAGAGCAGTAAAAGACCGTTTCATCAGGGGAATTAATTTAAACATAGGGGCTTCCGGATGATTTCAGGAAAGGTATCTATTTTTTTTCAAAATTGATACATCTGAAACTCTGTTATAGTTTTGATTCTATATTTGAAAATAATTCGATTCAGGTTCCGATACTATCATGTATCCCGGATATTAAATTTTATCAGATTTCGCTCTAAAACTTTGAATCAGAGATCCCGGATTTACTTAGTCCCATTCTGTTTTGGTGATCCACTCCGTTCATCATCTGAAATCAGAAAGCGTTAAGCTGCAGTCGGGTAACGGCTTTGTCTGAATTGATCGTACATAAAAAAGAGATTTTTGCGTAAAAAACAGAGTTTCTGAAAGCGAACTATATGAGATCATTACCTCTTTTCTAGACGATTTGCTAAGAGAGAAGATGCTGAGGTTTGCCAATAGTGATTGACTTAATCAGAGCTAAAAAAGTGAATGAAATTGCCTCGCTTTTAGCTTTCTAAGAAAACCATTAAAATTTTTGACAAATTCGTCATGGACCCACTTAGCAGAGAAGATATCAGCAGAATCATTGAGATGGCGTGGGAAGACCGCACTCCCTTTGGTGCCATTGAGCATCAGTTTGGCCTCAGCGAAAAAGAGGTTATTGAACTGATGCGGCGAGAGATGAAGGCATCCAGCTTCCGAATGTGGAGAAAACGGGTGAACGGCCGGAAAACCAAGCATCGGAAACTGCGTGATGACAACGTGAACCGATTTACGAGTCCCTATTAAGCAGGCGCCCTTCAAATGCACTGTTCAACATCTTCGTCAATCCCACCTTTGTGACCGGCGCAGGATTTGAAAAGTCGATATTCAGCAGATCTTCAACCGCTGCAGGAACATCATTTTGGTTGAACCCGATCTCCTTCAGTGTCAGTGGATTTTTCATTTTTCGATTCAGTTTAAGAAGGGCAGAGGGTGGGCAGGGTTTTCAGCCTTCAGGTGATTTATATAGTGGAGAAGCGAATAAAGTACAGAGTTGCTCTTGAGCGTAATGTCCTGATAAAGAGAGGCTAAGAACGGGACAAAATAGTGGCAGGGCTGGTTCGATTACAAGAATAGTGGAAGCTAAAACTCAATCCAACCCGTTAAATTTCAAAATATCCCCGGGATTCCATGCATTTCGGCCCTCACCACGGCATCTGGCGTTGGTGTAAGTAAGTTCAGGTTTTGAGGCGACATCACAAGTAGACATCCGTCCCTCTTTCATGTTGCGGAGATGATCCAGCTCATTGTAGTGATTAACCAGCTCCTTAAGGTACTCCTCATCCAGATCTTCTGCTGAATAGACAAGATAACCCCACGGTCCGCCACATGGTTTGGCTCCAATGGCGATGGTGGAGCAGTAAGATTCACCAGTTGCCGTGGCAAGAGCAACGACGGCGTTGATCTCTTTCGCTGTCTCTTCAAGCGTCAGCTCTTCGACATTCAGGTTACCTTCATTTTCCCCTGAGTCGAGCGGGGTTAACTCTGAGCAGGAAAAGAGCAGAAAAGAGCCGGCGATAACTTGAATTAGTTGATTCACAACGAACGGATTTTTTCGAATAAGACATATGAAACTGAGTTATTTCATGAATAACAACAGTTTAACGAATTTCAGGGAAATATTCTAACATGCTTAAAACCTGAGCTCGATTTTAAATTGTAACAAAACATGCTCCTCTCCTTCGTAAGGAGGGGACTTTTGAAGTATATAAACAATGGTTTAGAATCGAACTCAGGTTTAAATGAATATCCCGGACAAAAAAGGCCAGGGTTCAGCTAATTCAATTTTCTGACTTTTGCTATCAACAGCTTTTAGATGAAAGCTGAATATTAATCCAACCCATTAAACTTCAATATACCCCCGGGATTCCAGGCATTCCGTCCCTCTCCGCGACATTTGGCGTTGCTGTAGGTGAGTTCAGGCTTTGAAGCGTAGTCACAGGTTGAGCCGCGTCCCTCTTCAACGTTGCGGATATGATCCAGCTCATTGTAGTGATTAACCAGCTCCTTAAGGTACTCCTCATCCAGATCTTCTGATGAATAGACGAGATAACCCCAGGGTCCGCCACACGGTTTGGCTCCAATGGCGATGGTGGAACAGTAGGATTCATCGGTTGCCGTGGCAAGCCCTACAACGGCACTGATCTCTTTTGCGGTCTCTTCAAGGTTCAGTTCTGAAACATTCTGACGATCCTCCTCACCATCTCCGGGAAGAGGAGTCAATTCTGTGCAGGAGAACAACATCAGACTGAACGATATGAGTAGAATGAATTTAGACATGGTGTATGGTTGATTTTTTTTAAAAATGAACGATTATCGAGCATCTTAAAACCAAGTTTACCAATAGGGTGAACATCAGATAAATTGGTCAGTTAATGTTGAAATAAGGTTTGAGTTAACTTTTTTGGGTTCTTCATGTAGAAAAAAATTCAGAGTCTGTAGCGTAATCCAACTTTAATATTGCTGAAGGTTTCATCACCACAGAACGGAATGGCTACATCGGTCACACAGCCTGAAAATTCAATAAAATGTAGACTGTATTCAGCAAATACCTGAAGAGGAAAACCTAATAATTCGGTTCGGCTCACACCAGCATGAATTAAATGGCCTCTTTGTTCATCACCTTCAGGCACAAACTGCCCCGTTCCGCGACCACTTTCGGTTTGGGCGTCCAGGTTCACTCTGCTCAAACTGTAACCACCGCCCGCTTCTGCCTGCAGGTTAAACGGAAGGGGTGCGCGCAGTATCAACAAGAGTGATCCGGTCCGAAGGCGCGTAGAATTATTTACCGATTCCCCTTCACAATTTGAAAATTGAGGCCAGTACATATCGCAAACGGTTCTGTTTTGGCTGAACCTGTTGTGTTGCTGATGTAAACCGATTCGAACCCCGATAAACGAGACAGGTGTGAGGGTGAGATCTATACCTGCTCCAAATGGTGAGCTCAGAAACTCATTTCCTGAAAAGCCACCTGACCCATAAATTCCCACCTCCTGGGAATGAGCTGTTAGGGGCAGAAACACCATAAACAGCATAGTAAAGGTTATTACAGCTCCAAATAGTGCATTATCAGATATTGAACTCATGAGTAATGACTAAATGGTGGTTCTATCTTTACTTTTACTACAGATGGTGATAAAGGGGTACCTATTAAAATATCCGTTTATTTTCTCTCCTGAATCTTTCTCACCACAGCTGTAACCCAGGAACGAGGAAAGAGGGCGCTCAGTCTCGGAACCGGTTTATTCATTGCTCCGTAGATGGCTACCCTTTTTCCCTTCATCAACGCCTTGTAGCCATACTCCGCAACCTCTTTGGATGTGGCTACGGGAAAACGGTCGAAGAGCTTCGATTTGAGCATGCCGGCTTCCTGCTGAAATTCGGACTCTGTGGGGCCGGGACAGAGAGTGGAGACCAACACCCCGTGATCTGCCGATTCGTTTGCCAGGGCTTCACTGAATGCGAGCACATAGTGTTTGGAAGCGTAGTAGACACTCATCAGCGGACCCGGCTGGAAAGCGGCTGTAGAGGCCACATTCATGATCCAGGACTTCTCCTTTTTCATCATGTCGGGCAGGTAGAGTCGGGTCAGATGGGTAAGGGAGCGAATATTGAGATCGATCATGGTTGCCGTTCTCTCCCAATCAGACTCATGGAAAAAACCGTAATCCCCAATTCCGGCATTGTTAATCAACGCATCTGGAGTGATTCCGAGCTCATTTGTGAAGTTAAAGAGCTGTTGAGGCAGTTCCGGTATAGACAAATCACCTGTAAAAATGTGAACGTCATGGCCGTAGCTCTCCTCAATCTCGTTTTTTAGTTCTTTCAGCCGATCTTCCCTTCGGGCGTTAATGATCAGCCCAAAGCCGTTTCTGGCAAAAATCTTTGCAAGTTCGAGACCGATACCGCTGGAAGCCCCCGTAATAAGTGCATGCTGTTTCATGGTTCTCTTGTAAAGGTTATTTGCTTGGTATAGTTAACGTAACTATGGCGGATACTCAAATACTCTATTATTGATCTGAAAGAGTGCGAAAAAGGGATATCACCTCCTCCCACTCGCTGCTCCAGGGAGCGATCATCTCAAAGTGGCCGGCACTCTCCTGCAGGATATGTTCAGCATGATCACCGGCTTCCAACGCCGCATTTACAAAATGGAAACCCATGAAGGGAGGGACCGGCGCGTCGAAGGCGGCACTGATTTCAATATATGGCACATCGAAAGGGAGCAAGTGGAGGGGAGAGGTATCACGGTAAGGATCCTTTTCACGCTTGTCTGCATTCACGAGTTGAGGAACGGTATCGGATCCACAAGATGAGGCGCCATAACGGGCGTAGCGCTCAAGGTCGTTGATTCCTGCCAATGAGATCACACCGTCTATCTCAATCGGGTCGATTGTTTTCAGAGGGCTTGAATCAGGCAGGTTACGTCTTAGTGCAGTCCATGCGGCGAGATGCCCGCCTGCGGAGTGTCCGGCAGCGATGACGGGTCCCTCTCCAAGATCGAACTCCCTGCGAATCTCACGGAGGTAGTCGGCACCTGTCGCTGCATCCTTGAAGGTACCCGGATAACCACCGCCCTCATCACCAAGGCGCCTGTAGCCGGTATTCCAGACGGCGAACCCATCATTACGGAGAGCGTAGGCCATATGGTTCATAATCTCCACACCAGGGTATATTCCCTGCCAGCAGCCACCATGATAGAGGATTACCGTAGCACGGGGCGTCTCTTCAGGCAGCCAGAGTTCACCGGACTGCAGTGAATCGGCACCGTATGTAATTCTGTGATCGGGCTCCGGCAACTCGCCATCAATCAGATCCTGCCAGGAGACAAGCTGTGCAGATGCAGCCGTAGTGAAGAGCAGAAGCAGGCAGAGAGCGGCAGGTGTCAGAGTGAGTTTTTTCATATTGCTACAGTTTTACGAGGGTGCAACCGGATCCGCCACTTTCCCAGGGCGCGATATCAAACTCCTTTACCTCACCTCTTTTTTCAAGATACTCGTTCACCAGTTTATGCAGAATACCCTCACCCTTTCCGTGAATAATTTCAACTTCTTTTAAACCTCGGGCAATAGCTTTATCAAGATAGAGAGTGAGTTCTTTTATCGCTTCATCACCCCGTTTTCCGCGAAGATCTAGGCGGGGACTCACTGAGAGATCGATATTTTCTGATCCGCCGTATGCACGTCTCTTTGCGGGGCTAGACTCTTTTTTGGGAGCTTTGGTTTTTACGAGCTTATTCAGCTTAGACCGAACGGTCATACCGTTAACGAGCACTTTTGCATTTTTTCCGCTCACTTCAATCAGTTCACCGGCTGTATCGCTATTGCCAATCAGCACATAATCACCAACCCTTGGTTTTTCATCACTCCGGTGAGGTTTCTCATCTGTTTCGAAGGTCTCCTTTCCTTCATGAATCTCCTTTTTGGCTCTGTTCAGATCGGAACGCGCGTCACGGATCTTATCCCGATCTTCGATGCCGGCACTCATTACTTTTTCTACCGCCTCTTCAATTCGGCGGTTTGCCCCTTTCATGATCTCTTCGGCGTCCTTGTAAGCCTTTTCAAGAATCCGGTCTTTCTTTTTCTCGAAGTTTTCTGCGGTATCACGGTGTACCTTTTCCCGCTTTTCAACCTCTTCAAGCCGCTTTTTATAATCATTAAGCAGTTTCTCCGATTCCTGCATCTGTTTTTCAAGGTTGAGAAGCAGATCGCCCATTCGGTCCCGTTTTTCACCCAGAAGATTGCGTGTACGGTTCATCACCACTTTGGGAAGGTTCATCCTGTCTGCAATCTCAAAGGCGTAACTGCTGCCCGGTATACCTTTTCGGAAGCGGTAGGTAGGGGATAGGGTTTCCTGGTCAAACTCCATCGCGCCGTTCACAACTTTATCATGCTGATGGGCAAATACTTTGAGTGAGCCGTGATGGGTGGTTAACAATACGCGTGAGTTTTGTTCAATCACACGTTCAATAAATGCCTGAAAGAGCGCACCTCCCTCTTCAGGATCGGTTCCTGCTCCGGCCTCATCGATTAGTACCAGAGAATTCGGCTCCATCTGTTTCAACGTCTGCTCCATCCAGTGGAGCCGGGAGGAGAAGGTACTGAGATCATTTTCGATCGATTGATCGTCACCAATATCGACAAACAGCCCGCTAATAATGGGGAGGATGGAGTCTGGCTGAACCGGTACGGGAAATCCACTCTGAACCATTGCGCTGATAAGACCGGTTGTTTTCATCGCGACCGATTTACCACCGGCATTGGGCCCTGTAATTACCAGGGCCAATTCACTGCTGCTCAATTCAAGATTGAGCGGCACCACGGGCTCTGCCACTTTTGCCGATCTGTTCTTGAGCAGCAGATTGGGATTCCGTGCTCGAATCAGCTTCAGATTCGCCCCCTCTTCAATAACGGGAATCACGCCATCCAGATCCTGTCCGAGTGCCACTCTGCAGTGGATCGAGTCGAGCTCGCCTATGTAGCCTGCGTTGTTTATCAGGTCGTCGCTATACTTTCTTACCTCGGAGGTGAGTTTTCGGATGATCCGTTCGATCTCCCGCTGCTCCTCCGCCTCCAGCTGCCTGATCTCATTGTTGATTTGCAGTGCCTGCACCGGCTCAACATAGACGGTTTGGCCGGTTGAGGAGACATCATGCACAAAACCATCAATTTTTCGCTTGTACTCTGCCTGAATGGGGATCACCATTCGCCCGCTTCGGATGGTTGCTCCCTCATCGGAGGTCATTCCCTCCTTGGAGAGTTTTTTCATCACGCTCTGAATGGTGTTACGAAGCCTGCTCCTCTCCCGGTTCAGCTTTCCTCTGATCCGTTTCAGCTCCTGGCTTGCATCATCGCGCAGCTCTCCACGCTCCGTAACCACCCGCTGGATCTCCTCTTCAAGTGGCTTCAGAACTGAAAGTCTGCCTGCAACAGATCGAAGGGCAGGGAGATCCTGCTCTGTACGGTCAAAGAAGTTTCGGATAATTCTGGGAAGTCGCGCATTCTGCAGAATTACAGGAAAGTGTTCAAGCGGCAAAATGGCCCCTTCAATCCGACTGTCTCTCACCATGTCACGGATATCTTCGAGAACGGTGAGCGGGTGATTTTGTCCACTCTGAAGCAGCTTCAGCCATTCGGAAGCAAGCTCGAGTCGGCGATTTACCAGTTTAGGGCCAGACGCCGGGCGCATTGAAGCGAGTTCTTCACGTCCATACGGGGTATAAGACTTTCTTATCGCCTCATTCCGGATCGCTTCGAAACCGATCTTTTTGAGGGTGTTTTCGGGATATGTTGCAAGAATTTCAGACATGCATCAAAGGTCGTGATCTTTTGGCGGAATTTGAACTTAAAAGAGCGATGGAACAGAGAGCGTTCCAAAGAGGCTGAATGATTTGAAGCATTCAATTCACTACATTACAGAGAGAATATAAAATGAACATAATTTGTCATCGAACAGACAGAGCAGATGAAACTATTTCAGGTAGATGCCTTTACAGAACGGGTTTTTTCGGGAAACCCTGCAGCAGTTGTACCTCTTGATCATTGGATCGACGAAGAGGTAATGCAGAAGATTGCCCAGGAGAATAATCTGTCCGAGACCGCATTTTTTGTAAAGGAGGGGGATGGCGGCTATCGAATTCGCTGGTTCACACCTTCAACTGAGGTTGATCTGTGCGGGCACGCTACTCTCGCCTCAGCCCATGTACTCTTTACCCATCTTGGCTTCGGCGGGAAAATGATACGCTTTCAGTCGAACAGCGGAGAGTTAACGGTTGAGAGGAGAGAGGGGCTATACTGGATGAATTTCCCATCCAATCCACCCGAGCCTATTCCTGTACCCAAACTCATTCCTGAGGCGATTGGTACTATCCCAACCTACACGGGCGTAAATACCGATCTGCTCATTTTGATGAACAATGAATCGATGGTTCGTGACTGCAAGCCTGATCTGCTGATTTTGAAAAAAATGGAGGTTCGCGGAGTTATCATCACAGCACCTTCCAGTGAAGAGGGGATCGATTTTGTGAGCCGATTCTTTGCACCATCTGTTGGTGTGCCTGAAGATCCGGTGACAGGCTCTGCCCACACGGTTTTGACTCCATTCTGGGCGAAGAGATTGCGAAAAGATGAGCTCAGGGGGCGTCAGGTTTCTGATCGGGGTGGTGTGTTGAATTGTCTTCAACTTGGTGATCGCGTGGAGATCGGTGGAAGTGCGATTACCTACATGACCGGTAATCTGGCCGGATTTTAATGTTTACTTTTCTTCTTCTGTTGATATTGGGAGTTGCCGCGGGCGTTATGGCTGGCTTTTTCGGTGTCGGTGGTGGACTCCTCTTCTCACCTCTGCTCTTCTTTCTCTTTACCTCCATGGAGGTGACCAATCCGGTAGCCTGGACAATTGGCACCTCACTATTCTGCACTTTTACTGCGGCTTTCAGCAGCACTGTTCAGCAGTATCGGCAACGTAATAGCTATGTTCGGGTTAGTATTGCAATTGGCTTATTTGGAGCTGCCGGCGTGTATGTGGGAAAATTTTTGGTCACGGAGGGGTATGTTTCCGAAGATCTTTTTGTGACCCTTTTTATCATGTTGCTGCTCTTCGTTTCTGTTCTCTTTTACAGAAGAAGTAAATCGGATGTAACCCTCCAGGTGAAAGCGGGAAAGCTGAACCTGCTCAAAATCGCAAACGCAGGCGGGCTCGGCGGACTTGTGGCATCTCTTGCTGGTGTAGGAGGAGGCGTGGTTTTGGTACCCGTTCTCAATCTATGGTACAGGCTGCCCATCGCAAAAGCTGTAAGTATCTCCTCTCTGGCTATTGTTTTGATCTCATTTTCAGGGTGGATGCAGTATGCGTTTTTTGCTACGGCACCGGTCGGTCTAACCGATTGGACCATCGGATATGTTGATTTCGGAACGAGCTTGCCGCTGGTTATCGGATCGCTTGCAGGTGGTGTAATAGGAGTGAAGCTAAATAAAAAGGCGGGTGGCAGTCGGGTTCAGCTTGGGTTTGCAATTATGGTACTGATCATCTCATTTACCATGATCTGGACGTTAATTTAACTACCCGGAGTGATCCTTCGCGTCAGTAGAAAAAAGAGAGCCATTCCTGTCAGGAATGTAACAATTGAAAAGAGAATCAGAGAGATACCGGGGCGGATCACAAATATCGCCGTGATAAACTGAGTGATAATAATGAATATCAGCAGGGCAGCTATCTTATTCCTGCCAATCTTGCTGATGACGAATGCGCCTAGAGGTGCACCAAAGATTACTACAGGAATACAAACCAGTAGATAGTTTACTGCCTCAGCCTGCATCGTATGAAGTACGGAGGTGTGAAGAAAGAAACCGACAACGGCATTGGATGCCATCAGAATGACGGATGTTGGAGTGGCTATTTTCTCTGAGAGGCCATATCTGAGCACAACATATGCAAACGAACAGATATCGAGTCCGTTTCCAAAAATTGAGCTGAATACTCCACCTATCATGCCCACCGCAATCAGTTCAGCTTTCTGTGCTGCTGAAAGGCTGGGTAGAGAGTCCCTGCTCTTTCGGCTATTCACGAAGTTGACCACATAGAGAGCCACCCCAAAACTGAGCCAGAATGAGACAAACATCATTTTGGCGTAGGCCGGTTGAATAAACGGTGCGATGAAAAAGGAGCCAAAAATGATGCCTAGAAAACCACCAGTTCCGGCGAGAAACAGATAGGTGGTTTCAATTCTGATTTTTGTGCTGATGATCCAAATGGCCGCAAAGGTCATTCCGAAACTCTGAATGGCAAAGCTGAAATTCCGGGCTACATCGGGTTCGATGTCAAAGAGAAGCGTCATTGCCGGATAGGCAATGGCCCCACCACCTTCTGAGCTGGCTCCGGCCACAAATGAGCCAACCATCATGGTTACGGTCATAAACCAGTTGTCGGCAAATAGCGACCAGGCAGAGTGGCTCTGCATGTAAACAGTCCAGCCGGTGAGCACCAGGGATGCCAGTAGAAAAAATCTAGTCAGTGGATTTGAAAAGAACTTTCTCAAATTTTAATGCCGTCATGTTTCGAGTCTGCAACAGAAGTAAAGTTTGAGCAGTGTCGTTCCATAAGTTTCAAAAACCCTGCACACTCCCGTCTGCTCGGGGATCAGCTGCACCGCTCATCCGGCCCTCCTCATCAATGGTGATGGAGTGTATCAACGCAAGACTGTTTACGAACTGGATATCGTGCCCCTTTTTCCTGAGTAAGTCGATGGTGTCTTTTGAAAACCATAGCGGCTCAATCAGAAGACGGTCTGGCAGCCATTGATGATGAAACCTTGGGGCCGTGATCGATTCAACGGCATTCATTCCAAAGAGTGAGACGTTCAGGAAGTTCTGAAGGGTGGCCGTGATTATTCTCGGTCCGCCGGCACCACCCGCTACGAATCGTACTTTCCCATCCTTCACTGCAATGGTTGGACTCATGCTGCTGAGCATCCTTTTGCCCGGCTCGATCGAGTTGGCCTCAGCCCCAATTAGGCCAAACATGTTGGGCTCGCCCGGTTTGGCTGAAAAGTCGTCCATCTCATTATTGAGAAGAAAACCGGCGCCTGTTACGGTTACAAAGCTCCCAAACGAACCGTTGATTGTGGTGTTTACAGCTACGGCATTTCCCCGGGAGTCAACCACATTAAAGTGCGTGGTTTCATATGCTTCCGAAACGGATTCAAATTCGCCGTGAGATACCTCATCACTTGGTGTAACCCTGTCAGGATTGAAACTCTCCATTCTCTGCTCCAGGTAGCCCCGGTCGGTGAGCTCTTCGTTTGGGATGTCGGTAAAGTCGGGATCGCCAAGCCAGTGGTTGCGGTCTGCGAACGCTCTTCGAAGCGCCTCTGAAACCAGATGAACGTACTCTGCGGAGTTGAAACCGGTCTCTTCATCGAGACGATCCTCAATCATCCCAAGAACCTGCTTCATTACCAAGCCGCCGCTGGAGGGAGGGCCCATCATGTGGAGGGTGTAGTCATTAAAATTGGTGGTAACCGGTTCTCTCCAGACGCTTCGGTAATCCCTGAGATCACGCATAGTGATGATGCCGCCACTTCTCTGCATCTCCTGAATAATCAGGTTAGCGGTAATTCCGGAGTAGAAACCGCGTCGCCCCATCTGTGCGATTCGTCTCAGTGTCTGCCCAAGATCTCCCTGAATAAAGAGATCACCAGCTTGCCAAGCCTCTCCGTTGCTTCGTAAGAACGTCGCCTTAGATCCTTCAAAGCGACTCAGATTCTCTGCAGCGTTGTTGAGACTTCGGGCCTGAGATTCCGTAAGCCGGTATCCCTCTATTGCAAGCTGTATGGCCGGTTCCATTACTACTTCCAGTGGCAAGGTTCCATACCGCTCCAGTGCGCTGATCATCCCATCCACAGTACCGGGAACACCGGAAGCGAGGCCCCCAATCTGACTCTTGTCCGGGTTAAACTCCCCATCCTCATCCAAAAACATGTCCCTTCGTGCATTGTGGGGTGCTTTTTCTCTGAAGTCGAGTGTGGTTACGGTGCCATCTTCAAGATGGAGAACCATGAAACCACCACCACCAATATTGCCGGCGCGGGGAAGGGTTACTGCGAGAGCGAACTGAACGGCAACGGCGGCATCCACCGCGTTACCTCCCTGTTGCAGTATGCTGAGTCCGGCTTCGGATGCGTACCGGTCGGCCGACGAGACCACACCATTTTGGAATGTGGGAGGCGCAGATATCTGAGCCGAAACGGTGAGAGCAAATAGAGAGAGTACGGTAAGGAGCAGTAGTCGCTTTAGAATCATATTGTATCAGATGGTTTCAGGCGGTTGCAAATGGGATTCAGGCACGAGGATGAAACTCTTTGTGAACCTGATGAAGCAGAGAACGATCTACATGGGTATAAATTTCGGTGGTTGTGATCGAAGTATGTCCCAGCATCTCCTGTACGGCACGAAGGTCGGCACCACCCTCCAGAAGGTGAGTGGCAAACGAGTGCCGGAAAATGTGGGGATATACATTCTTCTCAATACCTGCTTTCATCGCATATTTGTTCACAATGTTCCAGACACTCATGCGCGTTAGCGGGCCACCTCTCTGGTTCAGAAAAAGGCGGTTCTCCGATTTGCCGGGTTTATCGGGGTTGATAAACTTCTTCCGTGCTGTTTCGATATAGTGCTCAAGTGCCTGCTGTGCAATTTCTCCTACCGGTACAAGGCGCTCCTTGTTTCCTTTTCCGATTACGCGAATAAATCCAATCTCAAAAAAAAGGCGGTCCATCTCCAGGTCGGTAAGTTCGCTCACCCGCATACCGCTGGCGTAAAGTGTTTCGAGAATAGCAGCGTCACGGATTCCGGCGTTGGTTGTGCGATCTGCCTGATCGATGATCTGCTCCACTTCGGTTGCGTTCAGCACCTCAGGCAGTTTTTGTGCCTTTTTGGGGAGTTCAATCAGCTCTGCAGGGTTTGCCTCTGCAATCTGCTCGGCTACCGCAAACTCATGAAAGCTGCGAATGCTGGAGATATTACGGGCAATTGTGCTGACAGCCAGTTCCATTGCGGTGAGCTCTTGTAAATAGGATTCGATATGCTGAAGCGTGATGCCGCTCAGGTTGCCAATCCTCAGGTCCTGTTCAACAAAGTGCAGGTAGCGCTTCAGATCATTTTCGTAAGAGAAGACTGAGTTGTCGCTCAACCCCTTTTCAAGTCTGACAAATTGGAGGTAGTGCTTGAGAACTGACTTAAAAGCCTTCATTTACAGTGACTTACCCTTCTCAATGGCTTTGTTCACATCTTTCTTCTGATCCTTTGTGGGTTTTTTATCCTTCTTATCCTCAGGATACTCTATTCTGGTGTGGTAAACTCCCACAAGGATATTCAAGAAGGTACTCTTTATGATCTGGATCTGGCGGAATGTAAGCGGACAGTTGCTTAGCTGTCCGTCGTTAATATGGTCTTCCACCATCTTGTTGATGAGAGTCTCAAGCTTGTTGTAGGTAGGGTCTTTCATCGCCCGTGAAGCGGCCTCGATTCCATCTGCAAGAAGGAGAATACCCTGTTCCTGTGTAAAAGGTATGGGGCCATCATATCGGAAATCCTTCTCCTCAACTTCTTCCTCTTCACCCGCATTATCAAGTGCGCGCTTGTGGAAATATTTAATTAGTGAGGTGCCGTGATGTGTGGCGATAAAACTGGTGATCTTCTCGGGCAGGTCATGCTCTTCAGCCATTTTTATACCGTCGCTGACGTGTGCTTTAATCACCAGCGCGCTCATTCTGGGCTTCAGTTTGTCGTGATCGTTTCCGGCATTCTGATTCTCAATAAAGTAGCCCGGCTTCTCCATTTTTCCGATGTCGTGATACATCGCTCCAACACGGCAGAGCAGGGCGTTGGCACCTATTTCGGAGGCGGCCGACTCTGCAAGATTTGCAACCTGAAGGCTGTGGTGGAACGTACCCGGTGCATTGTTCATCAGATCCTTCATGAGCGGCAGATTAGTGTCGGCCAGCTCCAGAAGAGTAAAGTCTGTTGTTACCTTAAAGACCTTCTCAAAGATCATGATCAGCGGATAGGTAAACAAGATGAAAACAGAGTTTACAAAGACATGTAGCACATTAACACCAAGCTGCTCCCAGCCGCTGAAGCGTGCAAGTGCAAAGCCCGTAAGAATAAGTGCATAGGTGGCAAAGATGATACCGGGTGTGAAGAAGAAAAACTGATATCGTTTCTTGATATCTCGCACTGAGAAAACACCGAGTGTACATGCAGTAATGGTGGCAACCAGATATTCAAAGTTATTGTCATGGATTACCCCGGTAACGATGGCAAGTGTGAGTGCAGCCATGAGCCCAACCCTGGAGTCGAAAATGATCGTCAATATAATGGGTGCTATAGCAATTGGGATGAGATAGCTGCTAATGCTTTCGTAGGGATAGATCCATGCACTCAATACTGCGATAATGCCCATAGCAAGAAAAACCAGCAGAAAGCTCGATGGCTTATTGAAAATGGTTTTTCTGTATAGGTAGATGTAGAAGAGGAAAAGGAGGGTCGCAAAGACAATTACGAGTGCTTCTCCTGTAAAACGGGTGTAGCGTTCAAACTGTGAGGCTGTTACAGCGCGGGCTTCAGCCAGACTGCGGATCATATTATCCTGTTCGACTGTAACAACATCGCCCTGTCGTATGATAACCTGTCCCTGTTCAACAGCACCGCGGGTTGTGGAGATCGATTCGAGTGTCTCTTCCAATTGAGCCTCCGTATCGCTCTCGGAATATTCCCAGTTAGGGATCAGAACAATATCCAGCATCTGCAGGGCGGCCCTGGATGCATCGGATGCGAGGCTTCTTGAGAGGATAAAGTGTGCGAAATCCCGGGCTTCCGGCACATCCCGTGTATTAGCCAGATTGATGGTTCGCTCGGTGCGTTCACGAAGGTTTCGGACGGTAATCTCATTCTGACCCAATCCCTCTTTATTTCGGTCTATGATCCCTTCAGCCAGAAGTTCACGGATCACCTCTTGCAATTGGTTTCGAATCTGCTCCGTGTAGAGATTGTTCTCAGGCTCCTCACCCTCCGTTACGGCAAGATGATTGCTTAGAATGGTATTCCAGGCTCTTTCATCGATGTCTATACCGGAGTAGTTTCTCTCCTGTATATATCGAACGCTGTCGTTCGGTGCAGAGCTACTCTCTTCCTCTTTGGCTCTCTGCCACTGAATGTAGTTATCAAGCACCGGTTGCATCCCCCTGTAGAGAGAGTCGATCCTGGCTTCAATCAACATCGATGCGTGATTATTCACGTGGAATACGGGTGGCGTATTTCGGCGAATCTCTTCACGCTCTTCGCTTAATTCGGCAGTAGTTTTTTGAAGCGAGAAAGTAAAGGGTGCCACCAGATCGTCTGCTTTCCAGGGTTCTCCAACCGAATAGCTGGCCACAGGAAGAAATGAGGTACGTGGCAGCATGGCAAGAATAGACCCCAGGAAGACGATAAAGATAAGTGCACGGAGGTACCAGTTTTTTCGTGCTTGATCCTCATCTTCTTTCTGTTGCTTCTTTTTACCGATATTTGGAGAGTTCTTAGGCTTTTTTCGCCCAAGGCCAATTTTTTCAAGTATGCTCATACAGGTCTTTTTAAGCAACGTGTGCTCGAGTGTTCATCTGATGACCGACTAGACAGTATAGCAAGCCTGACAAACTTTAAAAAATGATCTTTACTGCCAGATTGGATATTGATCTTTCTATTCACCGATCATCTCACGAAATGTTGACTCACTTAAAATTGTGATACCAAGCTTTTTGGCTTTATCAAGCTTGCTTCCGGCAGAGTCACCGGCAAGTAAGTAGTCCGTATTTTTACTTACAGACGAACTGGTCTTGCCTCCATGTTTTTCAATCAATTCTGTTGCTTCTTTACGGGTCAGATTTGGCAGAGCCCCTGTTAATACCAGTTTTTTTCCCTCCAGCACGGCGGAGACTGTGTCCACCTTTTCTGCTTTCGGGTCTACACCGGAGTGTTGAAGTGATTCAACGAGTGCCAGGTTCTTCTCATTGCTGAAAAAACTGACGACCGACTCAGCAATTTTTGGTCCGATTGAATCGATTTCTACTAAACTTTCTTCTGTGGCACTCTTCAACGCATCCAATGAATTGAGTTCAGCCGCCAGATCACGAGCTACGGTTCGACCTACAAACCGTATTCCAAGTGCATAGATCACCCTGTCGAGCGGTTGCCCTTTACTGGTTTCAATTGCCGAAATAAGATTTTGAGCGCTCTTCTCAGCCAATCTTTCAAGAGGGAGAATCTGCTCTTTGGTCAGTTTGTAGAGATCGGCATAGGTGGATATGAGCCCTTCTTGTATCAGCTGTTCAGATACCGATTCGCCAAGGCCATCGATATCCATCGCGTTTCTGGAGGCAAAGTGTTTGATTCGCTCCAGAATTTGTGGAGGACACTGGGGGTTTACGCATCTCCAGGCAACTTCACCCTCAAATTTGACAAGTTTCTCACCACATGCCGGGCACTCTGTTGGCATTGAAAATGGTTCAGGCCGGTTTTCACGATCGGGGTTTACAACACTTTTCACCTGCGGAATGATCTCTCCGGCCTTTTCAACAACAACCGTATCGCCAGGCCGGATATCGCGCCGAAGAATCTCATCCTCATTGTGAAGGGATGCACGCTTAACGGTTGTTCCTGCCAGCTCCACAGGTTTTAGTTCTGCCACCGGGGTAATTTTTCCAAGCCTGCCAACCTGCAGAGTAATCGACTCCAAAACGGTTGAAGCCTGTTCTGCTTCAAACTTATAGGATATAGCCCATCTTGGCGCTTTTGATGTGCTTCCAAGCGTTTCTCTGAAGCGCTCCTCATTCACTTTGATCACCACTCCATCGATCTCATAGGAGAGTTCGTGGCGAATCTCATTCCACTTTTCGATCACGTCTAAAACGGCGTCAATATTGTCACAAACCTCAAAATGATTACAAATTGGAAAACCAAGAGACTTTAAAAGTTCGAGCTTGGATGCCTGAGTGCGGTTCTCCTCTTGCTGATCGAGAAGAAGATCGAAGGCGAAAAATTTAATGGGGCGGCGCGCAACCTCGCGTGGATCCTGCATTTTAAGCGAGCCGGCCGTTGAGTTTCGGGGGTTGGCAAATGTATTCAATCCCTGCTCTTCACGATACTCATTGAGCCTGACAAACGCCTCCTTTTCCATGTAGGCCTCACCTCGAATTTCAAGTGTAGAGGGGCCACTATCTACTTTTAGGGGGATCACGCCGATCGTCCTGATGTTTCTGGTAATGTCATCACCGCGGGTTCCATCGCCACGTGTTGCACCTATAACCAGCTTTCCTTTTTCATAGCGCAGACGAATGGAAGCTCCATCAAACTTCATCTCCACGGCATAAGTGTAGCTCTCGTCTGGGAGTCTGTCTCTAACTCTGCGGTCAAAATCGCGGAGCTCATCAGCGTTGTATGTGTTATCCAGACTTAGAAGAGGTTCCGGATGCTCCACGGTGGGGAAGTCGCTGCTCGGTTTACCACCCACCCGTTTTGTAGGGGAGTCTGGTGTTCCAAGATCAAATTCGTTTTCCAGTTTCTCCAGTTCGGAGAGTGCTTCATCAAACTCCCTGTCGCTGATGAATGGCTGCGCTTCTTCGTAGTAGGCTCTGTTGGCTCTGCTGATAAGGTCGCGGAGTTCCTCCACGCGTTTTTCAGCCGTCTTTCTGTTCATGTACGATCTGCTCCGGGTAAATATATCGTTCTGTTAAAAAGCGGGTCTGTTGGCGATGGAATCAGGTTCGGATACATCCGGTGGCAGTTCAAATGGAACCGTATTGGCCCATCGTGCCTCCTCTTCAAACATCTCCCTGGTTAGCTCAACCGCATTCTCTTCGCTATTGAAATAGTCCTGGCGGAAGTTGTCGATGCTGTGACCGTTTAGGAAGAGCAGTATCTGGCTGTAGGGCCCTCTTACACGGATTGTGTCACGAAACTCAAAATTGAATGCCACGCCCTGATCCATCCAGTAGGGATCCATTCGTGGTTTCAGGTCGCTCCAAACTCGTACCGGGTCGAGATTTCCCGTTGCGGCGTAGACTGTGAGGTAGAGAGTCTCTTCCAGTGCTGCAGGTTGTTCAGGTTCTTCTGTGGCTTCTTCTCCATTCTGCTGAAGATCAAGGTTCAGCTCACCACCGTTTACGGTTGAGGGAGCCGTTTCCGTGGCGGCGGGAAGATCACCATCTGCTACATCTTCGGAGCCGAACATCTCCGTTTGTGAAAAGAACCAGAATGAGGCGATCACAACAATGAGAATCACCGCTCCACCAATAACCCATACCGGTATAGTAGGTCTGTCAGCAGACATTTTGCGTCCCATGTCGGCCCAGTTTACATCGCGAACTCCGGGATCCTGATTTGGGGCTCTGGTTTGCCTTACAGTTTTTGGTTTCGGTTCCTGTTCAATATTTTCGAAATCCGGTGTGAAACGCGGACCTGTATCCTCTGCAGTTTCCGCCTCGGATTTTTCCTTATCAGAGAGGTCTTTAGGCTCTTCGGGGCTCTCTGCGGATTCGGTATCAGGTTTTTCCGAATCAGGAATTTCAGCTGCAAGTTCGGGAAAAGCGGTCAGTAGCAGGTGAGAATAACTCCCAATCTCCTCCTGATCCAGTGCTTGTACAACCAGTTCGTCGTCTAGTTTCAGAGCCCGGCCGTAGGTACGTACAAAACTCCTAACGTAAGTTTGTATCTCATCAGTCTGACTGAAAATGGAATTATCCTCGATCGACTGAAGTGTATGAAGGGGTATTTTCGTGGCATTTTGAATATCCTCAATGGTATATCCAAGATGCGTCCTGATTTTTACGAGATCGTTCCCTAGTGATGGCATGGAGGCGTCTTTTCGATTTATTTATAAGATTGAAAGCTAATTAAATAAGTTGCATTCCAAAAGAGCTGTCGCAAAATGGAGGTTTTATTGTAAGGAATTCAACAAAAATGGTTCCTACTTAATAAAAAGAGATGATTTCGACACTCCTGAAACCCTACTCAGAGCTGATTTTTCCATCTGTTTGCAGCTCTTGTGGATTTTCGCTCACATCCGGCAGAAAGTCCGTATGCAGCTGGTGCCTGAACGAAAAGTTTGAAACTGCCGGCTTTGATGATGATCTGATTCTTCCTGAATCGGTCAATTTTCTATTCTCACTTTGGCGGTTCGACCGTGGTGGTGTTTTGCAGGATCTACTCCACCGATTAAAATATGACCATCAACGAACGATCGGAATTGAGCTTGGCCAGGCGTTGGGGAACAGTTTGTATCACAACCTAAACACTCCCGGCCTATTTCCGGAAGGAGCTGAACCGCTATTGGTTCCTGTACCCGTTCATTCATCAAGAATCAGAAAAAGAGGGTA
>JAFIFA010000104.1 GCA_020832225.1 Balneolaceae bacterium
AACCCTCACCCCAACGGGGTGAAACATGGGTAGCCCTGGGCACCAAGACCCGTGTATAATGGAGGAAACCCATTACGCGCCAGCAAGCAACATTTAGAAGTAATGATTTTGCTCGAGGCGCAATTAGAAGATTTGGGTTAAAGCGAAATTCCCAGCCCCTAAGGGGCGAACCAAAGCAGCCCGGAGCAGCGCTCCGGGTATAAAAAGGCAACGCCCAATCCGCGCCGAGGAACGATTGTTGAAAAGGAACGGGATTCACCGAGGCGCAGAGGGAAAGTTATTGCGATGTGTACTTTGGATAACATTGAGATTCTGGACCTTCACAAACACACCCCTTATTTCACAAATCAGGCTACGCCTTTTTGTTCAAATGTGCCCTTCTCAAGAGAAAACTATCGAACCTCAACTATATAGACTTGCTTGCTTCAGACTTCCAGCTTCCGCCTTCTGGCTTTGAGCTTCTTGTCCTCCAAAGCTTTCTTGATCTACAAGCTTCAGCGAAGTAGATAGCGAAGGATGATCAGCTAATTATTCACTCCGTGGCCCGGATCTCCGTCATAATTGCGTCGTATCCGTTTTTGCGAATACTCTCCTTCACTCGTTTTTGTGCTTCCGGTGTGTCGCAAAGCGCAATGATTGCACCACCGCCGCCACCGCCAGTAAGTTTTGCCCCAAGGGCGCCACTGTTTCTGGCAATCTGTACGAGATCTTCCACTTCAGGACAAGAGACCTGCAGCGTATTTAGATATCCGTGGTTCAAATTCATGATTTCGCCCAGCTTTGGAAGATCGCCCTCTTCAAGAGCTTCTCGCGATGCGAGAGCCAGCTCATCCATTCGGTCAAAAATCTGTCCGTACCATTCAGGGTATCGCTCATGGGATTTTCGCACCTTCGCAACCATACCGGAGGTCATACTCTCCACTCCGCTCAGCCCGATTACAACAGGGATACTGCTCTTCAGACTCAGCAATTCCATCTTGGGCGGTTCATCCTTTCTGTAGAGTATCAGCTTGCGATAGGTCGCCACCGTATTGTCGATGCCCGACGCTCCGCCATGGACAATATCTTCCGATTTAAAGGAGAGATCGCGTATCTCTTTCTCGGTCAGATTCAGTTCAAAATGTCGGCTCAAAGCACGGATGATCGAAACCGCAAGTGCTGCAGATCCGCCCATACCCATCGCCCTCGGCACTTCCGGACGTATCTCCAGGGCAATTCCCTTATCGCGGAGATTCAGTTCATCCAGAATCATCTCAAGAGATCGGTAGATCGAATATTTATGGTCGTCGCCAAACTTCAATTTCTGCTCAACGCCCCATCTTGGGATCACAACAACCACATCTTTTTCACGATCCTGAACCCGGGCCATCATTTTCAGATTGATGGGAGCGGCAACAGCATGTTTGCCAAAGACCACCGAATGCTCGCCGGTGAGAATAATCTTTCCATATCCGGCCGACCATTCTGAACTCTCCTCTTCCTCTCTGCTAATCGCTTCAGGTCCGGCCTCCTTTTCCATCAGATCAGCCACAATCTCTTTCGCTTTCCACACCTTGATCTCACCACTGTCCACCAGCTTCTCAAGCACCTCTTCAAAGAGATGGGCAGGTGTTCCGGCCGTACTGGCTACGCTTCTCGCGTGGAGGGTCATGTGCCCGCGCTGAATTCCTTCCGTACCCAGCGATCGTAGTGCTGAGAAGTTCTGAGCAAGGCCAACGGCTCCCATCACCTCTGCCAGCTCACGGGCCGACTCCACGCCAATGATCCGCTGGGCAATGGCCACGGCGCGGTTTGATTTCAGTGAGCCGCCAACGGTACCAACCTTGATCGGAATATCGATTGTGCCGACCAGATCTCCGTTGTCGTTTTTAAACCAGTTTGTGAGTGAAGTGTAGTGACTACCCCTGGCCGCATAGGCGTGTGCAGCGGCTTCTATCGCACGCCAGTCGTTACCGGTGGCAATCGCTACCGGATCGATGCCGTTCATAATTCCTTTGTTGTGGGTGGATGCACGATAGGGATCAACAGCGGCAAACTCGGCCGCACGGATGATACCATCCCGAACCTCCTTACCGGTCGATTCGTTGAAATCGAGAAGCTCAACCGGTATTTCGCACCTCGCACGCACCATCGCCCTGTCCGTGAGGTTTGACAGTATCCTCAGATAGACCTTTCCATTGGTGATCTTTTCAATGAGCGGCGCCACACCTTCACACATGCTATTCACCAGATTGGCACCCATCGCATCTCTGGTATCAACCAGAAGATGTACAACAACCATGCTGCCCGGGTTTCTTGACTGCGGATAGATCATTACTTCGAGATCCAGGGCTCCTCCGCCCCGCGCAACCATATTTGGATGGAGACTATTGGCCAGGTTCAGAATCTCCTGCTTCTCCTGAAGTATGGCGTGACGCACCTTCATCGGATGGGAAACATCCACAAGCTGAATTTGGCCAATCAGAACAGGCTCATCCGATTCGGATATAAACCCTCCGGCACCACGTACCACCTTCGCCGCCGAGCTTACCGCAGCAATAATGGAGGGCTCTTCCACTACCATTGGTACCGTGTAGGATTTGTTATTGATGATGAAGTTCAATCCGAGTCCCATCGGCAAACCAAATACACCAATCACGTTCTCAATCATCTTATCCGCCTCTTCGCGGTCAAGAATCTGATGTTCGTCTGCGAGGGCGACGTAATCTTCCGTATTGAGAATTTTCTTCTCATTCAAAACCCGAAGCCGCTCTTCAATCGAGCGCTTATAGAATTTGCTGATCCGGGATTTATTCAGTTCCTCTTCTGATGCAAGCTCTTTGGAATCTTTCTCTTTACTCATGGCCAATTGTCATCCGTTTTTCAGCTGGTTCAATTCTCAGATCAAGAATTTCGTACTGGCTCTTCTTGATGGCATTTTGAAGCTCCCGGTGAGTCTCTTCACTGCTGCAGAAAGCAACACCTATATCGCCCCCACCGGCTCCCGATGGCTTATAAACTCCGCCGGCCTCGAGAACAATCTGTTCCAGATTTTTGTGTGATGGGGAGATAATCTCAATACCGCAGGCTGCGCCCAGTTTCCGCTCCTGGTTGAGATAGGCCGGCACCGTATCCAGAAATCTTTCGGAATCGCCATCTGCAAACGCACTGCACCCTTCCATTGAAATCTCCCTGAGTCCGTCCATGATCGACCTGTAGAGAACTGGAGAGACTTGACGGAATTGCTTCACCTTCTCCAGCATAAAGCGGGTTGATGCGGAGTTGCCCGTCCATACAGCGGTCATAAAAAGTTCTTTGGGCCAGTTATGTCTGCGAATTGCATCCGGAATGTCATCTTCTGATCCCGGCATTTTGTACTCAAGAACTCCACCGGCGGCACTTGCAGCGATATCGACGCCGCTTCCGAGACGCCCCTGTCCGGCCCTGTGTGCTTTAATCGCCTCAGAGAAGAGTGTATCGGGCGAGCTATTTCTGCCCATATATTCGTTCATCGCCCGAATAAGGGCAACCGTGAGCGCGGCACTTGATCCAAGGCCAAACTTATTACCGGAGGTCTTGTGATAGAAGTCGCTTGTATCAATTGAAATGTAGGCGCCGGGAATGGTTCCTTCATAGCGGCTGGCCACATAATTGATCACCTCGATCAAAAAGTCTGTTCTTTTTTCGGATGTGTAGGGGCTGTTTCCCGCAAGTTTCACTCTGCCAGACTCATCCAAATGGAATGTCAGGTCAGGCATGTCCAGGTTCATCGCCTCCAATCCAAAAATGGAGAAACCGTTTTTTCGAATGTGGACGTGACAGTAGCGATCAATCGCCACTACCAGTGAGGGTGCTCCCTCAAGAACTGCGTACTCTCCAAGCAGAATTAGCTTACCCGGGGCTTTTGCCGTAATTCGAGGATGTTTCATTATTGATATTGGGTTTTTATGTCTGCAGATAAGCGCCGGGTCCAGGCTTTGCCTCGATCACATCCGTAACGCCGGGAAGCTCCAGTAAAGCTTTTTTAATCACACTACAGTGTTCCGGTAGTGTGATTACTTTTACCTGAGGCCCGGCATCCATTGTGATATATGCCGGAATTCCCTGATCTCGTAAACCCCAAACTTTCCGAATTGATTCCATACTCCCTGGCTGCCAATAGATAATGGATGGATTGGCCGAAATAGCCAGTCCATGCATCTTCATGGCGCTATGCTCTGCCAGCTCACCAACTTTTTCAAAATCTTTTGCTGCGAGAGCTAACTTCATCTCATTTATATCGGCAGGTGAACTGTCGATCCAGGACTGATAGAACGGGGAGGTCTCTGCCGTCCGATTCATCCCTTCGGTAGAGCCGATCTCTTTCGGCACCTCTGAGACCACAGCTACCAGCAGGCGAATATCCCAATAGTTTTCATCCCAAAGCTGTTCCGCAAAGTCAGATTCTCCGCTCTCATCTGAGCCCTTATGCATATACGCGAATCAACCGAAAATGGATCGTGAGGCTGAGCC
>JAFIFA010000080.1 GCA_020832225.1 Balneolaceae bacterium
AGTGATTATTTTCACCGTGGGCGTTGGAACCCGTGAGGGTGGCCCGATTCCAATCTATAATGATGATGGCCGCCAGACCGGGTATCACCGGGATCAGAGCGGAAACACGGTAACCACCAGGCTGGAACCTCAAACGATGCAGGATATCGCCATTGCCGGGAGCGGCGAGTATTATGAGATTAACTCAGGTAGCGACAATATCGAACCGTTTTTCTCCCGTCTGGATAAACTGGAGCGCGGTGAATTTTCCGCTCAGGAGTATGCAAACTATGAAAACCGATATCAGATAATGTTGCTGATAGGCATGTTTTTCTTGGTTTCAGGCCTCTTTTTCCCGGACAATAAGAGAGATCGCGACAGCCTCATCAATCGAATGAAATCCAAAGAGAATTAAAACCAGAAGTAAAATAAATGATTAAGCTATTCGTCACAGACCTTGATGGCTGTGTATCATATCCATTTAAAACCCCGGACTGGGAAGCCATAAACCGCTTGCGTGAGATCAATCGGCAGAGCGGAAATTCTGACGGGATGATCCCCCCGCTTACCATCTGCACCGGTAGGCCTTTTCCATATGCTGAGGCTGTTGCACAATGGCTCGATGTACAACTTCCATTTGTATTCGAGAGCGCAGGCCTCTTTCATTGGGACGGTTTTCGCATTGAAACAGCGCTGAAAGATGGGGAGAATGAACTTGAACCGATCCGCATCATGCGGAGCTGGCTCGAAAAAGAGGTGCTGCCCGATTTTCCCGGATCTGCCCTGGAGTTTACCAAGATGATGGATGCAGGAGTTGTATCACCCGATGAGGATGTGATCGATCGGATCTACGAGCGGGTGATGATCCGTGTTAAAGATGAGTTTCCAAACCTGGAGGTTCATACCACAGAAGTGTCGGTAAACATATTAATGCCCGGAAATGATAAACTGCAGGGGATGAAACTGCTTGGCGAAAGTCTTGGGGTGGATCTGCAGGAGATGGCCTACATTGGTGACAGCAGCGGGGATGTGCCGGCTCTTAAACACGTTAAGTTTCCCTTTTCGCCAAATAACGCAAGGCAGATCGCGAAGGAGCATAGTGAGGTTCTTCCATTCGAAACAACCCGTGCCGTTGTGGAAGCCTACGAACGGGTAATTAAGTATAACCGGTCGCAGGCCTGATCGCCTACTGATTCAGAAAACGTCCGCAGCCGCGCATCTCTGAACCACCATCTATCCGCAAGGTTACGGTATGTGTAAAGAGAAATCCGCTCATAGAGTCGCGGCAGAAATCTTCTGCACTGCTGATCTCAAAGGTTTTGGATCCGTCACTGGCGCTGTAGGTGGTAAGATATCCGTCATCTTCCGAATCAGGAGCACCGGCCTCCCACTCATCCTCAGGTGTACGTACAACTACGGAGTTTCCAAACCGGATCTGAACACTCCAAAACGGTTCATTTCCTGAAGCCAGAAAATCGACTCCTTCATCCCGAAACTCGTTGTGACGCTTCCGGATCGAGCTCTCTTCATGGTTCACATAGAGTCTCAAACCTTCGTACCGGTCGATTGGGTTGATCTGATCCTCACTAAAAATGAATCGGTTTGAGATTTCGAGATCTTCACTGTAGGTGGTGAGCGTGTCACCGGACAGCACCCAGTACCCTCTTTCCGGTTCGGAGGGAAGCTCATCAGCGAGATCCCACTCCAGCAGTTCGTAGCGGTTCTGATCGAGGTGAAAATGGATTTCGGTGTCTGGACACCCTTCGCAAGGAACGGTTCCGGTAAAGGATAGTGGCAGATCGGTGATCTCTTCGCTTTCAGGCAGTTCTGCGGGGCGCTCGCGATTCAGTTCATCACAGGCGATTGATAGCCTGAATGAGATAAAGAGTACAAGCAGGAGTATAATGATGATATTTACAGCTTTATTACCCATGGCTGTCTATTCGAATCAGGTGAGATTTTTTGTTTTTGCCATCGACTCCTCAGCCATCGACTGATGGTAGGCATCAAGCTTTTTAGCGAGATCGGAATCGTTCATTGAGAGCATTCTGACAGCAAGAAGTCCGGCATTTCCCGCCTTTCCAATTGCAACCGTAGCGACCGGTACGCCATTTGGCATCTGCACGATGGAGTAGAGGCTGTCGACCCCGCCAAGCGCTGTTGTCTTAACCGGAACACCGATAACCGGAAGGGTGGTATAGGCGGCAAGCATTCCCGGAAGATGGGCAGCACCACCGGCTCCGGCTATTATCACTTTCAGGCCTCTTTCACGGGCCTCTTTAGCGTAGGTGGCCATCACATCGGGTGTGCGGTGTGCGGAAACTACCCGCTTTTCAAAGGGGACATTAAAATGGGTTAGAATATCCGCGGCCTCTTTCATTGTTGGCCAGTCGCTGTCACTGCCCATCACAAGCCCGGCAATCGGTCTGTCTGACATGCCTGAAACGTTATTTGGAGTGTTATCTGTTAACTTATTGGATGCGTCAAGATATAGATATTGTCACTCATTCTCTTCACCAATATCGATCGCATCTTTGGGTAAAAATGTTTAATATTGAACTAAATAATTTATAAGCGGGTTGATTGCTTTGAAGTACTCAACCATCAAACTGATTGAACCATGGAATTTGGCATTTATACATTCGCAGAGAACACACCGGTAGATGGAAAGACGCTGCCGCCCCAGCAACGGCTTGAAAACCTGATGGAAGAAGCGGAGCTGGCCGATCAGGCCGGACTCGATATCTATGCCGTTGGAGAGCACCACAGGGAAGAGTATGTCTCATCTTCACCGGCAGTAATTCTGGCTGCTGCTGTACAGAGAACCAGGAATATTCGCCTCTCAAGTGCGGTAACCGTTTTGGGCTCGGAAGATCCCGTCCGGGTTCACCAGCAGTTTGCCACGCTCGATCTGCTCTCAAAAGGCAGGGCTGAGATCATTCTTGGGCGCGGGTCGTTCACTGAGTCGTTTCCGCTCTTTGGCTGCGACCTCAGAGATTATGATGAGCTCTTTGCCGAAAACCTCGATCTGCTTCTCGAGCTGCGTGAGAACACGGTTGTTAAGTGGAAGGGAAAGCATCGCGCCTCAATTGATGGCAGGGGCGTTTGGCCCCGACCGATGCAGGATAAAATCCCTGTATGGATTGCTGTGGGAGGAACGCCGCAATCTGCATATAGGGCCGGCGCACTCGGAATTCCGATGGCGATTGCAATCATTGGCGGATTTCCTGAGCAGTTTAAGCCGTTGGCAGATCTGCACAAGCGTGGCGCAATGGAGGCAGGTCACGATGAACTACCGATCAGCATCAACTCACACGGATTTATCGCCGACAGCTCTCAAAAGGCGAGAGATATCGCATTCCCCGCATTTAAAAACACGATGGACCGAATTGGTCGTGAAAGAGGCTGGCCGCCCATGAGTCGCCAGCAGTTTGATGCATCCACAAACCTGAAGGGAGCCAATGTGGTTGGGAGTCCACAGGAGGTAATCGACAAGATTCTCTATCAGCATGAGATTTTTGGCCACGGTCGCTTTCTGCTTCAGATGAGTGTTGGTAGTGTGCCGCACAAGGATATGATGCGCTCCATCGAGCTTTTTGCGACTGAGGTGGCACCGGCGGTGAGGAGGGAGGTGGGTGAAGTAGAAAATTCACTTTAGGTAAAAAAACAATCATTATATTTTGAGCCATGAATTAGTAATTATCAGTATAGAAGTCATTGACACTGAGAGTCTTTAATCAAATTTGACCATTCAGAATAGCAACTGAAAATTAAATAGTAATCAAATGCCAAAAAATGAGAAGCACTGTTGAAAGACGTGAACAGATTGTACAGTTAATTCAGGAAGAGGGTAAAGTACGAGTTGATGAGTTAAGTGATACATTTGATGTTTCGAATGTGACCATCCGAAATGATCTGGACATCCTTGAAAAGAAAGGACTTTTGCATCGTACTCATGGTGGAGCATTGAAACGTAAAAGTGTTTACGAAGATCCGAAAATTGAGGAGAAGCAGTGGATAAATCGTAAAGAGAAACAGAAAATTGGCAGAAGAGCTGTTGAGCTTATTGAAAACGGTGATTCCATATTACTGGATTCAGGTACAACAACATTGGAGATTGCCACACAAATACACGAGAAAAGGAATCTGACTGTCATGACCAATGCTATTAAAATATCTCTGGAGCTTGCTAATATTGAAGGTGTTACTGTTATGATGACCGGCGGACAGTTGAGACGGGAGTCATATTCGCTGGTTGGGCCGGATGCAGAATCGACAATTCGTAATTACTATTTCGATAAACTATTTTTAGGTGTTGATGGAATGGATTTAGAGTATGGTCTCACGACGCCCAACCCAATGGAGGCCCAGCTGAACAGAATCATGGTGGAAAGAGCGAGAGAAGTTATTGCGGTAACAGATTCGAGCAAGTTTGGACGGCATAGTTTCTCGCATATTTGCAATCTGGATCTTTTAAGTAAACTGATAACTGATAAAAAAATCAGTGAGGACTACAAAAGGGAATTTGAAAAGCGGGGTATTGAAGTAATTACCGTTTGAAACACCGGTAATTAGCACTATATCCGCGAACGATCATTATTGCTTTTCAGGGGAAATTGCTACAAGTTTTTTCCATTGGCCAACCAGATAGTAGCTGGCAACTACACTGGTTACCGTTAATATAGTTGCTGGTATGAAATTGGCATAGATCCAGTAACCGGTTGCCAAAAGGATGCTGTAAATCACAACGCACCCAAGAACCATACATAAAATTCCCTGTGGAACTCTCCAGGCTTCATCTTCTACCTCGTTCAATGAAATACCTCTTGTTTGAGCCAATTCAGATATCCGTTTCCATCCGGGACCACCGGGGCGTATTAATCTGGCAAAGTGAAGCAGGGTATCATCTGTGGTTGGTCTCGTTAAGTATGTGACTATAAGCCAACCAGCAGTCGTTAATGCTACACCAACCAGCAATTCCTGCCAGCTTGTGAGTGAAGGTAAACTTGTAGAAGCGTGTAAAAACCTGAAATAGAGTGCAACCAAAAATGAGATGGTCATTCCCGCAATTTCACTCCAGGCATTTACTCTCCACCAAAACCACCTGAGAATGAACAACAGTCCTGTACCTGCACCGATTTGAAGAATGATCTGAAAATTATCAAGTGCAGATTGCATATTCAGTGCGAGCCAACCAGCAATAATCATCAGCACAACGGTTGAAATTCGTCCTACGTTAACCAGTTCTTTTTCAGAACTTTCCGGTCTGATGAATCTTTTGTAAAAGTCGTTAACGATATATGAAGATCCCCAATTAAGGTGGGTTGAGATGGTTGACATATAGGCAGCAATCAGAGCTGCGATTACAAGTCCCATCAACCCGGCCGGAAGGAATGTTAGCATTGCGGGATAACCCATATCGTGGTCTACAACGTCCGCAGCCTGCGGGAACTCTTGCCGGATTGAAGCCAGATCTGGAAAAACGATAATGGAACATAAACCAACTATGATCCATGGCCATGGTCTCAACGCATAATGGAGAGCATTAAAGAGGAATACCGCACCGATAGAGTGATTCTCATTTTTTGCAGCAAACATTCGCTGTGCAATATATCCACCACCACCTGGTTCAGAGCCGGGGTAATAGACGCTCCACCATTGAACCGCCAGTGGAATGATGAGGATTGCAAGCAGCTGGGAGCTATCTGAAAAGTCGGGGAACATATTTAGCTTTGGGAGTACATCTTCATGGGTAAGAAGTCCAGACAAACCGCCTACTTCCGGATGACTTAACGCAACGTAGGCGGCTATTAGCCCACCAATAATTGAGAGGAAAAACTGGAAAAAATCAGTGATTAGAACGCCCCTCAGACCTCCCAGAGCACTATAGATAACGGTAACAATACCTGCAATGAGAATAGTCTGGAAAGGTGTGATACCCATCAGCACAGTTCCGAGCTTGATAGCTGCCAAAGATACGGAAGCCATGATGATGACGTTGAAGATGAGTCCAAGGTAAATTGCGCGAAAACCTCTTAAAAAAGCGGCTGACTTTCCGCTATAACGGAGCTCATAAAATTCAACATCCGTTAAAATTCCGGAACGCTTCCAAAGGTTTGCGTATATAAAAACAGTCAGCATTCCGGTCAGCAAAAATGCCCACCATGTCCAGTTCCCGGACACTCCGTTTTGCCTTACAATATCCGTAACGAGATTCGGAGTATCGGTTGAAAATGTAGTTGCGACCATAGATATTCCCAGCAGCCACCACGGCATATTCTTACCGGCGGCAAAAAATTCGGTAGAGTCCTTTCCGGCTTTTTTCATCACCCACAAGCCAACCAAAAGTGAAAACAGCAGGTAGCCGGCGATAATTATCCAATCAATAGGGTTTAGTAGCATACTGAGGTTGATTAAGAGCGCAGTTGAGGATAGTAGCTCAATGCATTGTCATGGAAGATTTTTTTCAGAACTGTCTCTTTTAGACCGAGACCCAAGAAAGGCTTTTCTACGTTCCAAGCCGTTTGAACGTTATGTTCAGAGAAAAAGAGAAACTCATTCAGCCATTTCTCTTGGAGTGTTGCTTTGAGATTATTCTCAGGCAAAGATCCGTCATCAATCTGATCTGAACCATAAATGATTCGATCCTGATAGGCCATAATGAACTCTTTCACTTTTTTTGGTTCACCTGAAGCTTGATGCTGCAAATGACAAACACGTTCTGCAAGATCAACTCCACTATTTGGGTGCTGATCAAGCCATTTTGCAATTTCATCAACACTCCACTCCAGGCTTGCCAGATGAGCACCGATAAATTTCAAATTGGGATGATCGGCCAACAGCCGATCACGTGCTTTAAGTTGCTCTTTGTATGATGGGAACTCCGGATGAAGATACATATGGTATTGAGGATGGCCTGAAAAGTACTCAGCATCACTTGTCACTGTCATTTCACTGACGGGTAACCAACAGTTGCGCGGTTCTCCAAGATGCGCAAGCAGTGGGATATTATTTTCAGCCAAAAATGAATAGATAGGGGCAAAAGATGGATGATCTGCCATGATATAATTTCCTTCGCGATCCGTTAGCTCCATTCCAATATTTTTCCAAATCTTAACACCTACAGCTCCACGATTCAGGCCATGCTCAATCTGTTCAATAGCTTTATCCTGCCAGCCGAATTTCCCCCAATTTTCTGTGGTGAATGACGTGATGAAATCTATCCTCTCGCTGAATTTTGTAGGCGAATCTGCAGCCAATGACTGCTGTTTGTTCAACTCCGGGAAAAAGGGCACCTCTGTGTTGATAGTCAATATTCTGAAATCATTCATCAGAGCGATTTCTGCCAATGTGTACCTGTTCGTATTCAGGTGAAGATGTGCATCAATCTTTGGGATGCTATTATATAAAGATATGCTCATAACACACTCTAAGCGTTCAGAATAATGTTCATTTTTTGCTGTACAAGTTTACTGACAGCTTCTACAGCGGGTGGAAAAACTTTTCGCAGATCAATTTCACTGTTGTTTGTTAGCTCACCCTGAAGTGAGTTCATGAATGCATCCTTAAGTTCAGTAGCAACATTAATCTTTCGGATCCCTCTGCGAATTCCTTCCTGAATCTGTGCATCTGGTATTCCCGAGCCACCATGAAGCACAAGTGCTGCAGTACACTCTTTCTTGATAGCGGATAGCCTGTCCAGGTCCAGATCCGGTTCCTTTCTGTAGAACCCGTGTGCAGATCCTATAGCCACTGCAAGAGCGTTGATGCCGGTTTTTTCTGTGAACTCCCGAGCTTCACCGGGGTTGGTGAAGCCCTCCTTTTCGTGAGATTGCCCCAACTTCGCAACATACCCAAGTTCCGCTTCAACATTCGCTCCATACTTTTCTGCTAAACTGACCACCTTTGATGTTATCTTCACGTTTTCATCAAATGATTTTTCACTGGCATCAATCATTACCGAATCGAAACCGGCGTCTAGACAAGCCTGAATGGTCTCTATCGACTCGGCATGGTCGAGATGAAGCCAGCCTTCAACACCAAACTTTTCCATTGACTTTAGCGCCATACAGGCTGCAACTTCAGCGCCCAAATACCTAATTGTACTTGGACTTGCCTGCAGAATAATTGGCATATCCATCGCAGATGCAGCCCGAAGAACACCTGTAACAGTTTCGTAGTTGTAGAAATTTGCAGCGAGTAATGCACTTTTCTGATCTTCGAGTTGAGAAAACTTTTGCTTTAAAGTCATTTTTTAGTGATGTACTTGATTCGTTTGAAATTTGAGGTTTGCTGCAATTTCACGTACCTGATGAGCTGATTTGATCGCTCCTGTACCACCTGAGCTCATGGTTGATACAGCAGCAGAAGCAGTTCCAAATTTTAGTGCCTCCTCTGATGAAGAACCGTTTAGAATTGAATAAATAAATCCTGCATTAAAGCTGTCGCCGGCACCAATTGCATCAACAAACTCTTCTACTTCAAATGCCGGGAAATGAGTTACTTTTCCTTTACAATACATACTTGCCCCATTACGACCTCTTTTCAAAATTAAGCAGTTGCACAATTCTGAGATGGAGTCAATCGCTTCATCTAAAGTGGTCGACCCTGTGAGGTTTAGTAATTCCTGTTCATTTGGCATGAAATAGTCTAGATGAGGCAAAAGCTTTTCAATATCAAGATCCCACTTTTCAGACGGATCCCATTGAGTATCGAGGGAGGTAGTAAGTCCGGCATTCTTTGCCATTTCAAATAGTTCAGAAAGCCTGGATTTCAATTTAGGCTGAAAAAAGATAGCTGCTGAGTGGAGGTGGCTGTAATCGTTAAATAACCCGGTGTCAATTTCATCAAGCCCGAAATATTTCATGGCTCCCGGATATGTAACCATCATTCGATCATCGCCTTTATTGAATGCAACCGTAATTCCAGTATTATACCGCTGACTGGTTATGACCGAGCGGGTATCGATCCCTTTTGACTTCAAGTCACTCTTAATAAAATGGCCGAAAAGATCATCACCAATCATCCCACTGAAAGAGACATGACTACCAAGGCTTGATAGATTGGAAGCAAATATCGCAGAAGAACTGCCCAGTGTGAGGTTCATCACATCTGCCTCGAGTTCTTTTCCGAATCCAGGCATACCGGACAGTTGATCCATGATCAAATCTACATTTAACTCACCTACGACCAGTGTTTTAGGAGCAAAACGTTTCATAAGGGATAGATTGCGTTAGTAGTTACTAAATGCTGAAGTCGATGAACATCGGAGCTCTTCAACATACCAAGATCAGGACAAATGCAGTTTGCAGTACCGCAAGCCGTAGCAACTTTGGCCATTTCATGTAAATCTGACGATCTATTCCACGCATGGACAAGCCCGGCAGTGAGGCAGTCTCCTGAACCCACCGTGGAAATAATATGATCAACCCTGCAAGAAGTGTGGATTATGGACTCTCTCGTAGCCATATAGAGTCCGTCAGCACCGTTTGTAACGGCTGCAATCCGGCTGTTTGTCAGAAGCTTTTCAGCTGAATGTTTAGGCGATAATGCTTTACCAAAATACTCTTCAGCTTCATGATGGTTGATATGGATTCCAAACGGTTCAGCACAGATCGCATCTGTCAATCGTTCACCGCTGGCATCAACCCACAGAGGTACTGAGTGTCGTTCACTGATATCTTTTATCTGTTGATATACGTGTTTTGGTGTACCAGGGGGCCAGGAACCACTTACAACCACGGAGTTGCTTTTTGGTATTAAATCGGCTAATTCTGAAAAAAAGTGGTCAAGATGCAGTTCGTTAACGGCGGGCCCTCTTTCAACGATCTCGGTTTCTTGGGGGATTTGATCTGATAATATTGTCAGGCATGTTCTGTTCCATTGCTTAGTTAACGGGCCAACACAGGTGATACCCTTTTTTCGGCATTCATTCTTTATCCAGGTTCCGCTTTCACCACCCCAAAATCCTGACAGGGTTACACTTTCACCCAATTCCGTTAAGGCGAGTGCTACATGAACACCCTTTCCTCCGGGATACATTTTTTCCATACTGCTTTTATTAACTGAACCGGGATTCAGCCGGTCTACATAAAGCAATTTGTCAATTGAAGGGTTTGGGCAGAGAACCAAAATCATAATCAGCTACTCTTTGGATGGTGAGTCATATATTTTTACGCCTTTCACAACTCTTGAAATAGAGCCACTTCTGGATGGATTGTCCGGATTCAGCCCAAGCTGAATAGATTTATAGTAACCAATAAGTTGAGCAGGGATCACGTATGGAATGATTTCAAGTTCGGGCAACATCGGCTCGCTTACGGCATCCATAATAATCTTTTCGTTTTGGGTGCCGAACGATATCATGTCAGCCTGATCTTTTGATGGAAAGATGCCCAATACTATCTTGGCATATTTGTTTTTTATCAGCTCTTCTGCCAGATCCTTTTCGTATCGAAACACATCCAGGTTTGATGAAAAGAGGCACACGACAACGGTTTCTGAATTGGAAACGGCCCTCGGTCCATGCCGGAACCCTAAAAACGAATCGTATTTACCGACCACTTCACCATCTGTAAGCTCCTGAACTTTGAGATGTGATTCTCTGGCGATTGCACAAAGCGGGCCAGAGCCTAAAAAAATAATACGTTCGAAAGGCTTTTTGGATAATTTTCGGAAAAAATCTGAGTATGTTTTCAATATTATTTCTGCATTTGCGGAAATCTGTTCAACGTGTTCTTTTCGAATTTTTTGATTTATTGCGTCTGATGTGAGGAGCCCCGCAAGCACCATGCCTGTAAAACTGCCGGTCATTGCCAGCGATTTATCTTCAGCCTGTTCTGGCAAAACAATGGATAGTGAATTGGTAAGGTTTTTTGTTTTAAGAGCAAGATTTCCTGCTGAATTGCAAGTTATCGTAATATGATATGGTGCTTTGCAGTGCTTTTCAGCAAGGTCCATTACAGCAACACTTTCGGGGCTGTTGCCGGAGCGTGCAAACGATATGAAAAGAGTTGGTTTATCTATGTCGATATACTCTTTAAAGTGTGTCACAAGCAGAGTGGTTGGCAGTGCCCGGGTATGCTTTTTTAAAATTGTACCTATAAGAGGTTCAATAACCTCTCCTATAAATGCAGATGTGCCAGCTCCGGTCAATACAATATGTAAGTCTTCCAATGAGAGTAAAGGGTTTAGGAAATCCTTTGCTTGTTTTTGCCAGTCAATATTGGCAAATATTTCTCTCCACAATTGAGGCTGTCCGGATATCTCGGTATGTGTATTGTAAGCTATCTCTTCTGCAGAATGATTTGAAGAAGCAGGTATGGTGTCGCTATTCATGAGATCTGATTATTGTGAAATTATGCCCCGGTTTGGTAAACAAATGTCTATCGATGCCTTATGAAAGTAAGCTTTCGTAATATAGTTACTAGAAAAGAAAAGAAAAAAAAGATTTAATTCTTGCTTTATGTCATTTCAAGGCTTTTTTTGTGAAAAGAAAGGTTTCGAAGACTTCAGTGCTTTCGAAGCGTAGCTTATAGAATCAAAAAAATCCGTTAATATGATGAAAAAGATCCAAATTTTATTGGCGGTTGGATTGTGTTTGTTTCTGCTTACACCATTCCAACTGCTGGCACAAGAGATTACAGTTACCGGAATTGTCACCGACGCAGATGGTGAAAGAATACCAGGGGTCAACGTTTTGATACGCGATACGGGAAGCGGTACCATAACCAATAACGATGGTGAGTTTGAGATTAGCATTGAAGCAGATGGAGTTTTGGTGTTCTCATACATCGGTTTTGAATCAAAAACGGTTCAGGTTGATGGAAGAACCAGCTTAGAAATTACTCTACAGGAGAGTCTTGCCGAACTCGGTGAAGTCGTTGTTCTTGGTTACAGTGAAAGGGGAATGCGTGAAATATCCAGTTCCGTTGTGAACATTCAGGGTGAAGATCTTCAGGATATTACGAGCCCAAATACAACCCGATTGTTGCAAGGAAAGGCTGCTGGTGTATTTATGTCAACGGCTTCTGGTAGTCCCGGTTCAACACCCGATGTTCGAATTCGCGGAGCGGGATCTATCTCTGCTAATGCAGCCCCACTATATGTAATTGACGGTGTTATAGCTGGTTCAGGAAGTTCATTTGACGTGAATACTTTGAATCCGCGTGATATTGAATCGATCACAGTACTTAAAGATGCTTCAGCAACTGCACTTTATGGATCGAGAGCTGCCAACGGCGTGATTGTCGTGACAACGACACAAGCACGACCCGGTACGTCCAATATCGATATCAGTTCAACTGTAGGGGTCAATCGCAGAACGGATGGAAATTTTCAGGTGATGAATTCCGCTCAGAATTTTGAGTATCATGAATTGATGGGCAACCCAAACCTGGACCCTTCATTTTTGGATACTGATACAAATTGGCAGGATCTTGCATTCGACAGGGGGCTTACACAAGAGTACCAGGTTTCTGTTTCCGCCGGAAGTGAGCTAACAAGCTTCTATATTTCAGGAAACTATTATAATGAAGAGGGTACACTGATTTCAGACAATCTGGAGAGGCTGGCAGGCAGACTGAATTTGACTCACCAGGTTGACGAAAGAGTGAACCTCTCTGCAAGTTTATCGGGCAGCTACACTAATGAGGTAAACAACCCGACAGGCGCTCTTTATCAATCGTATACTAATCTGCCTTGGGACAGGGCATTTAATGAAGATGGTACGATCAGAACCGGTTCAGAGTCAGGTTGGCTGGGCCGAGATCAGACCAATTTTTTATACCCTCTTCAATACAATTGGAGCAATAACCGGCGTCAGTATTTGGCAGGAAGTGTTCGGGTTGAGTACAATATTTTAGATTGGCTGTATGCAAGCTCATCAAACAGAGCCACACTTAATGCATTTCGAAGTGAGAGCAATGCAGACCGTCGGACACCGGCAGGCAGTACCAATAATGGAGAGCTCTCCAATTCATATGACTACAGCACATCATTTCTGACCTCGAATTTGCTGCACGCCAACTATGACTTTGATAATCATACGATCAGCGGAATTGCCGGAGTTGAGTATCAGCATCTATATTCTGATGGTATGAGCGGTACAGGAATAGGAATTGAGCCAAATCTGGAAATACTGAATGTTACTGCAGAACCGCTTTCTTTGGGTGGATACAAAAATGAAAGTACCTTTTTCTCTGTACTCTCACAGATGGAGTATAGCTACCAGAATACCTACTTTCTGAGTCTGTCATATCGTCTGGATGGATCTTCCAGGTTCGGTATTGATAACAGATACGGTAATTTCTACTCAATTGGCGGTTCCTGGTTGTTAAGTAATGAATCGTTCATGGACAATTTCGAGGCTGTTGATCTGCTTCGCCTCAGAGCCAGTTATGGAACTACAGGAAACGCTGGCATCGGTAACTATGAGCACCTTGGTTTATTTGCCTATACGGTTCAGTATGCGGGTAACCCGGGAGCGATTCCCGCTCGAACCCCAAACCCAGAGCTTACATGGGAAGTTGCCCGACAAGCAAATTTAGGATTGGATTTTGAACTATTTGAAAGATTTACCATCTCAACGGATATCTATCAGCAAACTAACGAAGATCTCCTTCTTGCGGTGGTTTTACCTGCAACTGCGGGATTCTCCAGCCGAACAGAAAACGTGGGTTCTGTGCGAAACAGAGGTCTGGAGGTTGAAATCTCATCTAACAATATTGTCACCAATAATTTCAGTTGGACTACAGATTTTAACATCTCATTCAACAGAAACAGAGTTCTGAAATTGAGCGACGGAGATGATATTCTTGCAGGTAATCAGAGAATCATGGAAGGGAGTGATAAAAATACCTGGTACATGAGAAAGTGGATGGGAGTCGACCCTGAGAACGGAGATCCGCTCTGGGAAGTACTTGAAAGGGATGATGATGGTAACATCATTTCCAGAGAAGTGACGAGCAGCTACAATGACGCTTCTCTGCAACCGGTGGGGACTGCTTCCCCTGATTTCACTGGTGGTATCAGGAACCGATTCCGATACGGGCCTGTGAGCCTGAGTTCATTTTTTACGTTTGTATCAGGAAATGATATCTACCACAGTGCGCGTCAGCTTTTTGATTCAGATGGAGGATATCCAGGATACAACCAAATGGTGCTTCAGGATGGTTGGTCTAGATGGCAACAACCGGGTGATGATGCAACGCATCCGAGAGCCGTTTTTGGTGGCAATCAGAACTCAAACAGTCCTTCCTCCAGATATATTGAGGATGGATCATATGTGAGACTGCAAAACGTCACGCTTTCATACGACGTACAGCCTGATCTGTTGAATCGAATCGGACTCAGAGCCCTGCGTTTGTACGCGAGCGGGGACAACCTTTTGACGTTCACAAGTTTTTCAGGAATGGACCCAGAGGTGGGAATTGAAACAGCAATAGCAGATACAAAATATCCAATCAGCCGAAAGTTACTATTCGGGATTGAAATAGGCCTTTGATTAACCATTAATAAGTATAGATATGTTATTACATAAAAAGTCGATACTCTGGATTGCGGTTGCTGCTCTTATGATTTGGAGCTGTGACCTGAATAATGTCCCCTTTGACGGACAGGAAGAAGATGTTGCTCTTGAATCAATTGAAGGTGTTCAGGCTGTGACGTATGGTAACTACCATAGGTTTGTAGGTGAAGGTTATTTCTCTTACATGAGAGATCTTCACAAAATGGCTGAATATCCGGCAGACAATGTGGCTCTCAGTGGTATTACAACAGATCCACTTTTTAATACCTACAATTATAACCATACAGCCAATCAAGGTGATGCTGATCGACTTTGGGGCTGGGCATACGAGATCATTTATGGTACAAACCGTGTGATTGAAGAGGTGGAAACCGGTGAGTCAGCAGATGCTGATCAATTGGTGGGTGAAAATTTGTTTATGAGAGCGCTTGCACATTTTCACCTGGTGACCAACTTTGCACGGCCTTATACACAGAGCCCGGAATCAAATCCCGGTATTCCAATTAAAACGAACTCTGACCCGGATGAGCTGCCCGGAAGAAGTACTGTAGCTGAAGTTTATGACTTCATCGTAGACGATCTGTTGCAGTCTGCTGATTTGATGAGCATGGATAAACCAAACAGTTATGCTTCAACAGAAGTTGTATATGGCCTTCTTTCAAGAATCTATCTCTACATGGAGGAGAATGAATTAGCAATTGAGTATGCTAACAGGGTAATAGATTCAGGCAGATACTCACTTTTTGGGACAAGTGATCTTCCGAATTACTACCGACTCCCTAATGAAAGTAATCCGGAAACTATCTTTGCAATCCGGCATACGCAGGATGATGACCATGGTTTTGGAAATATCGGTTCTATGTATTTTCGTTCCGATGATGGGGTAGGCTGGGGAGAAATGTTTGCCTCTGAAAGCTTCCGGGATCTGCTTAAAGATAATCCTGACGATAGGAGAATAGAGTTTCTGCAACCCAGATATGTTTTGGATGATGATGGAATCCCTGAAGTAGACGATTCAGGAGAGAAGATTGTCGATACCAGAAATGGCTATCCGATCTGGTATATATTGAAATACTCCTTTCAGGACGATATTGTATCTCTGAGTTCGCCGGTAATACTCAGGCTTGCAGAAATATATCTGAACCGCGCAGAAGCGAATGCTAAACTTGGAAATGACAGTGAAGCCCTTGAAGATGTTAATCTCATAAGAGAGCGTGCTGGTCTTACAGGAGATGCACTTTACAGTGAGGGTGATCTGCATGGCCATATCTCAGTTCTCGATGTTGTACTTGAAGAACGTCGACTCGAACTGGCTTTTGAAGGGCATCGGAAGTTTGACCTTTTCCGTAACGACCGGGCAATGGTACGTGATTATCCGGGTACACATTTAAATCCAAACAATCCGGGTGTAGATATGGATGAGGGGACTCAAATTATTGAGCCTGATGCTCCAAGAGTGGTATTCTTAATACCGGAAAATGAATTGGCACTAAATCCGAATCTTGTACAAAATCCGTAGCAACCACCAGAAGCTGTCCGCATATCAAAGCGGGCAGCTTACTTTTTCTTAACAATGACTTTATAATGAAAACAACTGATTTTGTTGAGAGTGTGTCATGACATGTGATAATAAATGGATGGCTTTTTTAGTTCTGTTTGCTCTGAATGCCTGTAGTGAACAACTGTCTGAGGCAAGATCGGACTATAAAAAAACAGAGTACATACCGTTAGCAGGCAACGGATATACGGAACAGGCAAATCCCGGAATTGTAGACCTTGAAAGAGGAGTTGATCTTTGGACAGACGAGGATGTAGAAGTGAACATCTATTTCTATGCAAATAAAGAGACACCTATACAGGTTGGTGTTCGGGGTAAATCTGTAGAAAAAAGCACAATAGAAATTGAAATGAATGACCATCGTAAAAGCGTGGAACTTCATTCAAAAGAAGCCAAATCGGTATTGGCCGGAGAATTTGAAATCACACAACCGGGCTATAATAAAGTAGTGCTGCGCGGACTCGATAAAGATGGAGATCAATTTGCCCGGATTTCAGATATTTATGTTACAATGCCTGTTGATCTGGAATTATCGTATGTGGAAAATGATGAAAACAATCGATTTTATTGGGGAAGAAGAGGGCCATCGGTTCATTTAAGTTATGGAGACTTACCCGAAGGTGAGAATTTGGAATGGCTCTATAGCGAATTGACCGTTCCGGAGGGTTATGATCCGGTTGGCTCTTACTTCATGTCTAATGGTTTTGGTGAAGGCTATTTTGGAATTCAGGTAAATTCAGATCAGGAACGGAGAGTTCTCTTTTCGGTCTGGAGCCCCTACCAAACCGATAATCCAGACGAAATTCCTGTTGAGAAGCGAATACAGGTATTAGACCATGGTGATCATGTTTACATCGGTGAGTTTGGAAATGAAGGTTCCGGAGGCCAGAGTTTTAAAGTGTACAATTGGAAAGCCGGCTCTACGTATCGTTTTTTAAACTCCGTTCAGCCTGACGGAGAGGGTAACACGATCTACACTGGCTACTTCTACTCACCCGAAACAAAGAAATGGAAGCTGATAGCCCGGTTTTTAAGGCCACAAACAGATACCTGGTACAATCGCCCTCACTCGTTCTTAGAGAACTTCGCATTTGAAAATGGACACTTGGAAAGAAAAGCTTTTTATGAAAATCAGTGGATTCGAACCACTGAAGGGAAGTGGCATGAACTGAACAAAGCGGAATTTACGGGTGATGACATTGCTCAAATAGGTTACAGACTGGACTATTCTGGGGGAATTGAAGATGGTAGGTTTTTTCTGAGAAATGGTGGTTTCTTTGATGGTGAAACAGAACTGCACAGTCACTTTGATCGACCAAAACTGCCCACTCCGCCTGATATTGATAGTGATAATCTTAAATACTACGAGTGAATTAAACCAGTTTCTTTAAACTTTAATATTGATAAAGTATGAGTAATAAATTTGACCGTCGCAACTTTCTGAAAACAGCTGTATTCGGATTAACCGGCGCTGGGCTAGCAGCCTGCACGCTCCAGGACCGCAGTAATGCCGGTTTTAAAATGAGTCATAGCCAACGCTTTAATATGGCTGGTTTTGGTGCTCCTGCACTGGAAACCGTACGTATTGGTGTTATAGGAATCGGAAACCGGGGCCTTGGAGGTGTTCGACGTCTAATAAGAATTGAGGGTACTGAGATTACGGGTCTCTGCGATATTGAGACTGACAGAGTGCAACGCTCAGCGGCAGAACTGGAGGAAACATCCCACAACCCGGCACTCTACTCAGGTCGGCAAGACTCTTGGAAAGAGCTGTGTGAAGCTGATGATGTGGATTTGGTTTACATTTGCACTCCATGGGATCAGCACACTGAACAGGCTGTTCATGCTATGGAACACGGTAAACATGTTGCTGTGGAACTGCCGGCGGCCAAAACCATCGAAGAGTGCTGGCAGCTCGTAGAGACGTCCGAAAAAACACAGAAGCACTGCATGATGCTCGGCAATGTCTGCTACGACTTCTTCGAGATGATGATTCTCAACATGGTTCGTCACGGATTCTTCGGCGAGCTGATTCACGGGGAGGGGGCTTACATTCACGACCTGATGGCAATGCACTTTTCAGAGGATTACTACCACGACCTTTGGAGGTTGAAAGAGAACTCTGAAAGAGATGGCAATCTATATCCACCCCATGCTATTGGTCCGATTGCGAAAATGATGAATATCAACTGCGGGGATCAGATGGACTACCTTGTCTCCACTTCAAGCAATGATTTCCAGATGGCAAACAAAGCCCGAGAAATGGCTGCTGAAAATGATCTGTGGAAACCTTTTGAAGGTCGTGACTTTCGGGGAAATATGAATACGACTACGATTCGTACCAAAAAAGGGCGCACAATCATGCTTCAGCACGATGTGACGTCACCGCGACCCTATTCACGGATCTGCCTTATTAGCGGGACAGATGGTATTGCCCGCAAATGGCCGGGCCCCGCTCGTATTGCCAAAGATCATACGGGCTGGCTCTCAGAGGAGGATGTTCAGGAACTGGAGGAAAAATACACTCCGGAAATTACTAGGCGGGTGGGCGATATGGCCCGCGAGGTTGGCGGACACGGCGGAATGGATACCATTATGGACTGGCGGCTGATAGACTGTCTTCGAAACGGACTTCCCCTTGATATGAACGTGTATGACGCAGCACTCTGGAGTGCGATTGCTCCGCTCAGCGAGTGGTCGGTGGCAAACCGTTCGACCTCGGTTGATGTGCCAGATTTTACCGGTGGCGCCTGGGAAACCAACGAACCGGGAATGGATATTAACCTAGAAAGTGGCGGAACAACTCAGATTATTTGATGGGTTCGGCTCATTTCAACGTACTTCCATATGAAGGCTGCCCGAAGGGTGGCCTTTTATTTTTGACGGGGATCAGATAGATTCTTCACTTCAGTCAAATCAACTATTAATTTGCAGACATATGCGGTTGAATATTCGTGCCAAAAAGAAGCAAACCTATGATGCCATAGTTATCGGAACGGGCATCAGCGGAGGTTGGGCGGCTAAAGAGCTGACAGAACAGGGGCTGCAAACACTTGTTCTGGAGCGGGGCCGAGATGTTCGTCATGTAGCCGACTATCCCACAATGATGAAAAAACCGTGGGAACTGCCGCGGAACGATCAGCTCAAACGTGAGGAAGCAGAAGAGTATGCCATTCATCAGCGAACAGGTTATACGCTTCGGGAATCGACAAAGCACTGGTGGCTGAAAGATGACGATCAGCCCTATATCGAAAAGCAGCGGTTCGACTGGATTCGCGGCTACCATGTGGGGGGAAAGTCGCTCATGTGGGGGCGGCAATGTCTCCGGCTTGGTCCGCAGGATTTTGAAGCTAACGCCAAAGAAGGTGTCGGTGTCGACTGGCCCATCCGGTATGATGATCTGGAGCCATGGTACGATTATGTGGAAGAGTTTGCCGGAATCAGCGGTCAGGCCGAAGGGCTTCCCCAGGCTCCTGACGGGAAATTTCTGCCGCCGTTCGAAATGAACTGTGTGGAATCGCATTTTCGGGAAACCATAATGGAAAAGTTTCCCGGACGTGTACTTACAATGGGACGGTTTGCAAATCTGACGCAACCCCATAAAGGCCGGGGATCGTGCCAATACCGGAACCTTTGTATGCGCGGATGTCCGTACGGCGCTTATTTCAGCAGTAATTCGGCAACACTTCCTGCTGCCGGTCGCACCGGAAATATGACGCTTCGTCCTCATTCCGTAGTGAGCCGGATTCTGTATGATGATGAATCCGGCCGGGCATCGGGAGTCGAAGTGATTGATGCCGAATCACTCAAGGCCATGGAGTATTATGCCGATATAATCTTTGTTTGTGCATCCTGCCTTAACTCCACGCTGATTCTGTTGAACTCCAGATCAAATCGTTTTCCTGACGGTCTGGGGAACGATTCGGGACAACTCGGCCGAAACCTGATGGATCATCACTTCATGGCCGGTGCCAGAGGGCGATTCGATGGGTTCATGGATAAATACTATTACGGCCGGCGACCAGGATCTGTTCACATGCCGCGGTATCGCAATATCGGGGATGACCGGCGTGAATATCTAAGAGGATTTCACCTTCAGGGGGGAGCCAGTAGGGAAAACTGGTGGCGAGGTATCCGGGAGATGGCGATCGGTCATGAACTAAAAGAATTGGTTCAGACACCAGGTGAGTGGACTATGGGACTGAACGGATTCGGTGAAATGCTTCCCGATCCGAAAAACCGTGTTTGGCTGGATGAAGAGAAGACTGATCGCTGGGGACAGCCTGCGCTTGTGTTTGATGTGAAATTCAATGATAACGAGTGGAAGATGCGGGAGGATATGAAAAATGACGCTGCCGAAATGTTGGAGACGGCCGGGTTTAAGGATGTAGCAACCTATGATAATCCCGGAGGTCCCGGTTTAGGAATCCACGAGATGGGAACTGCCCGAATGGGGCGCTATCCTAAAACGTCTGTGCTGAATGGATGGAACCAGCTTCACGCAGTTCCGAATGTATTTGTGACTGACGGTGCCTGTATGACCTCTTCAGCCAATCAAAATCCGTCACTTACCTATATGGCTCTCACAGCAAGAGCAGTACATCACGCAGTTGATTTACTAAAAAAAGGAAGTTTGTGATTTAAAAAAGCTATCTCGTCACATGAATATGTGATTTGAGTGACGGAGGAATCTTCTTAGATTGCCGCAATGATGATCATCCGGTACTCCATATTAATCGCTTCCATCCTGATTCTCTGTGGGTTGGTGGAACAGCTTACGGCTCAGCAGCTTCCATTCAGAAGCTATTCGATTGATGTGGGCCTGAGTGAATCTGTGGCTCATGACATCATTCAGGATCACCGGGGCTATATCTGGGTGGGTACCGGCTATGGTTTAAACCGATTCGACGGTCAGCGCTTCAGACAATATTATGAGGATAACGGACTCGCAAATAACAGGGTGAACTCCCTGTTTCAGGACTCCCAAAACCGTATCTGGGTGGGTACAGAGACCGGTGTTACCCTGATGGAGAACGAAACAATCTTCTCTCCCGACTATCTATCCATACTTGCCGACTACTCAATCATCTCAATTTTTGAGGATCAGGATGGCTACATCTGGTTTGGAACCGATGGAGACGGTCTCTGGAGGACAAACCCGGACGGTGAGATAGAGCAGATGCTTAAAAATCACCGTGCCGATGTGGCCTCTGTGCGCGGAATGGATCAAACCCGTGATGGGGTGATCTGGATCGGTTCACAAAACGGAGTGGTGCGAATTGATGGAGACGACATCAGATACTTCTGCCACCACGACGGGCTTCCCGAGATGCGAACCCGCGATCTGAAAACCGATGACTGGGACAGGGTCTGGATTGCTGCACATGGTGGTCTTATCCTTTTTGAAAATGATAGTTTCAGAGTTTACACTCATGAAGACGGCCTTGAAGATCAGCGGATTCAGACCATCACCATTGAGGAGTATGGTAGGGTCTGGTTGGGAACAGAGAGCGGTGTCTCGTTATTCGACGGTTTCAATTTCATAAACTATAACAGGCAGCAGGGACTACCCGCTACGATCATTTACGACTCCATGAAAGATCGTGAGGGGAATATTTGGTTTGGCACACTTGGTGGAGGTATCACAGTTTACACGGGTGATATTTTTCAGAGCTATACCGTGGATAACGGACTCACAAACAATGTGGTAACCGGATTTAATGAGCAGGAGGATGGGACCATCTGGATTGCAACCTATGGTGGGGGAGTGCTGCTTTACAGGGATGGAGAGTTTGAGGTTTTAAATGAAAGCGATGGCCTGATCGACAATAAAGTTTATGCGATCTATCCGGACAGTCGCGGCAGAATTTGGATCGGTACACGTGAGGGAATATCGATCTATGAAAATGGTGAATTCAACAATCTGGATCCCTCTGAGTACCCTTTTACCGTAGTTCGTAAATTTTATGAAGATCCCGATACGGGTGATTTCTGGATCGCCACATACAACGACGGGGCCTTTCGCTTGCCTAATGGGCGCCTTGACCTCTACGACCAATTCCATACAGGAAATGTGCTTGCCAATAACACAGTGATGGATATCAAACCCGACCGGGATGGCAACCTGTGGCTGGCTACCTATGGAGGTGCCGTTCGATTTGATGGGGATGAATTTCACCATATTACCGTAGGCGAGGGAATGCCCAGTAATGGTATTATCCATGTTCATGTAGATCACCAGGGAACCGTCTGGTTTTCGACCTTTAACGGTCCCGCTTTCTATGATGGCGAGGGGAGAGCAGAGCGTATTATCCGATCGGAGCAGACCGAAACGATCTTCTACTTTATTGAACAGGATATGTGGAATCGCTACTGGATCGGCACCAACCGGGGGCTGTACCTGCTTAAAAAGGATCAATTCGACACGGCAGAGACAGAGCTCGACCGAATTCTCTCATACCGGCGCTATACCCAGAAACAGGGTCTGATCGCCAATGAGCTGAATGCCGGGGCCTCATTTGTGGCATCCGATGGCAGCATCTGGCTGGGTTCAGTAGAGGGATTAAGCCGCTTTTTCCCGCATCAGCTGAGGGAGAACCTCACGCCACCCGGACTTGAGTTTGAAGAGGTGATGATCAGTGGCCGCACCGTGGATGTTGGTGAGAGCAGATCATTTCAGCACGATCAGAACTTTTTGCAGGCCACTTTTTCCGGGCTCACCTATGAGGCGCCCGAGCAGATCGTTTATGAACACCGGCTCCGAGGATATAATAGTGAGTGGGAGGTTACCAGAGAGAACTCCGTTAGCTACCCGGCACTGCCTTCAGGTTCATACACCTTAGAAGTGAGAGCCTACAATGCGGATGGGGTGCGAAGTGCCACAACGGCGATCTACTCGTTCACTGTTCTCCCGCCATTCTACTTTCAGTGGTGGTTTATGCTGCTGATTGTGGCACTAATTATAGGTCTGATCATCTTCTCGCTTCGATATTTCAGGGTGTCTCAACAGGTGGACATTGAGAAGATGAGGGTTCAGATTGCCAGTGATTTGCATGATGATGTCGGTTCATCACTAACCGAACTTGCACTGCAGACCGACTTTCTCCAGGCCGGTGAACTAAATCCGGAAGTGCGTGAAACCCTGCGTCAGCTTGGTGCCCACAGCCGAAAGATCGTATCGAGTCTGGACGATATTGTCTGGTCGATCGACTCCAGAAACGATACGGCCGGTGACCTTACAGACCGGATGCAGGACTATGTGAATCAGATGTTTGTGAATGGAAAGCTGGAAGTGCAGTACGATTTTGGTAACCTGAATATGGATAAAAAACTTCCGGTTGACGTGAAAGAGAATGTATACCTGATCTTTAAGGAGTCCGTTAACAACGTGCTGAAACACTCCAATGCCACCAAGGTTGACATCCGATTCTCATTCGATGGGAAGGAATTTGACCTGATGGTGAAGGACAACGGTACCAGGATTGAGAAGAACAGAAAGAGCGGGCAGGGCCTCCGGAATATCCGGATGCGAGCTGAACGGATGCGGGCCAAGGTAGATATTCGGTCTGATGACGGATTTAAAGTCCACACTTACGGGACGATATAGAGCAAAGAGGAGATTATTATGATCAACATCGGAATTGTAGAAGACAATGTGAAGATCCGCAATCTCATCCAGCGCTATCTGGATATGCAGGATAATATGAAGTGCAAGGCAGCGATGGATTCGGTGGAGGAGATGCTGGATTATCTTAAAAAATATGATGCCCCCGATGTGCTCCTGATGGATATTCAGCTGCCCGGAATGTCGGGTATTGAAGGGATCACGATCATCAAGAAGGAGTACCCCGATATCGAGATCCTGATGCTGACGGTTTACCATGACTCTCACAAGATCTTTGATTCGCTGATGGCCGGTGCATCCGGGTACCTTCTCAAGCACACATCCCTGCCCGAGATCAAAGAGGCGATTGAGGATCTGAAGTCGGGAGGTGCACCGATGTCTCCCCAAATCGCGCGCAAGGTGATCCAGCATTTCAACAAACCTGTGCCGGATATTAAGCCGGAAAACGAGTTGACCCCCCGTGAACAGGATATCGTAAACGGCCTTGTAGACGGTCTGAGCTACAAAATGATTGCGGATCGCTACGATATAAGTATTGACACAGTTCGTGCCCATATCCGAAACATTTATAAGAAATTACACGTTAACTCTAAGGCAGAGGTGATTGCGAAGTCACTGAGAGGCGAAATCTGACATAACATCCCTCACATGAATATGTGATAGATCAGAAGAAACAATATCTTTATTATTCTGTCAGAACGTTATAAAACCACAGACCACCGTAGCCGGAGACTGTTATGAAAACAAGATTACTTACACACTTACCAATTTTTTTGGTTTTTGCACTGATTACTTCAGGTTGCTACACCCAATTCAAAACAGTTGAATCAGATTCAAGAGCTCAGGCATCTCCAGCGGAGAGAAGTGCCCCCGTTGAGGAACGGGCTGGCGAGATCGTGAGCGAAGAGGACTACGTTCTGGGCTATGAGGATGGCTGGGATGATGCTGAGTCTTTCTACTTCAAAGACTATGAAGCGAAGGAGTGGTATCTCAACCATGGCGTAACGCTGGCTCATTCGCCTGCTGCCCGCTCAGCAAGAGCAAGCCATGTGCACCACTACCACCATCACTACTACGATTATTGGGCTTCCCGTCCGTTCTCTTACCGCTACCACTACGGCTATCCCCGATGGAGAAGTTTCTACTCGTTTAGCTTTGGTTGGGGACATCCATACTACAGCTTCTATGGCTATAACAGATACCCTGCCTACGGTGGCTTTTATGGCGGTTATTATGGATGGGCAGGTGGTTACTACGGCCGACCAATTGTGATCTACAACAACAGAACCGTAACAACAAGAAATTATCAACCACGCAGCACGGGTCTGGCTTCCAGAAATAATGCCAACGTAAACAGAAACCGAAGTTCGGCCGTACAGAACAGAAACGCTGTAAGGTCTAATGCAAGGTCTTCCCAGGTTAATAACCGTGGAACAACCACACGAACGCGCAGCTCCGGAAGCTCTGTCAGAAACCGGGGTACAACCAATACAAATCGTGGGAACGTGAACCGAAACCGCTCCGGAAATAATAACCGGGGTAACGTGAATCGTAACCGTTCCAACAACAATAACAATCGTGGCAACGTAAATCGGAATCGTTCGAATAACAATAGCAGCGGAAGTGTGAACCGAAACAGGTCTAATAACAATAACAACAGGGGTTCCGTAAACCGGAATAACTCTTCGAACAACAATCGAGGATCTGTGAACCGAAGCAGCAACAACCGCTCTTCCGGTAATTCATCAGCAAACCGCAACCGGTCGAACAACAGACAGTCTGAAGCTTTAAATACAGACCAGAATCGAGAACAGGTTCGTTCGTCTGCGATCATTAGGTCATCAGGCGCCAACAGCGCGATCGTAACCAGATCTCAGGCTACACCATCTGCAGAGCGTACTTCTGCAGTTCGTACCACACGAAGAGCTGCAACTACTTCCTCAACGCAAACCCGAATCGCGCCTCCACAGGCTTCTACCGTTGATGCACCTGCTGTGCGAAATAACAGAACACGTACATCAGGTACATCAACTCTGGGTAGAGCACTTCGGGCAGGAGTGGAGGCGGCTACATCTGGTACTGTAAGAACCAACAATCGTAGCAGCAGTGTAAATAATCGCAGCAGCCGCACCAACCGAAACTCTTCGACAGTCAGAAGTAACTCCAATAACCGGAGCAATTCATCCTCCGTACAGCGTTCATCGAGTAATAATAACAACAACCGGAGCTCGGCAAACCGTAGCCGTTCGTCGAACAATAACAACCGAGGCAGCAACTGATATTGCTGCATTTGTAAAGGCTTGCTGATTGTTTCGCTACCCGTTTGGTCTACCATTAAACAAATTCAACCGTTTACAACAGGAGAAGTATGCGTCCGATAACCCCTGCCATAGCCGCGATGCTTGCGCTATTTCTGCTCTGGACTCCAAATCAATCCGAGGCCCAGACCAATCCGAACAATCCGCTCCTCTACAGCAACCAGGCAAATTTCTTTGCTGAGCGGGGATTTTCCTTCGATCCGGTGTCGATTACCATGCCGGGAACGGCTTATGGTGCCGGTATAGGTTCATTTATGGATAATCCGGCCAGTGTGGCTCTCTTTGATGAAGGCTTTACCACAATTGGACTTTCGCACCGAATCGTAAACGAAGAGGGCACCTATCTGGGGAACACCAGAAGTTTCGACGCCAATCAAACCAACCTTGCGAATATAGGATTTGCCTATGCGATGCCTACGCAACAGGGTAGTCTTGTGTTCGGTGCCGCCTATACCCAGAACAACAGTTTTAATCGTGCTTTTTCGTTTAGTGGACGAAATGAGAATAACACAATAACTGACAAGTTTAAGGCTCCGGGATCGTCCTACGCCGATATAGCTTTCAGCACTTTTGCGACAGACTTTGGTGATGAGTTTGAAGATTGGGATGAATCGATCTTCAGGATTGGGTTTGATCAGTTTGGTGATTTCCTTGGAATTCGCCAGCAGGGTGAGATCACTCAGCGGGGGTTTAGCGGCGAGTACTCCTTCTTCCTGGGTACCGAATTCCAGGAAAACCTGATGGTTGGTTTCAGTGCAGGTGTTATGACCGGCCGTTTCTCTTACGATCGCCTCTTTCAGGAAGTGGATGAATTTAACGACTACAACGATCTCTTCATCGATAGCAATGATGACGGAACACCGGATACCGATATCGACAACATTCTTCTCGAAGATCAAATAAGAAGTTCGTTCACCGGTTTCAGGGGACGTGCAGGCGCGATCTATCGCCTCAACAACAATTTGACGATTGGTGCCAGCTATACGCTAGGTTCACGTATTACTGTAGACGAAGATTTTGACGCCCGGATCCGAACCACCTTCAACAACGGTGTGAACTTTACCGACGATCTTAACAGTGAGTTTCGATACCGTGTTAGCCTGCCTTCGCAGATCTCATTAGGTGTGGGTCTGCATGACATTGGCGGCCTTAGCGGCTCATTCTCCGCAGACTATATTGACTACTCTGCTACCAGAATCGACTTCAGGGATGGAGAGCTCTTTGAGGATGAGATGGTGGAAAATGACTTCATCGCAGAGAATTTCACTGATGTCTGGAATCTGCGTGCAGGACTGGCCTACGCGGTTAATCCCGACTTTGAGATTCGTGGCGGATATAGTTTCCTTCCAAGCCGGTTTATTGATGGAACCGATGATCGTACGATTATCTCCGGAGGCGTTAGTTTCGCATTGAGCCGTGACATCCGACTTGAGCTCGCCGGTCAATACGCATATTGGGATGAGACCTCCAGTGTGTACGACTATGCTGCTTATGACTATTCACCACTGCCCGACAGTCCGCCAAACTTTGAGTTCCGATCACAAGAGGCAACTCGCACTGTTGATCGCTGGAATGTTCTGGCAACGCTTCGATTTAAGATGTACTGATCCGCATATGCCTAACCGCATAAGCAAAAAGAAAGCCCCGGCTCAAAACCGGGGCTTTTTTAATTTCTGGTCTGAAATCTGAACTCAATGAGGGTGCAAAAACTTTAGTTGTAATCCTGCCTCGGATTGACGCTCAGCACAGCCGTTTTAACATGGCGAACCACATTAGCCGTTGTACTTCCCATCATCAGGTACTTAAGCCCGGTTCGCCCAACCGTAGACATTACGATCAGGTTGTAAGGATTCTCCTTCACATATTTGAAGATCGCCTCATGTGCGGAATCTTCGGAGACAATCACTTTTGAGTTTACGGTTCCCTTCACCGTGTGGAAATACTCCTTGGCCAATATTTTGATTCTCTCCTCACGAATTTTCCTAAGGGAGAGATCACGTTCATCTTTATCAAACTGATCAAAGCTAAGAACATGGAGCAGGTCCATGTCGGCGCCGGCAGCGTTGGCAATCTCAACAGCATAGGGATAGGCTGCAGCCGCATTATCTGAGAAGTCTGTGGTGACAAGTATCTTTTTGAAACTGTCCACTTCAGATTCATCCTCAACCACGATCACCGGAGTATGTGCGAGCCGGAGCACCTTTTCTGAAACAGAGCCGAGCAGAAAGCGCGTAAAACCAGTGCGTCCGTGTGTGCTCATCACCAGATAGTCGTAATCCTCAGAGGCATCGATAATACTCTGCGCAGGATTACCCATCGAGATCACGGCCGGTTTAAGTCGATTTTGGTCGACCTTCTCCGCTGCAATTGCGTTTACCCGCTCAAAAAGCTCTTTTTCTACTTTTTCAAAGTCCTGATAGGTCTGAGAACCCATTCCAAGGGCATAGGGCTCATCCATTTCGGAAATCGGCACATGGGAGTGAAATGGTGTGACGGTACCATTAAAGAGGGTTGCAAAGGAGTCTGCAACTTCCAGAGCCTTTTCACTCAGATCGGAAAAGTCGATGGGTACAAGGATGTTCATGATGAAGTCTGTTGATTGAGGGTTATCTGAAACAACATCTGCAAAAAAGCGGAGAACTGAAAGAGTCAGAACCTGAGTTTAAATATAATGTCTTTTCAAGTGATTGTAAGACCACTATTTATTAAGAAAGAGTCTGCCCAACGGTTTCGGAAAGGGGTACGGGTGATTGGTAAAGATGTGAGGTAATTTTTCAATTTGGAGCCTTTAAACCTGAGTTCGATTCAAAACCATTGTTTATATACTTCAAAAGTCCCCTCCTTTTCAGAGGCTGTGAGAAAATGAGGATACAAGTTTAATTCAAAAAATGTAGATTATTTCGGTGAATATAATCGATTATCTTACTGTTATTTCGTATTTTAAGGGGTGTCATTTAAACCCTTGAACGCCCATG
>JAFIFA010000121.1 GCA_020832225.1 Balneolaceae bacterium
GAGTTCATAGAAATCTGGTATAACAGAAAACGACTGCATTCGGCTCTTGATTACCAAAGCCCGGTACAGGCCGAAGAAAACCTAAAACAAAAATCAGCCACATAAATACCTTAACTGGTTGTCCACTTTTTTGTTGCAACTCCACATGGCGCGGAGTGCAGAGCGTTTTTGCCCCCCTTAATACACACCCTCACCCACTCACTCACTCACTCACACACTCACCCACTCCCAAAAAACCCTCCCAATTCAAATTCCGCCCGAATCTTCAACCTTCAACCTTCAACTTTCAACCTTCAACTTTCAACCAGTAACCAGTCCCCCCTTCAACCCTGCCCCACATTTTCGTATATTCCACACTGCCGAGCTTCGGCCAGATACTTTTAACACTCTCTTATCCAATCATGAAAAAACGATCATTATGGATCATACTCCCGGCTCTTTTATTCGCCGCCGTGGCTTGTGATCAACAAACCGATATGAACGACAACCCATTTTATTCAGCAAGTAGCCTCCCCTTTGAAGCACCCGATTTTGACGCCATCGATGATGAGCACTTTATGCCGGCTTTTGAGCGGGGCATGGAGGAGCAGCTCGATGAGATCGATGATATCGCCAACAACAGTGAGGAGCCAACTTTCGAAAATACCCTCGTTGAGATGGAGCGCACCGGCGTGCTGCTCAATCGCGTGAGCCGCGTCTTTTTTAACCTCACATCGGCCCACACCAACGATAAACTTCAGGAGATTCAGTCGGAACTCGCCCCCAAACTAGCCGCCCACTCTGATGACATTCTGCTCAACAGAGCTCTTTTTGAGCGCGTTGAAGCGCTGCACAACGACCGTGAGAACCTGGACCTTGATGAGGCCTCCATGAAGCTCCTCACCGACACCTACCGCGACTTTGTAAGAGCCGGTGCTCAGTTGAGTGACGAGGAACAGCAGAGAATGAGAGAGATCAACGAACGTATCTCCTCACTCACTACCCGGTTTCAGGAGAATGTGCTGTCTATGACCAACGAGCGTGCTGTTCTCACCGACGATGAATCGATGCTTGAAGGCCTAAGCCCAGACCGAATAGCTGCGGCACGGGAGTCGGCCGAAGAGCGCGGACACGACGGCATGTATCGTCTCTCCATCACCAACACCACCCGTCAGCCGATCCTCACCTCACTCGACAACCGTGAGATGCGTCAGCGCGTATGGGAAGCGTCCGCTTTTCGTGGCGTGGGCGAAGATGGCGGAATCGACAACCGGCCTGTACTGATGGAGCTTGTTGAGCTTCGCGCCGAGCGGGCTGAGCTTCTCGGCTATGAGAGCTACGCACACTACGCACTGGAACCTCAGACCGGTGAATCTCCGGAACGGGTTTTGGAGATGCTTACCGATCTGATCCCCGCCGTTAAGCAGAATGCTGACGGAGAAGCCGAACTAATCGAGCGAATGATGCGAGAGGATGGCGTTGAGGGTGATCTCCAACCGTGGGACTGGGAGTACTATGCAGAGAAAGTCCGCCAGGACCGCTATGAGATTGACGAAGATGAGGTTCGCCCCTACTTCGAACTCAACCGTGTGCTGGAAGATGGCGTGTTCTACACCATGAACCGCCTCTACGGAATATCATTTGAGGAGCGCGATGACATCCCCGTATGGCACGAGAGCGTGCGTGTGTTTGATGTATATGATGAAGATGGCTCGCAGCTGGGTCTGTTTTACGCCGACTACTTTGAACGCGACTCAAAACGTGGAGGCGCCTGGATGAACTCCTTTGTGGTTCAGTCTCACCTGAAGGATCAAATGCCCGTTATTGTAAACGTGCTCAATATATCTCCACCAGCATCCGGAGAGCCGGCACTGATCAGCTTCAGCAACGTCACTACGCTCTTTCATGAGATGGGCCACGCCGTACACGGACTCTTTTCCGATGTGGACTACCCTTCTCAGGCGGGTACCTCCGTGCCGCGCGACTTTGTTGAGTTCCCCTCTACATTTGAGGAGGATTGGGCGATCCATCCTGAGGTTCTGCGAAACTACGCCGTTCACCACGAAACTGGCGAACAGATCCCGCAAGACCTGCTCGATCGCGTAATTGCTGCCCGAGAGTTCAACCAAGGCTTTGATACCTATGAGTATCTGGGTGCTACCATGGTTGATATGGAGTGGCATCTGCTTGGGCCGGGCGATCTTCCCTCTGATGCGGAAGAGTTCGAGAACAGCGCGCTTGCCAAATACAATCTGGACCGCGCTGCGATTCCTCCGCGATATAAATCACCCTACTTCTCCCACATTTTTGCGGGCGGATATTCAGCCAACTACTACGCCTATATTTGGAGCGAGGTTCTCGCTGCTGATGCCTTCGCATTTATGGAGCAGCAGGGATCGCTGAGCCGCGAAAATGGTGACCGCTACAGGGAAACCATTCTCTCCCGTGGTGGCAGTCGTGAAGCGATGGATCTCTACCGCGACTTCCGTGGTGGTGAGCCGGACGTCAGAAACCTGCTTCGCCGAAGAGGCCTGGATACCGAATAAGAGATTTCGGTCAACAATTTATCAAACCTTTAAAAACGGAAGTTTCACTTAAAAACGGAAGTTTCACTCAGAAGCTTCCGTTATTTTGTTCAGGCTCCAATGGAGAGAACTTAATGGAGTATGATGTTCCTCCGGCCCCGCTATTGACCTGCATATCGGCCAGAAGCTGTTTCCGAAGCGTTTTGATGAGCGTTAACCCGAGTGAGGCACTTCTGATCCGTTCAAACTGATCGGGCAGCCCCTGGCCATTGTCAGAGATCCGAAGCTCAATCAGCTCTGCGTTGATCTTCTTCAGACTGATATTGATGGTCGGATCCAAAGTCGATTCCGGGCAAAACGCATGCTTGAAGGCGTTGGTCAGGATCTCATTCAGAATGAGACCCGATGGAATCGCCCTGGTGATGGGTAGCTGAACCGGATCGGCATCGATCTGAACGGCAACCTCGCAATCACTAAGGGAATGTGAGCGTCGGATCACCTCACTCAGCTCACGTATGTACTGGTCGAACCCGATATTGGAGAGAGTCTCATTTTGATATAGCATCTCATGGATCAGGGCCATGGAGTTTACGCGAAGCTGGCTGTCGAGCAGCGCTTTCTTGGCGCCCGGATTTTCGAGATTGTGGTACTGAAGTTCCAGAAGACCGGTAATCACGGCCAGGTTATTTTTCACCCGATGGTGGATTTCAGAGAGCAGGATCACCTTCTCATCCAGGGATCGGCGGATGGTCTCCTCTGCCTCAACCTGATTGGATATATCGACATAGATTCCGTAGATCGCGATGATCTCTTCATCAACCACAACCGGTACGCCGTAGATCAACACATCGATCTCGTTACCTTGTCGGTCGATTCTCACGGATGATAGCTCAAAGGAGTCGCGGCTTTCGGAGAGTCTTTTCGCCTCTTCCCGTTTTCCCTCCGGAATAATCAGATCGTCCAGTTTTTTTCCGCTCAACTCCTTTTCGGAGTAACCAAACACATCTTCGAACCCTTTGTTTACCATCAGTACCTTCTTATCACCGTCAAGCAGCGCAATTCCGATCGGTGCGTTCTTAAAGAGCTGGCGGAAAAGCTCCTCATTCTGCCGTAGCGTTTCCTTCTGTCGGTGCTGAATCGTGATATCCCTTGCAATGGCGATGAGAACATTCTCCCCGAAAAAGGTGCCCTTATTGATCTGTACCTCTACTGGAAGGGAATGTCCCTCACTATGACGCGCCCACCACTCAAAAAGCTGTGGTTCTCCATTTAGCGCTGCTCTTATATGATTCTCTGTTTTTTTGAGATCAACCTTGCCTGGAGCCATCAGAAACTCCGGATGACTTCCGATCAGTTCATTTCGTGTATAGCCAAACATTTCAATAGCTGCATTGTTCACCTCAACAAACTCACCCTCGCAATCCTGGATGAAAATGGCGTCCGGAATAGAATCAAATAGATCGCGATAGCTGCGAACCGACCGCTTAAACTTCTCATTAGTCTCCACCTGTCTCGTCTGATCGATCATCACCCCAATCAACGCCTCTCTCTCACCATATCCAATTCGTGAGCCGTAGAGTCGTGTATAGATCATCTCTCCGGACTTTTTCACCATGCGAACGTCGACCTCAAAGGAGTCGATTTTTCTATTCCGCCAGTCGCATCTAACCTTGTGAAGATCGTTTTGATCATCTACGTGTACCAGATCAATTGGGTCCTTTATCCCAATCAATTCATCTTGATGGTAGCCTGTTATTTCAGAGTACCGGGGGTTCACATACTTTAGAATGCTGTCCTGTACCACAAATATACCAACTAGTGAGGCCTCAGAAATTACCCTGAATCGCTCTTCCGACTCCTTCAGCTGGAGTTCGGCGATCTTGCGGTCAGTATTATCCTCCACCACGCTGTAGATACTGAGCAGTTCGCCGGCCTGATCAAAAATTCCCGTACACATCCAGATGGTGTGTACTTTTCGGCCTTTACCATCATCAAAATAGGAGTCGAACGTGATGTAGGAGCTCTCCCTGTTTCGAATACTCTCAATTTCGGATTCGAGTTTTTTACCGGAATCACCGTTTTGGGCCAGAATCATCAGATCAAACAGGTTTTTTCCAACCACATGCTTCACCGGGTAGCCGAAGAGTCTTGATGCTCCCGCTGACCAATCACGGATATTCCCGGATGGATCCCACTCTATTGTAGCAACCGGCAGATTGGAACGCACGGTATCGAGTCTGGGCATGAGATGAAGTGAACGGCTCAGGTCATCAATCTTGTCGGAAACATCGTGCGCCACGGCAAGCTGAACGGTACGCCCCTTGTACTTCATCGGCTGGTGCGTGAACTGAACATAAAACTCTTCGCCGTCACTATTCTGATGAACCCAGATTGTGGTGGGGCCATCCCCTTTATCTATACCGGCGTGATATTTCCTACCCAGATCGGTAAGGCGCAGCCCTATCATCTCCTCTCTTTCGCGCCCATACTTCTGGCACGCCCTGAGGTTCATATCGATGATTTCAAGTGTATGGTAGTCATACAGAAACATCGCCTCATCACGAAAAAACCGAGACCCGGTCTCCGTTACAACATCCTTGGAATGCATACCCGTATTTATGTGAGATGATTTTTTAATTATCGGCTAAAATAACCAATATCTTTAGACACGCAACACTCTGCTATTTACTGAAAGATAGAGGTTTAATGAAAAGGAAGGTTTTTGTATTTTTAGGGATAACTTACGAAAGAACTTAAAAACTGACTCTCAACAGCATAAAATTAATGCCAGAAGATTTTATTACCCTCACCCTTCCTGACGGCACAAAAAAACAATTTCCCAAGAACACAACCGGCTTAGAAGTTGCGGAGAGTATTTCCAAAGGCCTTGCCCGAAACGCTCTCAGCGTAACCGTTAGTGGAGAGATCAAGGATCTCGATGCCCCAATTACCTCAGATGGCGGTATTACCATCAACACCTGGGACTCTGAAGAGGGACAGTTTACATTCTGGCACTCCTCTGCCCACCTGCTTGCTGAGGCGGTTCAGGAGCTCTATCCCGATGCGAAGTTCGGGATCGGTCCGCCCATCGAAACCGGTTTCTACTACGACATCGATTTTGGTGACGACTCAATCGGACAGGAAGATCTGCCAAAGATCGAGAAGAAGATGATTGAACTGGCCCGCAACAAGAATGAATTTGAGCGGGAAGAGATCAGCAAGGAGAAAGCTCTCGAGTTCTACAAGAATAAGGGTAACGAATATAAGGTCGATCTGATTGAGGACCTCGAAGATGGTACCATCACATTCTACAAACAGGGTTCATTTACCGATCTCTGCCGCGGTCCCCACATCCCCGACACCTCCCTGGTGAAAGCGGTGAAGCTGACCAGCCTTGCCGGTGCCTACTGGCGTGGCGACAACAGCAGCAAGCAGCTCACCAGGATTTATGGTGTTTCGTTTCCGAAGCAGAAGCTGCTTAACCAGCATCTGGAGCAGCTCGAGGAGGCAAAGAAGCGGGATCACAAGAAACTGGGAAAGGAACTGGGTATCTATCAGATGGACCGCATGGTTGGGTCCGGTTTGCCGATGTGGCTGCCTAACGGTACCGTACTGAGACGTACACTTGAAGCATTTCTGCGCGATGAGCAGAAACGACGCGGCTACAAGGAGGTAATCACCCC